>JBDHZF010000013.1:0-39108 GCA_039811765.1 Thermoleophilia bacterium | reverse complement strand
TGTCGTGGTCGCACAATGACACATACGCCTCGGCGACTGCAGCGATCTGGCCATGGTCGTGCAGGTCGTCGCCGGCGAGACCGCGCGGGTATCCGGAGCCGTCGAAGCGCTCATGGTGCTGCGCGATCGCAACCTTGGTCAGGGGCGAGAGTTCCGCTCCCTCGAGCAGGTCGAGACCGAGCAATGGGTGCTGCTGCATGATCTTGCGCTCGTCGGCGGTGAGCACGCCGTGCTTGTCGCGGATGGTGTCCGGAACGGCGAGCATGCCCACGTCCTGGAGCAACAACCCGACTCCGAGCTTGACCATGCGATCCTCGACGCCGTCTTCCCGGCGTTGCCCGCGAAAGTCTTTCCACCCGTGCGTTCGGAAGAACTCGCGTCCGATCGCCGTGCCGATCACGCAGGTGTCGAGCGCCCGTTGCATGCGATCGCCGCCGAACAGGTTCAAGTCGCTCATGCACACGAGCAGGTTCTTGCGCGAGGAGATCTCGACCACCACTTTGGCGATCACGCCTTCCATCTCCTGTGCCTGCTCCGGCGTCATCCGACCATCGGCGCCGCCCAGCGACGAGAACGCGTTCTTGAGCACCGTGATCGCTTGCTGACGAGTGGAATCGTCGAGCGGTGGACGATGCTCGATGCCTGCGGAGAACTCGTCGTCGATGGTGACCGCGTCAATCCCGGCCTTGCGCAGCCGCTTGAGGATCACCTCGCTGATCACCACGTCGGCCGCGAGCAAGGGGATGCCACCGCTCTCGCCCAGCGGGTACACGTGGCGGGCGGTGAGCATGCCCGGTTCGATGTTGTCGATGCCGACCTGACGCACTGCGTGTCCTTACCCTGCCTGAACCTGCCGCAACCTGTGCGTCATCGGTCGCGAGACTGGGATTCAGGAGTCTGGTTCGATTTGCCGATGGACCGGTCATGCGCCACGACGAAGACTTCGACCGGATCGACCACCAGCACGAGCACGACGCCGCGCGACGGTCGCGGCTGCTCGAGCATCTCGACGGCGCGCTCGACGCGACGATGCTCGACGCGATGCAGGGTGCATGGGCGATGCTCGAACGCGCGTCCACCACGCATGGTTCGCACGTGCGGGCGGTGCGTGCGCGCATGCTGTGGGAGTCGATGGGACCGATCGACGATCGTTTCGCCGACGCCGCCTGAGCGCGCTCGTTTGCAACTCGTCGCGCACGATCGAGGCGGCTCAAGGGTCTGATCTCGAGCGCCGATCCGTCTCGCGGACCGCCGGAAGCGGGACGAGTATTTTCGAAGACTGCCACGGATCGGCGGCGCACCGTTCGCATATCGCGACACGGAGCGTCGCCGTCGTTCGTGAAGGACCGATCAGGAGGCGCACGACCAGATGAGCGAGCAGTTCGAAGGAGCCAATGTGAGCCTGCACCCGTCCGTGGCGAAGCTGCTGGAGGAGGTCCGCGACCTTCCCATGAGCATGTCCGAGACCCTGCCTGCGGTGATCGAAGCGTGCGACAACGCCGACACGTCCGTGAACGATCTCACCGGGCTGATCAGCGCCGACCAGTCGCTCGTCGCGATGCTGCTGAAGCTCGCCAACAGCGCCTACTACGGGTACGCGCGCCGGATCGAGACACTCCCTGAAGCGATCGTCCTGCTCGGCTTTTCCACGATCAAGTCGCTGGCGATCACCGCCACCACGATGAACCTGCTCTTCCAGAGCGACGACGAGCTGAGCGAAGTTCGACACGAGATCTGGTCGCACTCGTTGGGGGTTGGCGTCGCGTCGCGCGCGCTGGCTCGAAAGCGCGGGAACATCCATCCGGAAAAGGCATTTGTCGCAGGTCTGCTGCATGACCTGGGCATGATCATTTTGTCCGTGTACCGCAAGGACGATTTCCTTCGCGTGCTCGGATACGCCCAGGATCGTGGCATCACCTACGAAGCGGCCGAGCTGGAGCTGCTCGGCTTCACGCATGCCGAACTGGGCGCGCAAGTGGCGGAGGCGTGGAGCTTCCCGGCCACGCACTGCGAGGCGATTCGCTTCCATCACGAGCCATCCAGCGCGACGTTGCAGCCAGCGCTCGCGCAGGTTGCGCATCTCGCGGATTGGATGGTGGTGGACCTCGGCGTGGGGCGCTTGGTGGCGGCGCAGCAGCCCGAGCCGGACGCGAACGCGCTTGCGGAGTTCCGAATCCCGCGCGAAGACTTGCCGCGCGTGGTCGAGAGCCTGCGGCGACTGTTCGCCGAAAGCAACGCATTCATGCCCGAGGGCGGATCTTCGGGCGACCAGATGCGGGAAGCGATCTGACGATGGAGCTGTTCGACACCACGTTCAAGACCCTTGACCTCGCGCTCGGCGCGGCGGGCAAGCGTCAAGAGGTGCTCGCGAACAACCTGGCGAACGTCAACACGCCCGGTTACAAGCGCCTCGACGTGGACTTCGACGGGCAGCTGTCCAAGGCGGTCGACGCGGCGCGCGCGGGCGACGATTCGAAGCTGAACGAGCTGCGACCCGGCGTGTCCACCGACGAATCGGTGACCGTGCGCGTGGACGGCAACAGCGTGGACGTCGATCAAGAAATGGCGTACGTGGCGGAGAACAACATCCGCTACAACGCGCTCGTGCAGCTCGCGCAGAAGAAGATGTCCACGCTCAAGTACGTGATCAGCGACGGACGCGGGGGGTGAGCTGAATGGGCATGTTCGACAGCATGCATGTGAGCGCGAGCGGCCTCGCAGCCGAACGCCTGCGCATGGACGTGATTGCGCAGAACCTCGCCAACGCGAACTCCACGCGCGGCGCGGACGGCCAGCCGTATCGCCGACACGAGGTCGTGTTCCGCAGCGTCGACGTGGGCGCGACCACCGGTGGCGGCACGAGCGAATCGGCGACGAGCGGCACGATGCACGGCGTGGAGCCTGTGGCGATCGTCGAGGATCCGAGCGCGCTGCGCTCCGTGTACGACCCGTCCCACCCGGACGCGGACGAGGACGGCTACGTGCACTACCCGAACGTGAACCCGGTGACGGAGATGGTCGACATGATGACCGCTACCCGGGCCTACGAAGCCAACGTGACGGCGATGAACGCCGCCAAGAACATGGCGCTCAAGGCGCTCGACATCCTGAGGTGATCCGAGCATGGCCGTTGGCGGAGTAGGAGCAGGAATCGGCAGCGGCATCGGCGTCGGACTCGACCAGATGCTCGACGGCGTCACCCAAAAAGGCGGCACGGGGGGCGTTGCTGGCACGAGCGGCGTCGACGACGCGGCAGGCGGCGACGGCGCGGGCAGCTTCGCCAGCGTGCTCAAGTCCAAGCTCACCGACCTCAACGCGCAGCAAGTGGACGCCGCCAAGACCACCGAGGACGTGGCCACTGGCCGCGTGGACGACGTCGCGCAAGCGATGATGCGCATCGAGCAGGCGAACGTCTCCCTGCAGATGGCCACCCAGGTGCGCAACAAGGTCATCGATGCCTACCAAGAAGTCCTCCGCATGAGCATTTGACGCGCGTGCGGCGCCAAATGGCGTGATACAGCGCAATCGCCAGATCGGCGTGGGTCGCACGAACCGTCCCGTCCGCCAGTTCACGTGCCGTCTCACGTGCCCGCCCGTCCGGAATTTGTCCCGACTGTTCGCGGAAATTGCGGATTGGTGGCGCGGACCCTGGCGAGCGGTTTGCACGCGACTTGCGCGTGACTTGCACGTGGCTTGGCTTGCTAAGGGAGTTCAAGGGCTGGGACGGCGTGGCCGACGAGGCGATGGATGGCTCCGTGCAAGGAATGCGCGGAGTGTGACTTGCGACGGAATGCGTGGAGGACGTTCGACGAAGAGGTAGACGAGGATGCAGCAGCAGCTCACCCGGGTGCGAGGCGCATGGAGCGGGATCCCCGCACGCGCTCGCTACGCCATCGTCGGCATCGCCGCGCTCACCATCCTCGTCATGTTCTTCGTCCTTCGCGCGTCGGTGAGCACCGAATGGGCGACCGTCGCGAGCGACCTGTCCGCTGACAAGGTCGGCGAGGCGCAACAGACGCTCGACGAAGCCGGCATCGAAAGCCGCGCGAACGACACCAACACCGCGGTGGAGGTTGCATCGAGCGACGTGCCGAAGGCGTCGAGCGCGCTCATGGGCGCCGGCATCGCGACCAAGTCCTCGCGAGCCGATTGCGCTACGACGTCCGAAGACGGCGGCTCGGTGATCTCAAAGACCAGCGCCGAGTTCGCGATGATGCAGGAGACGTGCACCGAGAACCAGGCGGCGAACGCGATCGAAGGCGTTGAAGGCGTCAAGCACGCCGAAGTGGACGTAACCGTGCCCGAGGCGACCCTCTTCGAAGAAGACGCGCAAGAGCCCAAAGCGTCGGTGACGATCGAAACCGACGGGGCGGGCGGCCTCTCCAACAAGGCCGTGCAGGGCATCCAGCTGAACGTGGCCAACCGGTTCGACGGCCTGAAGCCCGAGAACGTCGTGATCACCGATCAGACCGGTCGCGTGCTCGGCGGCGATGCCGACGACGAGGACGGCGGGCGCATGGAGAAGCTCCAGGCCGAAGCGACGATGAACAAGAAGATCGAGAAGGACCTCACGGCCACGTTCGAGAACATCGTCGGCCCCGGCAACGTCGTGGTCGGCTCGAACATCGAGCTGGACATGGACAAGATCGATCGCAAGGTCGTCGACTACTCGCCCGCCGGCGACGACGGCGAACCGCTGCCCGAGGTGGAGGAGTACGCCAAGGAGCTGCTCAACGGCACCGCCGATTCCGGCGTGCAAGGCGTGGCGGGCACCGCCACGAACGAGGGCGTGGACGACGACAACCGAACCGTTACCCCCGATCCCACGGGCACGACTTCGAACGACGGCGACTACATCAAGGACAACAACACCACGAAGTTCGCCAACAATTCGGTGGCTGAGGACATCGACGTAGCCGAGGGCGCGGTGATCCGAAATCGCCTCAACGTGACGGTGGACGACGACGTGGACCCGGCGGCCGCCAACGCAGTGAAGGACGCGGTGCAGGCGTGGATGGGCGGCAACGCGCAGGACAGCCTTTCCTTCAGCCAAGCGCCGCTCGCAATCGCCACGACCGCGAAGGCGCCGGACGGCGGTGCCCGAGCCAGCGCGGTGCAAAAGTACGTCAAGTACGGCCTGCTCGGCATAGGCCTGATCGGACTAGCGTTCGTGCTGCGCCGCACGCTCACGCAGCGCACCGCGGAGCTGCTCGCGCCCGCGGACGACCTGCTGTTGCTCGACAACGGCGAGTTCACGCCGATTCCGATAGCCGAGCTGGAAGCGGCACTCGCCGCCAACCAGCCCAGCGCGGAGCGTCGATCCCGAATCGAGATGCAGCGCAAGGTCGAGCAGATCGCAGACACCAAACCGCATGACGTTGCGAACGAGTTGCGTCGTTGGATGCATTCCGACGAGCCGACGTATGGCGCGCCACGAAAGGCAGGCTGAACATGACGCCCCCGAGCAACTCACCCGCACGCCGCGACGCCGCGCTGCCGATCACCGGCAAACGCAAGGCGGCGATCCTTGCGATCACGCTTGGCCCGGAACGCGCGGCCGAAGTGTTCAAGCACCTCAAGCAGGACGAGCAAGACGAGCTCGTGCTCGAAATCGCGGCGCTCAACGGCGTGGAGGCGACCGAACGCGACGAAGTGATGAGCGAGTTCTACCACTCGCATCTCGCGCAGGATTACATCGCCGAAGGCGGCCTCGATTACGCACGCGACGTGCTCGAGCGAGCGCTCGGCACGGAAAAGGCGATGGACATCATCGGCCGCCTTTCTAGTTTCGTGCAGGTGGCGCCGTTCGAGTTCCTGCGCCGAACCGATCCTGCGCAGATCACGAACTTCATCCAGCACGAGCACCCGCAGACGATCGCGTTGATCCTCGCGTACCTGCCGAGCGAGGTCGCGTCCGCCATCCTGATCGGCCTGCCCGAGCGCATGCAGAGCGACGTGGCGATGCGCATCGCGGTGATGGACCGAACGCAGCCGGAAGTGATCCGCCAGGTCGAGCACGTGATGGAGCGCAAGCTCAGCGCGATCCTCAACCAGGACTTCACCGCGGCTGGCGGCGTTCGCTCGCTCGTCGACATGCTCAACCTCGTGGACCGCAGCACCGAGCGGCACATCCTCGAATCGCTCGACGAGACCAGCCCCGAGCTGGCCGAGGAAGTGCGCAAGCTCATGTTCGTGTTCGAGGATCTGCTGCTGCTCGACGACCGCTCCGTGCAGCAACTGATCAAGGAGGTCGAGGCGAAGGAAGTCGCGCTCGCGCTCAAGGGCACGAGCGAAGAGGTTCAGGAGAAGATCTTCAAGAACATGTCGCAGCGCGCGTCGGCGATGATGCGCGAGGACATGGCCTACATGGGGCCGCAGCGCCGCCGCTCGATCGAGGAAGCCCAGCAGAAGATCGTGGGCATCATCCGCCGTCTGGAGGAAGCCGGCAAGATCGTGATCGCGCGCGGTGGCGGCGACGACGAACTGGTGGCCTGAACCGATGGCGCGCAGCAACCACGATTTTCGCGCGCATCCTGCCGCGATCTCTCGCTCCGACCAGATCGACGCGGCGCGCAAGCGGTCCTTCGACGTGCTCGGCGTGGAGGAGGTCGCGCCCACGCGGCGATTGTCCATGCACGACCCGCAGCAGACGTCAGCGAGCCACGGCAGCGACGAGGCCACGCTCGTGGTTCCCGGCAGCGAGCGGATGACGGTCCTGGTGGAGCCTGTGGCGTTCGAGTCGCTGGAAACGTTGCGCGAACCAGATGCCCTCGCGGACACGTCGATCGAACATGATGCAGTCGCGACGCCCGCGCCGCCCGATCCAGCCGCGATCGCGCGACAAGTCATCGCCGAGGCGCGCGAAACGGCGCGCACGATGCTGCGTCAAGCGCGCGACGTGATCGCCGCCGATCGCGCGCAAGCGCTCGAACAGGCGCGAGTCGAAGGGTACGCCGCGGGGCGAGCCGAGGCCGACGCGGAGATGGCCGGGCTGGTGGAGACCTGCGAGCGGATCGGCGTGCACGTGATGCAGGAGCGCGAGCGCGTGCTCGCCGCCAACGAAGCAGACATCGTCGAACTGGCGATTGCGGTCGCGCGACGAATCGTCAACGCGTCGCTGGACGTGGACGAGACGTTGGTGATCGACGCATGCCGTGGCGCGATGCGCAAGGCGTTCCAGCGCGGATCGATGCAAGTGCTCGCGCATCCGGACGACCTCGAGCTGCTGCGCGCGGCCGGGCCGAAGCTCGCGGACGAGCTCGGCGGTGTGGATCACTTGGACTTCGTTGCCGAGCGGCGGCTCGATCGTGGCAGCATCGTCGTGCGCACGCCCGCGGGCGAGATCGACGCGACGATCGACGGCAAGGCGTCGAAGATCGAACTCGCGCTACGCGAGGGAATCGAGCATCGCCGCGCCGCGCGCCGCGGCAACGAGACGTGACGGGCAAAGGTTCGCGTCAGTATCGCTTGTATCCGTGACCGTGGTCGATCTCGGTGAGCAGGCCGCTGTTGTGGTCGAACAGCGTGTTGGCTGCCGGACGAGCGGTCGACAACGAACGCTGCAACGATGGATACCCGTCCAAGTTCGCTGCGAACGTTGGATGCAGGTATTGCACCGGGTCTTCGAGCACGCCTGCGGCGCCGCCATGTTGGTACCTGACCATGCCTTCGCGGGTGAGTTTGACGTTGCCATTCCAGATCAGGTCGTCGAGATCGCGTGCGTCGGGATGGTTTCCGGCAGCGGGCGAAAGCATCTTCGCATCTGCCATCGGCGATCCAGCGACGCTCGTCTTGTAGCTCGGCGGAAGCTGGACGAGCGGAGCATCGTGCTTCAGCCGAGCCGCGACGCCGGTCAACAGTCCCTCGCGATCGCCGAAGGTCGTGGCAGCGGCGGTGGTTTCGCGTTTCAACGCCGTTCCGAATGCCTTCGTCAACGCCATCCAACCGGGCATTTTCGTCTCTCTTTCGTGCGAGTGCGTCCACCAGTGGCGACGCACGTTGGTGTCTACGTCGATTCTCCGACGATTCGTTCGATTGCGAATGGGTTGAACTACCTAAGGCACGCGTGGGCGCAGATCGACGGGTCGAGAATCGGGACCGGGGGTATCAACACCCCGCATGGCTGATTCACCCGTCGATCTGAGCGAATTCCACGACCGGCTCGGTCGCGTCGACCCGTACCGCTTGAACGGTCGTGTGGTGCAGGTGATCGGTTTGGTGATCGAGGCGCAGGGGCCGGAGGCCCAGGTCGGCGAGCTGTGCCACGTGCACGTGTCGCGGCACGATCCGCCGATCGCGGCGGAAGTCGTGGGCTTTCGCGAAGGACGCACGCTGCTGATGCCGCTTGGGGAGATGCGCGGCATCGGTCCGGGCAACGAGGTGGTCGCGAGCGGGCACCCGGTGCGCGTGGTGGTTGGCGAGTCGCTGCTCGGACGCGTGGTGGACGCCACCGGCGAGCCGATCGACGGCAAAGGACCGATCGAGGCCGAGGCGCGCGTCTCGCTGTTCGCCGATCCACCGGCGCCGTTGCAGCGTCGTCGCATCGATTCGCAGCTGGATCTCGGCGTGCGCGCGATGGATTCGATGATCCCGTGCGGCAAGGGCCAACGCTTGGGCGTGTTCGCCGGATCGGGTGTCGGCAAGAGCTCGCTCATGGGCATGATCGCGCGCGCCACCACCGCCGACGTCAACGTCATCGCATTGATCGGCGAGCGTGGGCGCGAAGTGCTCGAGTTCATCGAACGCGATCTCGGGCCCGAGGGCATGGCGCGCTCGGTGGTGGTCGTCGCGTCGAGCAACGAGAGCGCGGTCAAGCGCATCGGCGCGGCCTTCGCTGCCACGTCGATCGCTGAATTCTTCCGTGATCAAGGCAAAGACGTGCTCCTGATGATGGACAGCGTCACCCGATTCGCCATGGCGCAGCGCGAGATCGGCCTCGCGATCGGCGAACCGCCCGCGACGCGCGGTTTCACGCCGAGCGTGTTCGCGTTGCTGCCGCGCCTGCTCGAGCGAGCGGGCACGTCCGATCGCGGCACGATCACCGGCCTCTACACGGTGCTGGTGGAAGGCGACGACATGAACGAGCCGATCGCCGACGCGGTGCGCGGCATCCTCGACGGGCACGTAGTGCTCAGTCGCGCGCTGGCCCACAAGAATCACTATCCCGCCATCGACGTGCTTTCGTCGATCAGTCGCTTGCAGGGCGAACTGCTCACGCCCGAGCAGATTCGCGCGGCTGGCATCGTGCGTGAAACGCTCGCCACGTATCGAGAACGCGAGGACCTCGTGTCGATTGGCGCGTATGCGGTCGGCACCGATCCGCGCGTGGACTACGCGATCGCGAAGAAACCCTCGATCGATCGCTTCTTGCAGCAGTCGATGGACGAGCGCACCACGGCGCCCGAGGCACGCGCCGACCTCGAATTGCTCGTTGGCGACGCGCCCGCGAATGCCATGTGACCGCAGCGGCCGCACGCGGACACGTGCGAGGGCAAGCCGAGCAATCGTGGCGGGCTGACTGGTTCGGAGATCGGAGGCGAGTCATACGATCCCGCGCATGAAGATCTCGCCGAGCGCTCACGCATCCCGTCCGCAGCCGTTCACCGGTCCGATTCCCTTGGTGGACACGCCGCGCTACGACTCCAACATCGACCAAACGTACTGGGCCGATCGCGAAGTCGCGACCGTTCGCTACGAACAAGGCGGAACGCAGGTCAGCGTGAGCGCGCGAGTCGGCGATTCCAACCATGTTGGCAATCGCTTCCAGGGTACGTTCGCCGAGGCGCTGGGGCGTGCACGGGTCGAGGCGTCGCTCGACGACATCGACATGCCCGAACTCGGAGCGGCGGCAGTGCTGCGCGGCGCGCACGAGGGCGAATGGATCGTCGCACCGATCAACGGTTATCTGCCCGGCGGCCACTACGGCGACGAGAACGGGCCTGCGACGAACCTGCCGATCGATCCCAAGAATGGCAGCACGTACGGGCCCGAGCGTGTCTGGGAATCAACGGGCAGCAGTCGCCCCGGACGCTGGTTTCCGGACGGCGTGGACGACGCGATCTCCACCGCCGTGCGCGTGAGCGCGAGCAAGGTCGATCCGTCACTGGTCGCGATCGTGGGCGTCGATCGCTGGATCGACCTTGGATCGCACGCGCGCTGATCGATCAGGTCGCGCTGCGCGGCGCGAGTCGATCGGTCCAGCGATTGACGTACGCGCCACGCAAGCCGATCGATTCCACCAGCTGCGGATCGACGCCTGACATCGCGATCGCACGTGCCTGCATCGCGGGTGTCAGCGTGGCGACGTTGGCCGCTTGCAGCGAGCCGATTCCGGACGCGAGACCATGTGCGCCGAGTCGTGAGCCGCGGGCGGTGACGACCTGGTCGATCGAGCGGGTGTTCCCGGTTCGGACGATCGCGCGGTCCGTGGCGATCGCGAGTTCGGGGCGGGTGACGGTCACGGCAGACGTCACGTCGTCGCCGACGCGTCGACCACGTTCGACGATCGACGCGTTGTCCCAGTAATTCTTGAGTCGCGGATTCGTGAAGTACGGGCGAGCGCCAGCGGCAGATCGGTCAAGGCCGTCGAGCACGTTCGGGAGCGACTCGCCGGATTCCAAGCGCGACAGGACGCTCGCTCGGAGTGGTTCGTGCACCGCCACTGCGTCGCCAGCCTGGCGTCGCAGCGCAGTCGCGGCCGACATCAGCTCGGCATGGTCGAGATGTCCGCGCACGACGCTCGTGAGCGTGCCGCCGGTGCCGATGCGGTTGACGATCGGGGTTGCGACCAAGAGCTTGTCCCCAAACCCGATGCCCTTGGCGAAGCGCGCGCCAAGGCCGGCATCGCTGATCGCCTGCAATCCGCCCTGATGCATGGCACCCGAGTCGAACGCGTTTGCAGTCGCTCGCAACGCGCGAAGGTTGCGCGCGCCATCGCGAATGGCTAGTGCCCCGCCGACGCCCGCTGCGACGACGCCCGCGCCGATCAACCACGGTTTGAGATCGAACGAATGCTTGGCGTCCCCCGAATCCGGCGGAGTGGTGGGTGGAGTCGTCGGAGGGACAGGCTTGGGTGTTGGCGTGGGTTTGGGGGTTGGCGTGGTCGGCGGTTTTGTGGGGGGATTCGTCGGTGGCGTGGCGGGGGGACTCGAGTCCGGCGGAGTCGTGGGCACGTTCGGCGGCAACGTTGGCGGGACCGACGGTGGGCGAGACGGTGGAGGAGTCGAAGGAACGTTCGACGGCGGCGCCGGAAGCCACGGACACCGCTGCGCGGGCGCCTGCTGCACCGGTGACTGCGCGTATGCCGGCGGGCACTGCTGCACCGGCGATGATCCGATCTGCCACATCCGTCCTCCCGACCCCGCGCGCGTCCCCACGCGCGGGACTTGTCGTCAGAACTTCGAGCGGAGGGACGTTCGCGTTCCATCCCTGTTCCCCAGGCTTCGTCATCGAGCGTTGCGTTTTCCGCAACGCTCGATGACGAAGCCTGGGGAATGATGCGCTACGCGGCGGCGGACTCGGCCTGCCGTTTGGCGTAGATTTCGCGCAGGCGTTCGGCTTCCTTCTGGGCCGCGGATTTCCGTGCCGCTGCTTCGGCGGGGTCGATGGCGTCCGCGTCGCGGGTCTTGAGCGCGTCCCACCACGGCTGGATCGTCGCGCCTGACACGCCGAAGCCGGTGAGCGCGCCGAACGTGAAGCTCGACGCCACGTATCCGCCATACCCTGCGCCGAGGTTTGCCGCCGTTCGTGTGACTGCATAGCTGGATCGGCCGCCGTTTTGCACCATGTTCGCGATGCGGGTGGCGGCGCGGTTCGACTGGCCGATCTGCAGCAGCGACCGGAACGGAATGCCGTCGGTCACGCCAAGCGTCTTCGCCCATTCGGCGGTCTTCGTGACCGTCTCGATGCGCTGTGCTTCGTTGCCGAGGGTGACGCCCGCGACCTTCGCGCCCGCTGACGACTTGACGTAGTCGTTCGCGGCCGCGGCGCGCGTTGCCGCCTGCGCGGCCAGTTCCGTGGTCGCAACCGAGTTCGCGCCGTGGAGGAGACCCAACCCTTGCGCGAGTCCGCCACGCGACGCGAAGTTCACCGAACGTCCGAGCGTGAACACGCCCTCGGTTGCCGTCTCCGAGATGGTGGCGGTGTTCTTGAACGGGTTGAACGCGAAGTTCCCGGAACCGCGCATGAACTTGGCGCCTTCGCCAGCTTTGCCGACCGCGCCTTGCAGGAATCCATACTTCGTCGTGTCGCTCACCACCGTGGCCGCGTCGATCGCGAAGGTGCCAGCCTTCGAGGCGGTGAACACTCCGTCCACGATCGTGCCTCGACCAGCGGCGGCGAGTGCCTGTTGGATCGAACTGCCCTGTTTGAGCTGCGACAGCACCGTCGCCTTCGTGGCTTTGTCGATGACGGTCGTGCCGTCGGCCAACGTCTTGATCGCGGCCGCTCCGGCAGCGAGCTGCATTCCCTGGAAGTAGCCGCGACCGACTGCCGCAAGACGGCCCGCCTCGCCGAACCGGTTCACCAGCGGAATTGCCGACTTCACGTAGTCGGCAAGTTTCAAGCCATTGTCGAACTTGCTGACGAGTCCGGCGGCTTCGATCGCCTTGAAGGCACCAGTCGAGAGGGAGGAAGTGCCGCTCACTGCGTCAGCCAGCGCCGCGCCGCCCGCGGCGAGCTTCGTGGCCTGCGCCGCCGCGTTCGCCGCCACCAACCCCTGCACGCCCGCGACTGCACTGCGGATCGCCGTGAATCCCGCAAAACCAGACGCCACGGCGCCAATGATGTTGAGTGGATTCGTGCGATCGATCTTCTCGCCCGTCACCCAATCCGAACCCCATAGATACTGCAACGCGTACATGCCAGGCACGAGGTTGAGCGCGAAGCTCCCGGCGCGCTGCAGCAGCGACACATGCGACGAGTGCACCTGCGCGACGACCTTGTCGAAGTCCGCGCCGGAGGTGCCTTGCAGCATCACCATCCACTGTTCGTCCTTCGTTGCGCCGGCCTCCACGAGCTTCTGAAAACGACCATCGTCCACGAACGACTTCTTCGTCTGGAGCAGCTTGTCGTACTGCTGCTGCAACGCCGACGCGGGGGCCTGCGATTCGCGCAACTGCTTGACCAGCTCGTCGGGCAGTTCGAGCTGCGCGAACTTCTGATCGAACTCGTTGCTCCAGCCCGGCGTCGCGTCGACCACCGCTTGGTATTGCTGCTGCAACGTCGCTTCGTCCAAGCCGGAACCGGCGATCTGCTGCAACATTTCGGTGCGCTGCGCGTCGGTCCCCGGAACCTTCGCCAGCGCGACCGTGAACTTCGCCTTCCACGTTTCGTCGTACGCCCCGAGCGATTGCTTCATCTGGTCATACGCGACCTGCAACTGCTGCTCGGAGACGAGCTGTCCATCGACCGTTGCAAGCTGCGCCGCCACTTGCGGGGAATCGAAGCCCATCAGCTTCAGCAGATCGCTGAACTTCTGTTTCCACTCGGGGCTCATGCCGGTCGATGCGGGCGAGACGGTGGACGATGCGGGGGCGATGGACGCGGTCGCCGGCGCGGTCGACGTGGAGTCCAAGAGCGCGACCTGCGCCAGCTGATTCAGGATCTCGGTGAGTTGCGCTTCGCTGAATCCGCCGGATGCGAGGTATTCGATGTCCTTGGGTGCAAGCCGGTATTCGGCAAACTGTTGATGCCACTGCTCGGTCCACGCGCCCGTCGCGACGAGCGTAGGTTCGGGGGCCGTGTCCGTCGATTCCTCGGCTGCTTCGGCGCGTGCCGCGCGACGCGAATCCTCGGATGCTTCCTCCACCGTCAGAGGATGGGATTCCTCGACCATTTCGTTGTTCTGCAACGACATCGAGGTTGCAGCAGTGGCTGTGGCGACGGGCATCGGCGTTGTCCCCTCAAAGCAAGTTCAAGACCGAGGCGATCGTCGGCGAACGATCTGGTTGCACCGGTCGAGGGAGCCGGTTGGGGGGCACCCTTGCATCCGTTGTACGACCATCCGCCCGAGGCGACAAGGGGGACCCGTCGCGAACGCATTCTGCGCGGCATGGTTTGCAATCGAGCGTCGTCGCTCGCCGTGGTTCAAGCGCGGGTTTGCTTGCGTCGATGCCGAATTCGAGATGCAGCGGTTCACGTTCAGACTCGAAAGCGTTCGACGCCTTCGCATGCAGCAAGAGCAGACCATCCAGGTCGAGCTCGCCAAAGTGCTGCGCGAACGCAACGAGATCGTGCAGCAGATCGCGCAATCGCGCGCGGCCGAGCAGGATCTGTACGAGTACTTGCGCGCGCCCGGTCGAACCGCGGCTGAGATGGCGCACGTTGCTCGCTTTGGCACGTGGCATCGACAGCAGCTGTTCAACTTGGGGGTGCGCCTGCGCCAATTCGACAAGGGCGCGGAGCTCGTTCGTAATCGTCTTACACAGGCGCGTGCGAAACGCGAAGCGCTCGATCGCCTGCGCGAACAGGAGCACGAAGCGTGGCTCGCCGAGACGCGGCGTGAAGAGCAAGCCGAACTGGACGAGATCGCGACGATGCGCGCGGCACGCGGACTCGGGGCGGTGGCGTGATGGGATACGCCGACGCAATATCGCGAGTGAACGAGTTGCGCGAACGGCTGGGCATGCCCACGAACGTGCGCACAGTTGGCATGACCGGCTTCGACGAGGTGCTCGCCACGGCGCGCAGCCGCTTCAACGAGGGACCGTCGCGAATCGTGACGATGTCCGATTCCGTTCCGAGCGACCAGTGGGGAACCGGCGCGAACGTCGTTGCCGCTCGAATCGCCGCGAAGGGTGGCAGCTCGAGCACGTCGATCGGCAGCGCGGGATTCGTCACGCCGGCGCGCGTGAACGGTTGGTCGCCGCAGATGAAGCAGATGGTGGACGCGGCGTCCGAGAAATTCGGTGTTCCGCGCGAGCTCGTGATCGCGGTGTCGCGGGCCGAGAGCGCGTTCCGTTCGGATGTCGTCTCGCCCGCCGGCGCAACTGGATTGATGCAGCTGATGCCGTCCACCGCGAAGGGTCTCGGCGTGACCGACGCCACCGATCCGTGGCAGAACCTCGCTGGCGGCACAAAGTACCTGCGCCAGCTGATGGATCGCTTCGACGGGGACGCGACCAAAGTGGTCGCCGCATACAACGCGGGACCGAACGCGGTGGCGAAATACGGCGGCGTGCCGCCGTATTCCGAGACGCAAACGTACGTTGCACGAGTGCGCGGATACGCGAAAGAGCTGGGGCTTCAGCTCTGACGACCGATTCACATGACAAGCCACGGTTGGCACGACGCCGACCGATGACGACCACGGAAGGGAGGTGACACGCAGATGATCAACAACTCGGCACTCAGCAGCTCGATGAGCGTCGCCGACATCGCGCCGAAGGCTGCCACAGCGCAGGCTTCGCGTGCGGACGGCGCGTTCGGAGAAGCATTGGCCGGTGCGCGTTCGGTGCACGATCTCCGCGAGTCACGTGACGCCACCGCCGCATCGCGGCGAAGCCAGGACACGACGAGCGCCGCTCGAGACGCGGTCTCGGATCGCGTCGACGACGCCCGCGCGGCGAAGGCGGATCGATCCGATGGGTCCGATCGGTCCGATCAGGCGGCGAAGCGCAGTGATTCGAACGCGAAGGTCAAGGCCACGGCCCGGGATGATTCGGGAGACGATCGCACAGATCGCGTCGATGCGCCGACAGCGAACGACGACGATGCGCCGGCCCCCACAAACGACCCGGTTGCGGCGGCGCTCGCCGACGCGGCAAGCGATCCGAACGCAGCGGCCGCGGTGGCAGTTGCGGCAGCTCCGGTGACGGCGAGCGTGGACGCGATCGTCGTGCCGACCACCACGCAGGTCGCGACGAGCGCCGTCGACGCGGCGATTCGACTGGCGATCTCGGGCGATGCGGTTGCAACGCCGACGACCGACGATATCGACGCCACCACGTCGATCGCGACGACTGCAACCGCTGCGACGACGACAGCGGTCGCGTCAGCGATCGAGACCACGACGACCGCTCAGGTCGCGACCACTGCACAGGGTGCGGAGGACGCAGCGACCGGCGACGCGCAAGCGGGCCCGACGAGCCCGAGCGCGTCCATGCCGGCTGCCACGTCTGGACCTTCCCCCGTGCAGCTCGCCGCGGCGTCGTTCTCAGCGCAGAACGCGACGACGGCATCGGCGCAGGTCGACGTCGTCGAGACCGTGGATCCCGCGGTCGCGGCTGCTCGAACGGCGACGGCATCGACCACGGCAGTTGCCACTGGCGACGCCGACGCGGGCGACGCACAGGTCGTGCTCGCGGCGGCGGTCGACGCCTCGACATCCGTGGAAGACGCGTCCGCGGCGGTCGACGCTGCAGCGCTCATTGCCGCGTCGAGCAAAACGACGTCGCAATCCGACGACGCACCCGTCGCAGTCGCGGCAGACGCGGCTGACGCCGTGCAGGTCGACGATGCGGACTCGCCAGACGCAGCCCAGGCAGCGCCGCGTCTCGCGCAGTCGCAATCGCAGACCGTGAGCCTGAACGCCCAGCAGCAGGCCGCCGCCGGCGCCCAGGCAAAGGTCGCGGAGCAGGTGGCGGACGACGCTCCGCACGCCGAAGCAGCGCCGGCGAAGATCGATCCGGCGGCTGCCCAGGCATCGTCGACGGTCATGCGCGCGGACCAGGCCAGCTCCGGCGTGCGCGTTCGCGAGGGGCTGCTCGGCGCAGCCCAGCAACAGCGCATCGACGACATCGCCGAGCAGCTCTCGACCCGTCTGCGCATGTCGCAGGCGGCCGGCGGCAGCGAAGTGCAGCTCAGCCTCAAACCGCGCGAACTCGGCGACGTCACCGTCCACATGCGCGTGCGCGAAGGGCACGTGGCGGCATCGGTGCTCGTCGACAAGCCGGAGACGTTGCGCACATTGCAGTCGCACGTCGACGAGCTCAAGAAGAGCCTCGAGAGCCAGGGCCTCACGATCGGCGACTTGTCGGTCGACGTGCGCGGCGACTCTGGCGCAGGCGGCGCGAACGCGCGAGCCGCCGCGGACCTGCAGCGCAACGCGACCGGCACGAGCAGCGGGTCGGTCTCGTCACTCGCCGGCGCCGCGGCTGTGATGCCTGGCTACGAGGGAGATCGCGTCGTCGAAGCGGACGACGTGCATGACGGAGACGTGAGCGTGCTCGCCTAGCGGGCCCGAGCCAGGAAAGGAGGTGAAACGAACATGACGACCACTTCGAGCACGAACCTGTACGTCGACCCCAACGGGGTGTCGAGCGCCACGCGCATCGTGGGACTCAACGAGGAATCCCAGGTCGACAAGGAGATGTTCCTGAAGCTGATGATCGCGCAGCTCAAGAACCAGGACCCGACGTCGCCCATGGACCAGAGCGAAATGATGTCCTCGATGACGCAGTTCAGCCAGGTCGAGCAGATGCAGAACATGGCGAAGGCCATGGAGACGCTCTCCTTGACCCAAGGCGTGTCGATGATCGGCAAGGAAGTCGCCTACCAGCGCAACGTCCTTGACGACGAAGGCAAGCTCCTCGAGGTGCGAACGCTGACCGGAACGGTCGAGAGCGTCGAGCAGACGGGCGGCAGCATCAAGCTGGTGCTCGCCAAGCCCGAAGGCTCCGACGACTCGCTCCCAGCGGTGACACTGTCGCCGTCGGAAGTGACGAAGGTGTTCGCGTCATGAGCCAGCCCGAACGCATCGAGTTCAACCCGGCCACGATCAGGCCGCTCGGTCCGGAAGCCACGCCCGCCACGGGTTCGCAGCCGGCGAGAACGGCTGACGGTCTCACGTTCGACGACGTCATGCGCGGCACCGCCGCACCTGCGTCGCCAACCGAACGACCAGGCCTCGTCGCAGTTCCGGACGCCGCGCCGGGCAGTTCCGTCAAATGGAGCTCCCACGCACGCGCCCGACTGCTGCAACGAGGGATCGAGTTCACGCCGCAGCAACAATCGCGACTGGAGATGGCGGTCGACAAAGCCGCCGCGAAGGGAGCGAAGGACAGCTTGGTCCTGCTCGACGACACCGCATTGGTCGTCAGCGCGCAGAACCGAACCGTCATCACCGCGCTCGGCATGCACCAGGCGAAGGAGAACGTGTTCACCAACATCGACTCCGCTGTGATCGCCTAGCTGCCGATAGCACGCACGAACGCACCACCTGCAAGGAAGCAACAACCCGGCTGGACCTCTCCCGAGGAAGCCGGATCGCAGACGGCTCGACCAGCCCGATGCAACCAATCACGAAGAGAGCAAGACCAGACAGGGAGAAGTCACCATGCTTCGAGCCATGTACACGTCCATCACGGGCCTGCGCAACCACCAGACGATGCTCGACGTCGTCGGCAACAACATCGCCAACGTCAACACGTACGGCTACAAGGGATCGAGCACCGCGTTCAAGACGCTGCTCACCCAGACCATGCAGGGCGCCGGCGCCCCGAGCCCCACGCTCGGCGGCACCAACTTCCAGCAGGTCGGCCTCGGCATGACGATTGACTCGATCACGCAGCAGTTCACGCAGGGCGCGCTGCAGACGACCGGCGTCGGCACGGATCTCGCGATCCAGGGCGACGGATTCTTCAACACCACGAACGATCCGGCAAACCTCGCCGCTGGCACGTCGGAGCTGTCGTACACGCGTGCCGGCAACTTCAAGTTCGACGCCACGGGCACGCTCGTGACGAGCGACGGCCAGTTCGTCGTGGGCTACCTCGACGCCGACGGCGCGACCGCTGGCTTCCAGCTCGTGACCGGCGCTCCCGGACCGGGCGTGTCGCCGGAAGGCGTCATCACGCTTCCTTCCAACCTGTACTCGGACGTGATCGTCGGCCCCGACGGCTCGGTGTCGGGCATGTTCGACGACGGCACGGGCGCCGCGAACCCGCTCAACGGCACGCGCGTGACGGTGGCGATGATCAAGATGTCGCGCTTCTCCAACCCGAGCGGCCTGCAGCAGGTCGGCAACAACCGCTGGCAGGAGAGCCTCAACTCGGGCACCCCCGTCGACGGCGTGCCGCAGACCGCAGGACTCGGGCAGCTGTCGGTCGGCTACCTCGAGATGTCGAACGTCGACCTCGCCACCGAGTTCACGGAGATGATCAAGGCGCAGCGCGGCTTCCAGGCCAACTCGCGCGTGATCACCACCGCCGACGAGATCCTGCAGGAACTCGTCAACCTCAAGCGCTGAACGTAGCGCCCGCTCTCTTCACGTGAGGCGAGGCCCGCGTCCCGATTCCCGGGGGCGCGGGCCTCGCGGTTCTTCCCGGCGGCCCCGCGCGCCGACCGCCCGTCGCCCCGTCGTTTTCACTGTCCAGTGGATTCGACGGTTGTGCCGACGGATTCGCTCGATAGTGGTTCTGCCCCTCGGGACTGGTTGGAGTTGGCGACACTATTTGTCGACAACTCCAACCAGTCCCGAGGGAGCGGTGGAATTCGACTCCGATGGCGGGTGGGGATTTCGGTGTCGAGGGCGGGCAGGGTCGGCGCGTCGCTTGCGCTTCCTCCAGCATGATCTGGCGTCTCAAGCGGCGTTGGGCGCGCGCCGATGCGCGATACGTGATCGAACTCCACCGACTGCATAACAACGGGACGTTTCTCGTGAATCCCGATCTGATCGAGACGGTCGAGGCGCGCCCCGACACGACGATCACGACGGTGAACAAGCACCACTACGTGGTTGCCGATTCCGTCGACGACGTGATCGATCGCATCATCGCGTTCCGCGCTCGCGTGGCAGCCGCCACGGGCACGCAAAGCGACCACCCGGCGGGCGCCCGATCGCTCGCCGCGTTCGACGACCACGCCGGGGAGCAGGCTGCCTGATGGCCGACGACAACGACATCCAGAACCCAGCCGACGCAGGCGCGCCGACCAACGCCAGCGGCGGCTTCGATCCGAGCGTGGCCATCGGCCTCGTCATGGCGTTCACCGGCATCATCGTCGGCCTGCTGCTCGAGGGATCGTCCCCCGGCAAGTACATCGGCAAGAGCGCCGCGCTCATCGTGTTCGGCGGCACCTTCGGCGTGACGATCATGTCCGTGGGCCTCGCGGCGTTCAAGAACCTGCCGTCCACGTTCATGCGCTCGCTCACCTACAAGGGAATGAGCCGCCCGTTCGCGATCGGCACCCTCGTCAACTTCGCCGAGAAAGCTCGACGCGAGGGACTGCTCGTGCTCGAGGACGACCTGCGCCGCACCGAGGACGAGTTCATGCGCCGCGGCGTGCAGCTCGTGGTCGACGGCACCGATCCGGAACTCGTCAAGGAGATCCTGCGCACCGAGGTAGATTCGCTGCACGAAGAGCGACACGCCGAAGCGGGCGTGTGGGAGACCATGGGCGGCTTTGCCCCAACTCTCGGCATCTGCGGCACGGTGATCGGCCTGGTGCTCGTGCTCAGCAACATCTCCGATCCGTCCAGCCTCGCCGCGTCGATCGCCGTCGCGTTCATCGCCACGCTCTACGGCGTGGGCTCGGCGAACTTGGTTTTCCTGCCGATCGGCAACAAGCTCAAGGCCTGTGCCAGCGACGAGGTCGCCGGCAAGGAAATGCTGATCGAGGGCATCCTCGCGATCCAGTCGGGCGACAACCCGCGCATCGTGGAGGAGAAGCTCGTGGCGTTCCTGACCACCAAAGATCGCGCGCGCTATCGAGCGGCCAAGGCGTCGGACGGCGCGGATCTCGACTTGGACATGGCCGCCTGACGCGGGGAACGAATGGCTGGACGACGCGGCAGAGGACACGGTGGCGGAGGTCACGGCGGGGGCGGCGAAGAGCGCTGGCTGCTGCCGTACTCGGACATGATCACGTTGCTGCTCGGCTTGTTCATCGTGCTGTTCGCGATGAGCACGATCGACGCGAAGCAATTCGACAACGTCAAGCGCTCGCTCGCGCAGACGTTCCACGGCAACGTGATGGACGGCCAAGACAACGTCCTTCCGGGCTCCAACGGCGTGCTCGATCCGACCGCGCCGAGCCAAGCGCTCACCGACAGCACCGTCACCATCGACGAGGCGACGCGAACCAATCGCGAATACCAGACCGAAACCAAGCAACTGCAGCAGATCGCCAAGCAGATCAGCGGCGGCAACGACGTGCAAGTGACGCGCACCGAAGTTGGCATCCAGATCTCGATCGCCGGCGATGCGCTGTTCGACTCGGGCAGCTATCAGCTGTCGCAGCCCGGATTGAAGGCGCAGCTCGCGAAGATCCAGCGCGAGCTGAAGCGCTTCGGCAAGCCGATCCGCATCGAGGGACACACCGACGGCCAGCCGTGCACCGGTTGCCAATTCGGCAACAACGGGCTGAGCGTGTTGCGCGCGGCGAGCGTGGAGGACTACTTCCTCGGCCTAGGGTTCCCAGACAAGCTCGTGCACATCGCTGGGTATGGCGACACGCGCCCGAAGGTGACGCCCGCGCACCCGCACGACGCAGTCGCGAAGAACCGCCGCATCGAGATTGTGGTGCTCGATCCTGGCTTCAACGAGCCGGCGCCGTCCGAGGCGCAAGCCGACATGGCCACGCCCACTGGGCAGGCGCTTCCGGCGCCGACGACGCCTCGCAACAGCGCGCCCAGCCCGGAGAGCATCGTCGATTCGCATCTGAAAGCGGAGCTAGGCGACGACGCGCTCGTCGAGGATCTCGCGACCACGGGGCAGGCGATCGGATGATCGATCGCTTGCAGCACATCCAGCTTGCTTCGGCGCCTCAAGCGTCGATCGGCGCTTGCCGAATCCCTTGCCAGACCCAGGAGACGAATTGTCCATGAGCAAGCTCAAGCTTCCATTGATCATTGCGATCGTCGCGATCGCGGCAGGCGCGGGCCTGTTCATGAGCGGCATGCTCGGTGGCAAGTCCGACACCGGGCCCGTGAAGAAGCACGTGATCGAACCCGTGCCGCTCGGCCAAGACTTCACGATCAACCTCGCTGACGGAAGCGGCAGCGACTACGCGGTGCTCACCGTGGCGCTGCAGCTCGAACCGATGGGCGAAGAGGAGTGGGCTTCGTGGTCGGGCGCGAACGCTGGCGGCCATGGTGGATCGGGCGAAGCGCCCGGGCCGCTGGCTATGGCGGCGTACACGAAGTTCTCAGACGCGGTGAACTCGGTGACGTCCACCTTCACCGCGCAGGAGCTGAAGCAGCCCGAAGGCAAGGCCGAGCTCAAGCAGGCGCTGCTCGAGCGCTTCGCGGAGATTGCCGAGCAGGATTCCGCCGACTACAAGGCGGGAGCGAAGGAAGAAGGCCATGTCGGCCCGCCCTACCACGTGATGGACGTGTTCTTCCCGAAGTACCTGATCAGCGTGCGCTGATCGATCGACGAACCACTCAGACACGACGGACGACCAGATGAGCCACGACACGAAGCCAGGACAGCTGCTCGCCGCCGCGCTCGACGCCGCGGCGGACGCCGCGCGCGCCAAGCTCGGTCGCGATGTGCGCGTGGCGCCCGCCGAACCCGCCGCGTCCAGCGCGACGCTGCGCTTCGACTTGCCGTTCGTCTCCGGTGGTCGGCTCACGTGGCTGATCTCCAACGATGACGCGACCGGTTTGAGCGATCTGCTGATCGGCGGCAGCGGCGACCGCGGCGCAGTGCTCACAGAGATGCATCTCGACGCGCTCACCGTCGCGTTCAGCGACATGCTCACGCGCGCAGTGGACGCGATGTCGCAGGGCGTGGACGAGCCGCTCGAGTCCGGCGACATCGACCTTGGCATGGAGGCGGAGCTTCCCGAGCTCGACGCGCTCGCCACGCGTGTGGTGCTCGCGCTCGAAATCGATGGATTCGGTCCGCTGGTGATCGTCGCGCAGGCCGATGCCGATTTGACGCAATGGCTCGACATGCACGCGCTCGCGGACATGGCGCCGCGCCCCGCGGTGGCGGCTGCCGCGCCGGCGGCTGCTCCCGAGCCAGTTGCCGCCGCGCCCGCGCCTGAGGCGTCTGCAGTCGACAACGTCGTGCCGATCGCTGCAGCGACGGGCGCTTCCGCCCTTGAGAGCGACACGCGCAGCCAGGGCGATCTCGAGATGCTGATGAACGTGCCGCTGCCGCTCACGGTGGAGCTCGGCTCGACGCATCGAACGATTCGCGAACTCGTCGACTTCTCGATCGGCTCGATCATCGAGCTCGGCAAGCTTGCCGGCGATCCGCTGGACATCAAGGTCAACGACCGCGTGATCGCGCGCGGCGAGGTCGTGGTGATCGACGAGGAGTTCGGCATCCGCGTGACCGAGATCGTCTCCCCGGAGGATCGCCTGCGCGGGCTCGGGTGATCGCCCGATTTTGCAATTGATCGGGCCTGCTCCGATCGGTTCAAGCAGCTTCGCGACGCGTCCGAATCCGACGACGTGAAGCTTCGTCCACATCTGCTGCCGACCCTGCTGGTCGCGATGCTCGTCATGATCGCCGCGCCGATGTCGGTGTTCGCCGCCGATACGACGGTCGCGAAGTCTGCGACTGCCTCCGTGGCGAAGACGGACAAGGACTCGGACCAGAGCGCGTCCGAGCGCAGAGCGCAATCATCGTCGTTCGAGCGCGAGAAGCTTGACGGGGACGCGTTCGCCACGAGCGACGACAGCGCAAAGTCGGGATCGTCCAAGGACAGCGGCGGCGGTTCGATGTTGCGCTTCGTGTTCGGGTTGATCGTGGTGATCGGCGTGATCTACGGCGTGCACTGGCTGCTCAAGCGGTGGGGGCAGAGCCGCATGCAAGGGGTGGTTGGCACGTCTGGCGTGATCGACGTCGTCGCCACAACGCCGCTCGCGCAAGGACGCTCGCTGCACGTCGTGCGCGTGGGCAACGAACTCGTGCTGGTCGGCGCGACCGAGCAATCGATCACGCGCATCGCCGACCTCAACGTGTCCGCGCTCGAAGCGCAGACCGTCGACGTGGGCGGCGGCGGGTTTCAGGTGATGCTCACTGGCGCGATGCACGGCGCGCGGCCCGCATTGCCCGCCGGTTTGCCGAGCGACGGATCCAGCAAGGAGCCGTTCGTGAAGCGCTTCATCGACAACCTTCGACTGACCACGGCGAGGTAGCAGCCCACCCGCACGCACTCACGAAACAGCGCTCGAACCCCGTGCAGCGAGCACGACGCGACGGCAGGACGCCGCCGCGGACCTCGCATCGACAGACCCACCGCACGGGCCATGGACGGCGACACGATCGCTCACCCCGAACTTCCATGGCCCGCATCCGCCGACATATCCTGATCGCGCTCGTCGCTCTCGCGGCGATGCTGACGATCGCAGCGCCGACGGCCTTGGCCGTCGAGGCGGCGCCGACCGACGCCACCGCGGCGCAGGACACCGCGTCCGACGCGGGCACGGGAGCAGGAACCCGGGCCGGCGACAACGCCGGCGAGAATGCGGGATCGGGCGCCGGCACCAAGAGCGGCAACGGTGTGGGAATCAGCATCGACACTGGAGCGGAGGGTGGCGCGTCCACTGCCATCCAAGTGCTTGTGGTGATGACGGTTCTAGCGCTCGCGCCGTCGATCCTGATCATGATGACGGGCTTCACCCGCATCCTGATCGTGATGGGTTTCATCCGCAACGCCCTCGGCACGCCAACGATGCCGCCGAACCAAGTGCTGATCGGGCTGTCGCTGTTTCTGACTTTGTTCGTGATGTTCCCCACGTTCAGCGCCATCAACAAGACCGCGATCCAGCCGTACCAGGAGAAGGCGATCACGCAACAACAGGCGATCGACAACGCGCAGGTGCCGCTGCGCAAGTTCATGTTCAAGCAGGTGAGCGACGACGATCTCGCGCTGTTCATCCGGCTGGACGGAGGAGACCGGCCCGAGACTCGCGCGGACGTGCCCACTCACGTGCTCATTCCGGCGTTCTTGATTAGCGAGCTGAAGACGGCCTTCCAGATGGGATTCCTGATCTTCGTGCCGTTCCTGATCATCGACATGGTGGTGGCGTCCACGCTGATGAGCATGGGCATGATCATGCTCCCGCCGGTGATGATCTCGCTGCCGTTCAAGATTCTGTTGTTCGTGCTCGTCGACGGTTGGGGGCTCACCATCCAGAGCCTCGTCGTCAGCTTCGGAGGAGGAAGCTAGCCATGTTCGATGCCACTCTGCTTGCGACGATGAACGACGGCGACGTGACCGCGGTCGGCGGCAAGGCGATCTGGATAACGCTGCAGGTGGGCGGGCCGATCCTGCTCGTGGGCTTGCTCGTGGGCCTGGTCGTGTCGGTGTTCCAAGCCGTCACCCAGATCCAGGAGCAGACGCTCGTGTTCATCCCGAAGATCGTCGCGATCGTGGCCGTGCTCGCGATCGCGGGGCCATGGATGCTCAACGTGATGGTGAACTACACCGAGGCGCTGTTCCGAGACATCCCGTCGCTCGTCGCCAACCGCTGACGGCCATCGCTACGCCGGGTCGGCGTGCGTGAACGGAATGCCGCGTTCGGCGGCGGCTTTGCGCAACGCCTTCACGTCGCGCGCGGACGTTCCGGGCTCCGCGCGAATGCCGATCACGTCGTCGAGCACCACGTGCGTGGAGATCGCCTCGATCGGGTCGAGATCCAACTTCGGTTTGAACACGTGCCCGGGACTGGCCGCCGTAGCAAGTCCGTCCGAGAGCCAGTCATGGATCCCGTCGGTTCCCATCGATCGTAGGTTCTCGAACGTGTCCTTCGTCGTCGCGCGACCGCCGGCAGCCGTTTCACGCTCGAGCAGGCGTCGATCGAACAGGACCTGATCGAGTTCGTCGATCGTCCCGCGCGCGGGTTCGGGTGTCGAGAACCAGCTGGTGCGCAACACGTCCGCGTCGTCGAGCACCGACGTGCGAAGCTGGAACGCCGCACCGCCGAATCGGTCTTGACCCAGACGCGTGCGTCTCGCGACTGCGAGCGCGTCGTCAACTGGTCCAGGGGCGAGGAGTTGGATCGAAACCCAGTGCAACATGGGTCGTCCTCGTTGCCTAAATACGTTGCCGATGCCTTGATCGGCACCGATCAACTCACCGCCCTCGCGCAACCAGCGAAGGGCGGTCTCCGGCGCGCGATTCACCACGGGCCGGACCACCAATCCGACGCGTGCTTGAGCGATCAGCATCGCGCCCTCGCGCGCGGCCTCGTTGCCTGCCCAGCCACGCTGTTGCAGGTACGTTGCAGTTTGTGGCGCGACATGCTCGGTCACGGCGCTGCGAAGCGACGAGGTGGCACTCTTGAACAGTCGCATGACGGATCCGACGGCCATGACACCCCCCCCGAGCTCGGCCTTGCCTGAGTGTCGTGCTGGACGCCGCCCGCGTTGCAGTCCTTCAACGTGCAGGCGTTAGCGTCAAGGAACTGCGGCATCGCGTCGAACCACGTCCTGCAGACCTGCATTGCCATGGACGCGCGATGCTCGATGGTCGCTTTCGGCGCATGACGCGTTGGGAGCTTCCGCCACGGAGACCGCCGTCCAGCAGTGGAGATCCCGCTCGACATCGCCATTCCGCAGGTGATCGGTTTCATGCTGGTCGTCGCGCGCCTGAGCGGGCTGTTCCTCATCGCGCCGGTGTTCTCGTCGCGTCAGATCCCGACGCGTATCAAGATCATGGTGCTTGCCGTGATCGCCGCGATGCTCACGCCCGTGGTGCTCGACACGTCCGAGAAGCTGCCCACGGACGTGCTCGGGCTGCTGCTCGCCGTCGGCATGGAATCGCTGATCGGCCTGGCGATCGGATTCAGCGTGGCGATCGTCTTCTCTGCCGTGCAGGTGGGCGCGTCGTTCATCGACACGTCCATCGGCTTCTCGATGGCGAACATCATCGACCCGCTCAATGGTTCGCAGGCGAGCGTGCTGGGTTCGTTCTACTCGCTCATCGCGACGCTCGCGTTCTTGTCGATCCACGGACTCGACTGGTTGCTCGCCGGATTCACGCGTTCCTTCGACGTGATCGCCCTCGGTGGGCACGCTGACCTGCAGCGGCTTGCTCACAACTTGTTCGCCGTGTTCGGCCAGCTGTTCGCGATGGCGTTCCAGATCGCTGCGCCGGTGCTGGTGACGCTGCTGCTCGTGGACGTGGTGCTCGGCATCGTGGCGCGCGTGGTGCCGCAGATGAACGTGTTCTTCGTCGGCGTGCCGCTCAAGATCGGCGTCGGCCTGCTCGCCGTGATCATCACGCTTCCGTCCTTCACGGGCTTTCTCGAAAACCGCGTGTCGGACGTGATCAAGGGCGCGAGCGTGCTCGTCGCGAAGGCCGATCCGGGCGATCCGGCGACGGAGCCGTCCGATGGCTGATTCCGGTGGGGACAGGACCGAGAAGGCGACTCCCAAGCGTCGCGAGGACGCGCGCAAGGAAGGCAACGTGCTGCGCAGCATGGAGGTGAACTCCGCGTTCGCGATGCTGTTCGGCTTCGGCATCCTCGCGATTTGGGGCCCACGCATGTGGAGCGCGCTGTTCGTGGACATGAAGGAGCGACTAAGCGGCTTCGGCAAAGCCGGCCGGTCGACGTTCACGATCGACGATTCGATGGTCATCTTCCTCGACGTGATCAAGGTGCTCACCGTCGTCCTGGCGCCCGTCATGGTGGGGCTGATGGTCGTCGGCGTGCTCGCGAGCGTGGTGCAGGTGCGGCCGAAGGTGACGCCGAGCGTGATCAAGCCGCGCTTTTCCAAGCTCAACCCGATCAGCGGTTTCAAGCAGCGCTTCGGTCCCGCGGCATTCTTCGAGTTCGCGAAGAACTGCTTCAAGCTCGTGGCTGTGGGCGTGCCCGCGGCGTTGCTGCTGTGGTCGCGTCGCGACGAGCTGTTGTCGCTCGGCGATTCCGAGCCCATCGCTGCAGGGATGACGATCGTCGACTTGACGATGTCGATTGGTTTTCGCGTGGCCGGCATCTACGTCGCGATCGCGATCGCCGACTACCTGTTCCAGCGGCATCGCTACGAGAAGAACCTGCGCATGACCAAGCACGAGGTCAAGCAGGAGATGCGCCAGCAGGAACTCGCGCCGGAACTGAAGGCCGCGCAGCGGCGTCGTCAGCGCGACATGGCGCGCCGACGCATGCTCAGCGACGTGCCCACCGCCGACGTGGTGATCACCAACCCGACGCACTACTCGGTGGCGCTTCGCTACGACAGCGAGAACGGCGCCCCGAAAGTCGTGGCGAAGGGCGTCGATCTGCTCGCGCTGCGAATCCGCGAGATCGCGGAAGACGCGGGCGTGATGCGCGTCGAGAACCGTCCCTTGGCGCGCGAGCTCTACGCCACGGTGGAGGTGGGGCAGCTGATCCCCGCCGAGCTGTACGCCGCCGTCGCCGAGGTGCTGGCATACGTGTTCCGCGCGGAGGAGCGCGCACGAGCGGCGGGCGAGCAGGTACGCGTGCGCAACCACATGGCCGCGTGACGGGCCGTGTCATCCCAACCAGCTCGACGAATTCAAAGTCAGGTATCGATCAAACGGGGGGCACACCTGGCCGTTTCACTTCTTGCCTATTCCGCGTGTGAAAGCTGCGATGCCCAATTCTGATTGAGTGATGATCATGCGGAGCGTTGAACGCCGAATGTCACCGGTATGCATCGGCACCGTTACCGCTCGACCGTCTTCATGTACGAGCCGCAGATGACTGCCGCTTTGCCGAGACTCCCCGAAGCCGTGCTGCGTGAGGATCGAAACGACTTGTTTGGCAGTCAAGATCGGTACTGGCGGCATCGGCTACACCGCAATGTCCACGATGCCCGTGGTCACCTCGGTTGGGAGCGGAAACTGCTCACCACGCGCCTGCATGTCCGCAAGGCACAGCAAGATGGCATCGCGGATGTTCGCCGTGGCCTGTTCCACAGTGTCGCCCTGTGAAATGCAGCCGGGAATGGACGGACACATCACGGCGTATCCGCCGTCTTCGTCCCGCTCGAACACGACCGGGTATGCATGATTCACGCTACTGCTCATGCGCTCATTCTACCCCCACCGGGTGCCACGCTGGAACTGGGTCGAGGGGCGGGTACGTCGCTAGGACACATTGCGGACGCGTGCCTGAGGCGGCGATTCGCATCCGCAATTCGTCCCACCTGTTGGGGGAAAATGCGGATCGGTCGACGGGTCACGCGCCGGCGAGCAGCGCGCGAGCGCGATCCATCGCGGCGTCCACCTTGCGCGCGTAGCCGATCGGATCGGCGGGGCGCTGCGAGGCGGCGGCGATCTCGCCGGGCGTTCGCGTGGCGTGTCCCTTCGCGAACTCGTGCGCGAGCGAGCGCAGTGCAACGGTTGCGTTCGTGCGCGCGTCGAACGCCTGCTCGGCCGTGAGCCCCGCGGCGGTGAGCATCCCGCCCTCGTGGAGCTGAAACAGCCCGAAACTCGTGCCGCCATCGCCCACGGCGGTGTTGCGACCGCCGCTCTCGACGAGCATCGTCGCCACCGCGGCGACCGGGTCCACGCCCTGCTGCTTCGCGACCTGCGCGACGATGCGCGCGTTGGTTCGCGCGTCGGCGGACTCGACCGCCGGAGTGGCCGGAGTGGCCGACGTGGCCGTCGGGGCCGAGCTTGCCGATGCGAGCATCGACTGGCCGAGCGACGCGAGCGCATCGGAGCCGCCGCCCATCAGTGTCGCCACCTGCGACTGGATCAACGCCGCTGCCTGCCCCGTGGCGCCGCGCGACGCCTGCAGCAGCGTCACCGCCAAGTCGAGCTGGCCGATGCTGCCGAGCCCGAGATCGTCCGATCCTGTCGACGACTCGTCGCTCGATTCGTCGCCGCTGTCGTCGGAGACCCCGAGCGAGGACGTGGTCTTGAGCATCGACAGCTCCACCTGTTGCGCGAACTGCTTCGCGAACGCATCCGAGCGTGCGGCATCGCTCGCCCCTGCGCGAGGCGTCGAACCCGTAGTGGAGGAGGACTGCGTCGTCCCGGCGCGCTGGGGCTGCACGCCATCGACCTGGGGGAAGGCCATGCCTCCACGGTACGACGACATCGCACGATCGGCAATGCTTTCGCGCGGGCGCGCGCCGGATCAGTACCGGCGACGGGAGATCGACTCGAGCTGGCTGGCGTAGTCCGCTGCGCCAGCCTGCCGCGCACGCGAGAGCGCACGCACGAAGTCCTGCGGTCCGTACCCGACCCGCCTGGCGTCGTGCAGTCGCGACAACAGCGTCGGATAGTCCGCAGTGCCCGTGAATTTCATCCAATTGAGCGCACCGACGAACGTCTTCGTGTCCAGGCCGAGCGCCTTCGCGTCGTCAAAGCGCGAGACCAGGTCCGTGTACGTCAGCGTGCCGTCCTGGCTCTTGAGGAGCGTGAGCTGTTCGATGAACTCGTTCGCATCGAGACCGCGTGCTTTCGCGCCGCTGCGAATCGTGTCCATCGTCAGCACGTCCGCTGTGGGCGGCTGCGGCGCGCGGCTCGGATTGCGATACGTCGCGGTCGGGCGAGTCGTCGTGCGCGACGCAGCTTTCGACGGAGCCGTCGTCGCCCTCGGTTCCACGTAGCCGACCGGGCTCGGCCACGTTGCCGCGCCACCGCGTTCGATCGTGCGTAGCTCGACGACTGCTTGCTTCGCGTGCTCGATCGCGCTGTTCGGAACCGTGCCGGACTGGAGCTTCGTCAGATCGCCCGCCAGCGCATCGCCCATCTTCGGCCAATCCGACGCGATCACTTCCCGCGCGCTCGACAGCACCTTCCCAACCGTCTTCGGACCCATCGACCCGCCACGCGTGGCCACCTGCTCGAAGAGCAAGATCCCGTGCTGCAGGTTCGCTGGACTGATCGACATGCGACGTTCCCCCTTTGGCACGCTCCCCAGCATGCGCTGCCCACTCATCGAGCATCGGCACTTCGGCGTTTCAGGATCGTGCCCAGCGCGTTTTTGCGCTTGTTCGCGCACGCTGCAATCGGCTCAAGCCGCGTGGCTCGCGCGACGAGGGGAGACCGACAGCACCACGCGTGCACCCGAATGGATTCTCTCGCGCAGGCGGCCACGGAACGGCTACTCGTTCCCGGCCGCCTGCCGCAATTCTCGGGTCACGCGCGAATTCGCAGGGGTATCGATGGCAAACGAAGCAGCAGTGGCGAGCGCCGCGCCGGGCGGATCCGCGGGGATCCTCGCTCGCGTGCTGCGCCAGAGCGACCTGCTCGTGGCGCTCGGCATCGTCGTCGTCGTGTTGATGATGATCGTGCCCGTGCCGCACATGCTGCTCGACATGTTCATCACGATGAACATCGCCACGGCGCTCACGATCGTCCTCATCTCCATCTACGCGCAGCGCGCGCTCGACTTCGCCGCGTTCCCGACGCTGCTGCTGATCACCACGCTGTTCCGCCTCGCGATCAACATCTCCGTGACGCGCAACATTCTGCTGAATGGCGACGCCGGCAAAGTCGTGGAATCCTTCGGCGGGTTCGTGATCGGCGGCAGCATCGTCGTGGGTCTCGTCATCTTCTTCATCTTGATGGTCGTGCAGTTCGTGGTGATCACGAACGGGTCCGGGCGCGTGGCCGAGGTCGCCGCACGCTTCACCTTGGACGCGATGCCCGGCAAGCAGATGGCGATCGACGCCGACCTCAACGCGGGGCAAATCACCGACGAGGTCGCGCGCCAGCGTCGCCAGGAGATCCAGCAAGAAGCCGACTTCTACGGCTCCATGGACGGCGCCGCGAAATTCGTGAAGGGCGACGCGATCGCCGCGGTGATCATCACCATGATCAACCTGTTCGGCGGCATCGTGGTCGGCATGGTGCAACTCGATCTCGGCTTTTCCGAGAGCATCCAACGCTTCTCCACGCTTTCGATCGGAGACGCGCTCGCCGCGGCGATTCCCGCGCTGCTGATCTCCACCGCAACCGGCATCATCGTCACGCGCGCCGCCAGCGACGGCAACCTCGGCGGCGATCTCGCGATCCAGTTCACGCGCTACCCGAAGGCGCTGCTGATCGTGGGCAGCGTGCTGATGGTGATGGGCCTGCTGCCCGGCCTGCCGAAGCTGCCGTTCTTCGGCCTCGGCGCGCTGCTGTTCGCCGTCGGCACGATCCTGCGTCGCGCCTACGAGCGCAACCGCCTTGCCGCCGAACTCGCCGCGATGGAACCGCCCGTGGACGAATCGTCGCCCACGATCGAGAACGTCAAGGGGCTGCTGCCGCTGGACGTGCTCGAGCTGGAAATCGGCTACGGCCTGATCGGGTTGGTCGACGAGACTCAGGACGGGGACCTGCTCAAGCGCGTGTCGATGATTCGCCGCCAAGTCGCGCTCGACCTCGGCATGGTGCTCGCGCCGATTCGCATCCGCGACAACGTGCAGCTCGCGTCGCACGAGTACGCCTTCAAGCTCAAGGGCGCGCAGATCGTGGTCGGCTCGCTGATGCCCGGTTGCTGGCTCGCGATGAACCCTGGCGACGCCGAGCCCGGCTTGGAGGGCACGCCCACCACCGAACCCGCGTTCGGCCTGCCCGCGATGTGGATCCCCGCCGCGGTGAAAGAGCGCGCGGAATCGATGGGCTACACGGTGGTGGATCCGTCGTCGATCATCGTGACGCACCTCACCGAAACGATTCGCCAGCACGCGGCCGACCTGCTCACGCGCCAAGACGTGCGCGGTTTGCTCGACGCGCTCAAAGAGCGCTTTCCTGCCGCGGTGGACGAGCTCGTGCCCGAGGTGCTCACGCTCGGCGAGGTGCATCGCGTGCTGCAGTCGCTGCTCGCCGAGGGCGTTGGCATTCGCGATCTCGCGTCGATCGTGGAGACGCTCGCCGACAAGGGCCGCATCACGAAGGACATCGGCCTGCTCGCCGACTACTGCCGCCAGACGTTGGCGCGGTCGATCCTGCGACCATTCCTCGGGCCGGGCAACGTGCTGTACGCGATCACGCTCGACGGCCCGCTCGAGGCAATGCTCGGCGACGCGGTGGTCCAGACGGGCGACGGTTCGTATCTCAACCTCGATCCCGGCACCGTGAATGCAGTGCTCACCGCGTTACAGGGTGAATACACGCGGGTACACCAGCAGGGCATGGCGCCTGTGGTGCTGTGCTCGGCAAAGGTTCGTCGTCACCTCAAGCAGGTCAGCGAGCCGGTGCTGCCGCGTCTTGCGGTGATCTCTTACAACGAGATCCAGCGGGACGTGGACATCCAGATGGTTGCTCGCGTCTCGCTCGACGGCGGTGATGCGGCGATGGCCGGCGACACCGGGATGGTGAATGCATGAGGATCAAGACGTTCCAAGGCCGCACGCTGGAGGAGGTGCTGCCGCAGATTCGCGAGCAGCTCGGTCCCAACGCGGTCGTCGTCGGCCAGCGTCAGAAGGTGCAAGGCGGCGTGGCCGGGTTCTTCGGCACGAAGGTGATCGAGGTGACCGCCGCCGATTCGATGCCGAGCGACGACGAGCTCGTCGATCTCGAGGACCAGATGATGGGACACGGCGGCGGCGACGCCCACGCCGGAAACGACGCATCCGATGGGGGCGAGGCTGGCCTTGCGGACAAGTTCCGCGCCGCGATGGCGATGGGTCGACGGGGCGGACTCGACGTCACCGACGAATGGGACCCGTCGCAAGACGCCGAGCTCGCGCAGGAGTACGGCCGCGTGCTCGAACACGCCGCGGCCGCTGGATTCAGCGAGTTGGACGTTCCCAGCGCGCAGGCGACGGTGTCGCTTGCGACAACGCCGATCGACGCGGCGACGACCGAGCCGATCGGCCTCGACGCGATGGCGCAGGCGCGAGCGCTCGCCGATCGCGCGCATCACAATGTTCGCGCGGCGACCGAGCGCGTCGAATCGGCGGGCGCGTACGCGCCACCGCGCGCGATGCCGCAGGCCGCGCCGCCCGCCATCACGACGTTCAGCGCGACCGTGCAACAAGATTCGGTGGAATCATTCGAGCCGCAAGCGATTCCGCACGCCTCGGCCGCGGCCGCCACAGTGGAGCACGCGCTGCGCACCGATCTCGCAATGCCTCGCTCGACCGACGAGCAGCTCGCCACGGCGATCGGCGCGGCGATCGACGCGATCGACCTCACGGAGATCGCCGCGCTTCGCAGCGCGGTCGACGCCACCCGCCGCGCGAGCGACGACGACGAGACGCGCGAGCATGCGCGCACCGTGATCGCGGACCTCGACGAGCGAATCGATCCGATCGTGGCGACGATGCTCGAACGAGGCGTGGACCGCGACGTGGTCGACCACGTGCTCGACGCCGCGATCCGCCACCGTCTCCCGTTCGGTGGCCTGGACCAAGACGTCACGGATGTCGTGCGCAGCGTGATGGAGGAGCTGCTCCCGGTCCATTCGGGCTTCCCAACGCTCGATCGCGCGCACTGCGCGGCGTTCGTCGGCCCTGCCAACGCGGGTCGCACCACCACGATCGCCAAGCTCGCGTCGCGATACTCGTCCACCGGAATGCGCGTAGGGATCGTCACGATCGTCGACGTGGATCCCGGCGTGCCGGTGATGGCCGATCCCACTTTGGCGAAGTTGAACGCGGACGTTCGCTACGCCACCGGGCCGTCGCAAGCGCTGGACGCCATGAGCGCGTTCGGCGAGCACGACCTCGTGCTGGTCGACACCCCCGGCGACACCTATACCGATCCGCACGTGTTCGCGCTCGTCCAGTCGTGCCTGCTCGCGATCGGCGTGGACGACGTGCACGTGGTCGTGCCGCTCACCACCAGCGGTCGCGAAGCCCGTTCGATCGTCGACGCGTTCCGGCCAGCGGGCGCGAATCGCCTGATCGTCACGCGCGTGGACGAGAGCCGCCACATCGGCGAGCTGTTGAACTTTGGATTCCGGCTCGGATTGCCGATGACGTTCGTGTCCGAGGGACGACGCGTTCCCGAGGACATTCGCGCCGCGAGCGCCCGAGAGATCGCCGATCGGATCCTTGCCGGTTCGGACACGCATCGAGACATGACGAAGGACTGACCCCACGTGCCTGCCACCAACGCCGCAACGCCGCTGCCACGCCTCAACCAGCGTCTCGAAGTCGCGCTCGGAAATCGAGGCGGATCGGCACAGTACTTCAGCCGTTTGGTGGAGGAGACCGCCGACACGTTGCGCATCAGCGCGCCCGAGTTCGAAGGCGCCGTCGTCGACCTTCGCGAAGGCGAATCGATGCGCTTGTGGTACACGCAAGGCGGCGGGTACTGGTGCCTGAAGACGACCGTGCGCACGATCTACGAGCGCGATGGCGAGACGTTTCTGGAGCTCGAGCGCGGCGGCGACGTGCATCGTGCGCAACGCCGCAACCACGTGCGCGTGGACGTGTCGTTGCTGTTGCACGCTCGTGTCGAGCAGCATGTCGGCAAGGGCGAGGACGAGGCCGCCGACGCGCCGAGGCTCACGGGCGAGCGCATCAAGGCGTTGACGCGCAACATCAGCGGTGGCGGCGTGAGCTTCCGAACGCCGGTCCACTTGCAGGGCGGCGACAAGCTCGTGGTGACGTTCTACCTGCCCGAGCACGGTGGCGACATCACCAGCCGGGCAAAGGTCGTGCACGCGCATCCGGATCCCGAACGCCCCGACCAGTACATCGTGGCGTGCAGCTTCGAGCGCATGGCGATCACCGATCGTGAACGAATCATTCGCTTCCTGTTCTTCCGCCAGCGTGAGCTGGCCGGTCGCAAGAAGGTGATGCAACGATGAGCGCGCAGCAAGTCGACTACACAGAGCTTCCGGAACACGTTCGGCAGATCATCGAACGCGACGGCGAGATCGAGTTCACGCCGCCGTCGTTCGAGCGGTGGCTCGGGCGCTTGCAGATGGTGCGAACGATGTCGGCGATGGCCGCGTTCTTGATGGTGTTCCTGGCCACGTACTCTTCCGGAATGGAATGGGAGGGCGCGACCGTTCGCGGCATCGTCGCGGCGATCGTCTTCTACTTCTTCGCATGGGCCGCGGGCTTGTTCGTATTCGGTGAGCTCTACGACGCGGAAGTGAAGGTCGCGCGGCGCGATCTGGAGGAGAAGGAACGCGAGCGCGCCCGCCGCATCGAGGCGTACTATCGCGAGCGGCTGCGCCAGCAGAACGCGACGGGACGCAACGCCGAGCAACCATCGCCGGTTGCGAACGACGCGCCGAAGCTCGTGCCCGATCCGTTGACCGAAGCGATCCCCGGGTACATTCCCACCGATGCCCGCGTCGGCAACGCGGCGTAAGGCAAATCGACCTGCCAGAACGTGAACCACGATGACACCGCCGCCCGCAGATCCGATAGGCCCGATCGGTCCGATCGCCGGTGGCAGCTACGTGGCTCGAACTGCGAACGCCGAACGCGTGCATCGACGCGAGCGCCACGACGAGCAGGACGAATCCGAATCGTCGTCGCGGCATCGCCGTGAAGACGCCGACGAGGACGGAACTGGATCGCAGCGACCGACCTCGCCGATCCGTGATCCGCGCAGCTACGACGACCACGGCCGACACCCGGACGGCGACGATCGACCCGGTCGCATGCACATCGACGCGTCCGCTTGACGTGGAATTCGTCGACCTCCGCGTGTGAAACAGGTCGCAAACGGGCACGACCGAGCCAAGCGGACTGCCCGTCCGCACTCCCCGCCAAGGACCCATGAGCCAGAGCACCGACGACATCGAACCGACCCCCGACGACGACATCGCGATCGATGTCGATCGCGACGAGGAGTCAACTCCCGCGCTGTTGCGACCCGTTCAATCGGGATCGTCGGCGTGGAGCAGCGGCGAAGCCGGCTCGATCGACTTGCTGCGCACCTATGTGGGCCAGCTCGACGATGGCCCGCTGCTGACGCACCCGGAGGAACTCGAGCTCGCGCGGCGCAAGGATCGAGGAGACGAGGCCGCGAAGGCTCGTCTGGTGGAGTGCAACTTGCGCCTGGTGATCTCGATCGCGCGTCGCTACCAGGGCAATGGCGTGCCGCTGCTGGATTTGATCCAGGAAGGCAACATCGGCCTGATCCGCGCGGTGGAGAAGTTCGATCCGGAGAAGGGCTTCAAGCTCTCCACGTACGCCACGTGGTGGATTCGCCAGGCGGTGAGCCGCGCGATCGCGTCGCAGGGTCGCACGATTCGCCTGCCACTGCACGTGGTGGACGTGGTGCGCAAGCTGCAACGCGAGCAACGCCAGCTGTTCCAGCGGCTCGGGCGCGAACCCACGCTCGAGGAGCTCGCCGACAAGCTGAAGATCCCGGCGAGCGAGGTGGAGGAGCTGCAGCGCCTCACCGACGACACGATGTCGCTCGACGTCTCCGTGGGCGAGGGCGAGAACGATCTCGCCGACATGCTCGAGGACGAGCGCGTCGTGGATCCGTTCACCCAGACCGTGGTGGGAATGCGCCAGGACGCGGTCACCAACGCGCTGCGGTCGCTCTCGGAGCGTTCGCGGCTCGTGATCGAGATGCGCTACGGGCTGAACGGACGCCAGCCGCAGTACCTCGACGAGGTCGGTGCTGTCTTGGGCGTGACGCGAGAGCGCGTGCGCCAACTTGAGAACCGCGCGTTGCAGCAGCTGTCGGAAGCGGCGCCGCATCTGCAGGACTTCTTGGTCTGAACTCGCGCAATTCTGCGCGAACACGTGGTTTCTACGTGCTTGCCGAAGCTCGATCACGGGGACAACGTTGATTGGCGGACGCATGCCGTCGTGGTGGAGGACCAGCTTGGCTGTTGCACGAGGAATGTCCGGGAACGAGCGTCGCCAAGCGGCGCGGATCGAAGCGGTGCTGGGAGCATCCGTTCGACTCGCCGATCTCGACGACGGTCGTGTCGCGCGCGGCCGCGTTCGCGACCTCAGCGATCATGGCGCATGCATCGTGATGCGTCGGCACCTTCCCGTCGGCTCGCTCGTGCAGGTCGACCTGGAATGCGAGATGCCGCTGCGCGTGCACCTGGGCTACGACATGGATTCGCTCGTGGTGGACGGTCCCATGCACACCCATGTGGTGCGCATCGCTGGCGTCGTCAGCCGGATCGTGCGCCTACCCAACCGCCATTGCGAGCTCGGCATCCGGTTCTCGCCGCAGTCGTGCCGCTTCGACGAGCTGCAGGCGTTGCAGGTGTTCGTGGACAACATCCGCGAAAACGACGCCTTCGCCGTCTGAGCGCGCGTGCGCGGCGAGGGCAACGAGCGCGAGCGAAGCTGCACTTGGGTGCAGCGAGCGAGCAGCGAAGCAGCCATCGCCGCGCGCGCGCTCAGCTGCGCGCGCGACCTCGCAGTTCCTGCATGGAGATCAGCGCGAGGCGGCGCGCTTCCTCGCGGGTGTGCGCGTACTTGTTCGTCGTCTCCACGCTCTCGTGACCCATCAGGTCGCGCGTGGGGACGAGCGCAGTGGGATCGGCTGCGAGCATCAGCGAACCGAACGTGTGCCGCAGCACGTGGGGGGTGACGCGCACGTCGAAGATGCCGGCGCAGCGCGCCAGGCGCGGGATGCGCTGTTCGAGCGAGTATGCGGCGAGCCGCTTGCCCGGATCGCGTGGACTGCCGAACAGATGACGTTCGCCTGCCGGCGGGTGGTATGCCGCCAGCGCGTCGAGGATGTCCGGCGCGAGCGGCACCGTTCGGCGTTTTCGTCCCTTGCCGAGCACGTGCACGGTGTCGCTGACGATGTCGTCGCGATCGATGCCGCACACCTCGCTCACGCGCAGTCCTGCGAGCCCCATCAAGCCGACGACGAGCCAGTCCTCGTTGCGGCGGTTCGTGGTGCGCAGGTCGGGCGGCCCCGCGCTGCGCGGCCAGCCGTCGCGCGCGGTGTCCAGCAGCGCGTCGAGCTGCTCGGCGGTGATCGAGTGGAACTCGTCGTCCACGCTCGTTTCGCCGCGCGGCTTGATCACGTCGCGCATCGGATTCGGCTCCAGACGCAGCGTTCGTTCGGCGTAGCGGTAGAACCCCGAGAGCGTGGCGTACGCGTGTGCGAGCGTGGCGTCCGACACCCCGAAGCGGCGACCGATGCGACGGCGACGCAGCGACGCGAGGTACGCCTGCACGGTCTCGGGATCCTGCAGGGCGGCGGGATGCTCGTCCCCGCGATCCTCGACGAGCCAGCGCAGGTAGTCGGTCAACCGGTTGGAGTAGGCGCGCAGCGTGTTGGGCGAATACCCCGCGCCTTCCACGGAGCCGAGATACCGATCGATCGCGCGCGCGAGGGGGAGAGCGTCGTCCATGACGTTGAGGTTCGACGCCCAGGCGACGGATCCCCCTTGCGGCGGCGACGAGGGTC
>JBDHZF010000012.1:0-39114 GCA_039811765.1 Thermoleophilia bacterium | reverse complement strand
CTCGCGCTCGACCATCTGGTCGGTGAGCGCGCGAAACTGGGCGACCTCGCGATCTTCTTGCCCGAACGAGCGCACGACGCGCGCGCCGACGATCGTCTCCTCGCCATGCGCGGTGACGAGCGCGAGCTTCTGCTGCGCCTCGCGCATCACGGGATTCGAGCGGCGCGAAAACCGAATGCTGATGGCCACCACCACCGGCATCATCGCGAGCACGATCAGTCCCATCAGCCAGTCGCTGCGCAGCAGCACCACGGGGATCACGAGCAGCTTCGCCAAGTGCATGAACGAGTAGGTGAGGCCGTAGCCGAGGAAGTAGCGAACCTGCGAGACGTCGCTCGTGACTCGTGAGAGCAATTGCCCGGTTTGTTGACGATCGAAAAACCGCAGTCCAAGGCCGGTGAGATGCGAGAACAGGCGTTCGCGAATCGTCTGCTCCATGCCGAGGCTCATCACGCCCGCGGCAACGCGACGCGACGCGCCAAGGACGGCGATCGCAAGGCCGATGCCCACGATTACGCGCGCGTCCGCGTCGACGAGATCGAAGCGTTGCTCCTTGAGGTGTTGCACGCCGCTGCCGATCCGCCTCGCCAGCTCGATGCCGAGCAGCGAGACCAGCACGCCGCTGAACGCGCTGACCGCGAGCTGGCGCTTGAACGGCCCGAAGAACGTGAGCAGACGACGGAAGCTGCGCCAGCCGCCGTCGGGGGCGGGGCGGTGTGTGGTGACGGAAGACGGATCGGGACTCACGCGCGTGAGTCTTGCACGCGCAACGGGTACGAGTGGGGCAATGGCGGGTGCAACGATTCGGCGAATGGTGATCGCGGCGACGATCGCGGTGCTGTTGGGAGCAGGATCGGCCGCGCAGGCCGCTCCACAACCTGCGCCCGAGCGTGGCACGAGCGCAGCGTGGGAACACGCTCGCGACGAAGCCAGCGGCGTGCACGTGGACGAGATACTCGATGCGCGCACCGTCGCCGCTGTGGGCGGGCTTGCTTGGTTCTGGCTCGAAGTGCGTCGTCGGCGCCGCCGATCGCGGCGGGTCACGCGCCAGCCTTCGTGACGGCGGCGTTGACCACGCTGGCGGCTGCCGGGATGGGGCGCCGCAGCTCACACGATCGTGCCAGGATGCTCGAGTTCCGCGAGGTCGAGGAGACGATTCCACACGTCGCTGCGCGTTGGAAACGGCGCCACGCAATGCCGAAGTCGTTCGAGCGGCACTTCGCCAACGATCGCAATGGTGGCGCCGTGGAGCAGCTCCACGAGGTCGCTGCCCACGAACGTCGCCCCGACGACGAGGCCCGCGTCGCGATCGACCACCAACCGCGCGAAGCCATCGGTTCCATGCCCGTGGAAGCTTGCGCCAGCGGTGCGCTGCGGATCGCGATCCAGGGCGATCGCGTCGATGCCAGCGTCGCGGGCGCTCGCGAGCGTGTGCCCAACGCCGCACACGTTCGGATCGGTGAACGTCACGCGCGGCGCCGCGACTGCGTCCTCGACGCAATCGGTGGGGATGCCCATCGCGTTTCGCGCGGCGACTTTCGCTTGATACACGGCGGTGTGCGTGAGCTGCGCGCGGCCGTTCGCGTCGCCGACAACGAACAACCAGCCGTGCCCGGGAACGTTCATGCAGTCGGCGACTTCGACGATGCCGCCATCGCCGGGGGAGACGCCGACCGATTCGAGGCCCAGATCCTCGGTGTTCGCCGCGCGACCGGTGGCAACGAGCAGCTCGTCCGCGACGACTGGATCGCTGTCCGCCGAGTGGACCGTCACCGCGTCACGGTCGTCTCGTTCGACTCGCTCGATGTTCACCCCGCATCGAATCGTCACACCGTGCTCGCGGAGCGATTCCGTCACGAGCTCCGACGCGCGCGGCTCCTCGCGCGCGAGCACGCGATCACCGGCTTCGAGGATCGTCACGGTCGAACCGAGCGAAGCGAACGCCTGCGCGAGTTCGACGGCGATCACGCCGCCGCCGACGATCGCGAGCCGGCGCGGGATTGTCTTTGCGAGCGTCGCCTCGCGATTCGTCCACGCGTCGACGCAGTCGAGGCCTGGAATCGGCGGCATCGCGGCGCGACTGCCGGGTGCGGCGATCACTGCGCGCATCGCGCGAAGCGTGCGAGTGCCAGCGCCGCTTGCGAGTTCGACCACAACCGTGTGTTCGCCAGCGATGCGACCCACGCCGCGCACGATCTTCACGCCGTGTCGCGCAACGCGCTTGGCGTGGGATTCGTCGTCGAGGTCGCGCACGACCTCGTCGCGGCGAGCGAGCACGGCGTGCGCGTCCACCACGCGGTCGACGAGCAGTTCGCGCACTCCCGGCGTGCGGCGCGCTTCGGCAAGCAGCTCGCTGGGTCGCAGCAGCGCCTTCGATGGCATGCAGCCCCAATACGGGCATTCGCCGCCGACGAGTTCGCGTTCCACGAGCGCCACGCGGGCACCGAGTTTCGCCGCGTGCACCGAAGCTGCTTCGCCGCCGGGGCCGGCGCCAATCACCACGATGTCGAACTCGTCCGCGTCGTCCATGACCGGCGTATGCCCACCTCGACGTGGATGCATCGTGCAGACTGTGCGCGTGCGACGACGAAACGACCCCGGCACCTACGACGGCGACGAGCTGGAGCTGAGCATCCTGCGCGGCCGCCTCGACGTCGACCTGCTGCGCGCCCGCGCATGGTGCGACGACGTGCAGGCGATGTGCATGTACGCGGACTGGTTGTTGCATCGCGCGATCGCGCCCGGCGAAGGCGAGCACGCCGACGAGCTCGTGGACGAGGCGAGGCAGTGGCTGCGCCGCGCGGTGCAGAGCGGATCGATGCGCGCCGCGGGAATGCTCGGCGACACGCTCGGATTGGAAATGGACGGGCGCATCGACACCGATCCTGCGCAGGCGCGACGTTGGCTCATGCGTGCCGCTGCTCGAGGCGACGAGCGCAGCGCCGACCTGCTCGCGCTGCTCGACACGCCTCGATCGGTCACGAACGAGCCACGAACGTCATCGACGCGGTGAACGCCTCCACGCTGGTGGACGCGATCGCCGCGTGATTGCCGAGCCGCGGTCCGGACGTGAGCGAAACGTTCGCCACGTTTTCCGCTTCTGGCAGATCAGCCGAACCGTATGGAACCACGCCGTCCCACTTCGAGCGGATCGCGAGGTATTGCGTGTCGCCGGGCGGCACGCGCGAGCCGAGCGATTCCATGAACTCGCTGCCGCGCAGCATTTGCCGAAGGGCCACGCTCGCGATTGGCATCACCGCGCGGCTCGCCACGGTGTCGGCGACCTTGTGAAAGCGTCGCGCGGCGGAGAAGCGCTCGAGCCACGGGTAGTCCTGCAGACGCACGGGCAGCCCGCGGTTGGGCGTGCCGAGCGTCACGACGTGTCGCACGATTTCGTCGCCACCCAGGTGCTTCACGAACCAGCGCGCCATCAGGCCGCCTTCGCTGTGGCCGACGATGTCCACCTCGCCGCCGAGCAGGCGCACGATCGTGGCGAGACGCTCGGCGCTCTCGCGGATGTCCGCGAATGCGTAGTCGACGGGCGGCATCACGCTGACGCGACGGATTCCAGCCGCTTCGTAGGAGCGGTGCAGCAGATCGTAGAACGACGCGCTGCCGGCGTAGCCGCCGACGATCACGAGGGCGCGGTGGTGTCGCACGCGCCGGCCGTGCCAAGCGTGCACGGGTCGGTTCGACCACATCTTCGCGCTCATCTTCACACCGTGCACTGCGCCGCCGCGCAGCAATCGCATGGCGCGTTCGATGCGCACGTCAACAGGTGCTCGGTTGCCGGATTCGCTTGGCTCCGGCCGTCGAGGCGCTCCGGGCTTTGCGTCGTCGGTCATTCGGGATCGACCTCCACAGCCGGCCAGTGCGACGCGTCGAACTCGTCGGCAAGGAGCGCGAACATGATGGCGTCGTGGCCTTCGTCGTCTCGCCAGATGCGTTGCGCGAGCACCCCTTCCTCGCGAATGCCGGGCAGTCCGCGCAGTGCCGTGATCGAACGCGGATTGTCGGTGCGTGTGAGGAATTCGAGGCGCGCGATGTCCAAGTGCTCGAACGCGAACGTGGCGACGCACGCCTTCGCCGGCAGATTGAATCCGTGGCCCTGATGCGGCACGCCGATCCACGTGCCAACTTCCGCGCGACGGTTGACGCGATCGATCGAGCTGATTCCCGTGCAGCCCACGAGCTGGCCACGCGCACGATCGAAGATGCCCGGCAGCCAAGCGCGGCCGCGTTGCCACAGCGCGCGAGCGTCGTGCACGTATTCGAGCGAATCGTCGATCGATTGGTGAGGCCGCCACTGCAGCATGCGCGACACGTCAGGGTCGCGCGCGAGCGCGAGCAGCTGTCCGGCGCTGCGCGGGGTGATCATGCGCAGTTCGACGGGGCCGCAGCGAACAATGGGTGCAGACGGCATGGACACGTGGTACAGGATACGCACCATGGACCTGCCGTTGGTGGAACTCGTGCCGAACGTGAGCGCCGGACGCGACATTGTGCTCGTCGACGGCCTTGGCGACGCGGTGCGCGACGGGATCGCGCGTGGCGGTCGCCGCGATGGGTCGTCGGGGATCCTCGCGGACGTGCATCGCGACGCCGACCACGACCGATCGGTGTTCACGATCGTGGGAACGGGCGAGGCGATCGTCGGGGGGATGCTCGCGCTCGCGCAGGCGGCGGTGGAACGAATCGACCTCCATGCGGGTCACGGGGTGCACCCGCGGGTGGGTGTCGTGGACGTGATTCCGGTCGTTGCGCTCGATCCCGACCCTGACGGCGACGATTCGCGACACGCCGCGTTCGCCGTGATGCGCCGCATTGCCGGGCAGATCGGCGGCCAGCTCGACGTGCCCGTCGTGCAATACGCGCTCGACGAGGACGGATCGCGGATCGCTGGTGCGGGCAACACCGGGCAGGCGCGCCGAGGCGGCACCGCCGGCGCGGTGGACCGAATCGCGAGCGGCGAGCTGCGACTGCTCGCGGGACCGTCGACGGCGCATCCAACCGCCGGCGTCACGCTGTGCGGCGTTCGTCCTGTGCTGATCGCCTTCAACGTGGATCTCGCGACCGCCGACGTGGACCTCGCGCGTGACATCGCGAAGCGCATTCGCGAATCGAGCGAGGGAGACGATTCCCTGCCGGGCGTGCGCGCGCTCGGGTTGCGACTGCCGTCGCGAAGGAGGGCGCAGGTTTCAACCAACATCGAGCGGCACGGCGAGTGCGGCCCCGCGCGCGTGCTCGAATCGGTCGCGCGCATCGCGGCTGAACACGGCGTGGACGTCGCCGGCGCGGAGCTGGTGGGTCTCGCTCCGGATTCCGCGCTTGCGCCGCTGCGCTGCGCGTGCACAAGGCTTGGCGTGGCCCTTGCGGCAAGCGCTCGTCCCTCGCTGGACGACGCCATCGCCCGACTGGGTTAACACGCAGCCCCTGCGCCATCCGTCCCCCGCCCTCTCGTCCCTCCGTCGCTTGGTCATTCGCCCCTCGGGACTGGTGGGACTGAGTGGGACGAAATCCCAGTTGCTCCCACCAGTCCCGTTCACACGAGTGAAGTGGTGGGACTGAGTGGGACAAATTCCCACTCAGTCCCACCACTTCCAATCGCAACGGGCGTGTGAGGTGGCGCGCGTGCGCAGTGAGCAACGCGGCAATTGAGTGCGCGTCCCGTCAATGACGGCGAGATGCATGCGAGGATGCCCGCATGGCGACGAGCATCGAATCTCTCGAGGTAACTGGAAGCGACCTGGCGATCGAGGATGTCGAGCGCGTCTCGCGCGGCGGCGTGCGCGTGCAGCTCGGGCAGGCGGCGCGTGATCGCATCGCCGCGGCGCGCGCGGTCGTGGACCGCGCGGAGGCCGAGGAACTCTCGACCTACGGGCTCAACACCGGAGTCGGGCGCTTCGTCGACACGCACATTCCTGCCGGGCTCACCGCCGAGCTGCAAAAGCGCGTGCTGCGCTCGCACGCCGCAGGCGTGGGCGATCCGTACCCGGAAGAGGTCGTTCGCGCGGCGCAGCTGCTGCGCATCAACACGCTCGCGCTCGGCTACAGCGGCGTGCGCGTGGAGCTCGTCGAGCACATGGTCGCGCTGCTCGACGCCGGCGTGCTGCCGTACGTGCCCGCGCGTGGCAGCGTCGGCGCCTCCGGCGACCTCGCGCCGCTCTCGCACCTGTGCCTGCCGCTGGTGGGCGAGGGGCGCGCGTTCTACGGCGAGCAGCTGCTCGCATCCGCCGACGCGCTCGAGCGCGCCGGGCTCGCCCCGATCGAGCTCGCCTCGAAGGAGGGGCTCTCGCTCATCAACGGCACGCAGTTCATGACCGCCATGGGCATCGTGTTCGGGCTGCGCGCTCGCCGGCTGCTGCGCATGGCCGATCTCGTCGCCGCGCTCAGCGTGGAGGCCCTGCGCGGATCCGACCAGCCGTTCCTGCCGCAGATCCACGAGCTGCGCCCGCACGCCGGCCAGCGCACCAGCGCCGCGAACATGCTCGCCGCGATGGAGGGCTCCACGATCACCGACTCGCACCGCTGGTGCGATCGCGTGCAGGACGCCTACTCGCTGCGCTGCGCGCCGCAGGTGCACGGCGCGTCGCGCGACGCGCTCGACCACGCGCTGCGGACCTTCCAGATCGAGGCGCGGTCAGTCACCGACAATCCGCTCGTGTTCCCCGAGGAGGACCTGCTGCGCTCCAACGGCAATTTCCACGGCCAGCCATGCGCGATCAGCCTCGACCTGATGGCGATCGCCATCGCCGAGATCGCGAACATCGCCGAGCGTCGCATCGAGCGGCTCGTCAACCCGTCGCTCTCGGGCCTGCCGGCCTTCCTCGTGGCCGAGGGCGGGCTCAACTCCGGCTACATGATCGCCCAGTACACCGCAGCGTCGCTCGTGAGCGAGAACAAGGTGTATGCCCACCCGGCGAGCGTCGACTCGATCCCCACGAGCGCCGCGCAGGAGGACCACGTGAGCATGGGCAACCACGCCGGGCTCAAGCTCGAGCGAGTGCTCGCCAACGCCGAGCGGGTCGTGGCGATCGAGCTGCTGTGCGCCGCCCAGGGCGTGGACTTCCTCGCGCCGCGCAAGCCGGGTGCAGGCACCGGCGCGCTGCACGCCGCGTTGCGTGCGCGCGTGCCCTACCTTGAAGAGGATCGGATCTTGAGCGACGAGATCGAGCTCGTTGCCGGGCTGGTCACCGCCCCCGCGTTCATCGCCGAGGTGGAGGACGCCGCGGGAATGCGCGTTGCCTGAGACATACGGTTGCGGCGCGCGTCAGGGGCCTGTGTTGATTGCGCCGTAGTGGCGTGTGCCGGCGGGGATGTATTCGTTCACGGCGCTATCGGTCGGGACCGCTGCGGCTTGGTTTTGCACTGCGTTGAGGGCGGCGGTGGGTGTGCCGTCGGAGTTGACCCACGAGGAGCCGCTGCGGCCTGCAGCTTCCATGCCGGGCAGGTTGATCGGGGCTGTGCCGAGTTTGGTGATCCAGGCGGCGAGGGTGGTGATGTTCGTGCCGCCCGCAACGAGCAGGCTGGTGCCGTTCGTGGAGTTGGAGAACACGTTGCCGTCCACCACCGTTTGCGGGATGCCGCGGCCGGGTTCGGCTTGGTGGAAGATCGTTTCGATCGGCGCCGTGGCTGATGCGTTGCTGATGGTGACGCAGACGGGGGTGGGGCGTCCGCAGTAGGACTGGCCGGTTGGGTCGGTGATGATGTTGTTGAGCATCAGGTCCACGCGTGGCATCCAGTCGAGCGTGTCGGGTCGCGTGCGCAGCGAGTCGCGCTCGCTCGCGTAGGAGCCCGCGCAGAGCGGCTGGCCGACGACCGCGCAACCGGGCATGGAACGCGAGTCGGTGTAGATGCCCACCGTGTCGTTGCCGCCGACGATGGTGTTGTTGACCATCTTGACGCCGCTCGAGCCGGCGATCTTCACCGCGGCGGCTTCGCCCGAGTAGTTGCGGATGTAGTTGTCGGCGAGCAGCATGTCGTCGCTGATCTCGAAGAACACGCCGTTGCCGCGCTGGTCGATGATGCGATTGCCAACCACGTCCATGTCGACATTGCTCTGGTCGAACCAGATCCCGTGACTATGGTTCTCCAGGATGTCGGAGCCGGTGATGTCCATGCGACGCAAGCGGCTGGTCTTGATCGCGCCCGACTGCGGCGAATACGAGAATTCGTCGAACATGTTCGAGCGCGTGATCAACGCGTGATCGATCACCGAATCGTCCGCGAACGTCACCCCGATGCCCATCCAGTTCGAGTCGCTCACCGTGATGTCGCGCAGCACCGGGTGCACGAGCACATAGGACGCGCTCGAAAGGTTGCCCGACACCGTCATCGCCATGAACGCCGACTGGCTGACCTCCACATTGTCCACCACCGCGTTCGACGCGCCATACGTCACGCGCAACACGCCATAGTCGTCCGCGGAATTCGAATACCGCGTGATCCGGATCCCCTCGATCGAACTCGACGCGCCGCCCAGGTCGAGGAACCAGTCAAGGTTCGAGGCCTCGAGGTTCGACTTCGCGGCGTCGGTCGCGGTGAGGTAGAGACGGTTGGGCGTGGTGGAAGAGTCCACCCAGAACGTGCCGTCGACCACGCTTGCCTTCGCCGACACCTGACGCAACTGCGTGGAGCCGATCCAGACTTGATCGGGGTTGCGGCCGATGTAGTCGCCGGTGAGGTTCTGACCGGTGGTGAACGTGATGCCGCTGCCATCGGTCACCGGCTGCGCCGTGTACGAGTGATAGGCCAGCGACCCGTCAGCGGTCCAGCCGCCATCGATCTGCATCGCGCCATTGAACACCGGCACCTCGCCCGGATACGCCATGATGTGCAACGTCTTGCCGAACCCGTTGCGGTTCGCGTCGCCGCGGTACACGCCGCCGCGCACGATGATCGTCGCGCTCTGGCCCGAGCCGACCTTCCCCATCGCCGCGCCGAGCGTCAGCAGCGGCGCCGCCGCGCTCGTGCCCGCGTTGGAGTTGCTGCCGTTCGTCGCCACGAAGTACTTCGTGCCGGTGATCGACGCCAAGTCGTAGCGAATCGGCAAGTTCGCGCCGGGCGGGTTGTACGTGTGCACGGTCGCCGCCGATGACTGCGCGCTCTCGTTCCCAGCCGCGTCGCGCGCAGTAACCGTGTACACGTATTCGCGATCCTGATCCAGGCCCGTCTCGCTCCACGTGGTGGTCGGCGCCGCCACCGTCGCAACTTGTACCCCGTCGCGCCGCACCACGTATTGCGTCACGCCGACGGCGTCGGTGGACGCGTTCCACCCCAGCGACACGCCCGTGGCCCCGCTCGCGGTGGCAGTCACCGAACCCGGAACCGTCGGCGCAGTCGTGTCAGCTGACGGCGGCACGGTCGCGGTCGCCGCAGGCGAGAATGCGCTCTGGTTGCCAGCAGCGTCACGCGCGGCAATCGTGTACGAATACGTGCCCGCAGGACGACCGGAATCCACCCACGAGGTCGTGGGCGCGTTCAACGTCGCGACCTGCGATCCATCACGACGCACCACATATTGCGTCACGCCAACCGCGTCGGTGGAAGCCGTCCACGAAACCGTGACGCTGCTGCCTGACACGTTCGCCGACGGACTAGTCGGCGTGGTGGGCGCGGTGGTGTCGGGCGCTGCGTTGGTAGTGGCGGTGGTGGTGTTGGACGCGTTCGAGAGATTGCCGGTGGCGTCGCGTGCCTTGACGGTGTAGGAGTAGGCGGTGGAGGGCGCGAGGCTGGAGTCGTTGTAGGTGAGCGTGTCGCCGCTGAGGGTGGCGATCGCGGTTGCGCCGCCGTTGCGGTAGACGAGGTAGTTGGTGACGCCGACCGCGTCGGTGGAGGCGGTCCAGGTGAGGGTGATCGCGGTGCTGCTCGTCGCGCTCGCGCTCGCCGATCCGGGCGCGGTGGGCGCGGTGGTGTCGGGCAGCGGCGCGACCGGGGTGGTGACCGATGCGGTCGCCGCGGTGAAACTCATGTTGCCGGCGGCATCGCGAGCGCGCACCACGAATCCATACTGGGTGGACGGCGACAGGTTCGCGATCAGCTGCGCTCGTCCTGCTGGGTTCACCACGGTCGCGGGCGCGCCCGAACCAACCACTGACACGAGGTATGCGGTGACGGCGGTGTCGTCGGTTGCCGCGTCCCACTCGACGAGCGCAGTGGACGAATCGAACAGCGACGCGCGCACGTTCGGCACGGTCGACGGCGCCGAGCGATCCGGCGTTGGTTCGGTCGTGGGATCCGAGTCGACGTCCGTGCCCGGGTCGACCGTGTCGTCGTCGCCGGAATCGTTCCCCGAATCGTCGTCGGTGGCGTCGTCGTCCGACGACGTCGTGATCACCAAGCGTGGAGCACGCGCGCTCTCGCGTGAACCGAACGCCGCCGCGTCGTGCGAACCCGTCGACAGCGCCCAGCCGTAGGAATCGACGTCCTTCACCTCGTCGGTCACGTCGATCGTGATCCAGCGCCCCCGAGTTGGTCCACGAAACGTCGCCAGCACCTGCGAGTACGCGGGACGATTCGTCCACCGAATCCGTTCGCTCCATCGGCGCGCTCCGACGTCGCGCAGCTGCAGCGTGCCGCTCGTCGGATCGGTCACCCACAGGCGCAATCGTGCAGAAGCAAGTGTCGTGTCAAGGGTGGGAACTTCGAAGCGCAGGTATGCGACGGATCGCGACTTCGTCCCGCCTTGAACGCGCAACCAGCGATCCGACCCATGCCGTGAGGAAGGAGCAGCCAGCGAGACCCACGTGTCCGCGCCGGATCGAATCACGCGCGTAGCGGCGGCGGCGTTCGACGCGAACATCGTCGGAACCAGGGCCGCAACGATGCAGAACGCGGCGATCATCGTCGATTTTCGCGCCATTGGGCGATCCCTCGGTTCGCAGTGGGCACAGTGGTATCGGCAATTCGACTTGATTCCACAATGGCCACCGACAGAGGTGGCCGAATTCCGACGGTTCGATGACGGTGCAACGACGTGCACGTCGTAGGATCGGCCCATGACGACGCCCGCAACTATCATGTCCGCACGCACCGACGCCGAACTCGACGCGATCGTGGATCGCCTCGTCGGCGACCTCGCCGCGATCCACGCGCCCACAGGCGCCGCGCTGCACGCGCGCGGGTGGGAGCAAGAAGCCGCGCTGCGGATGTTGTGCAACAACCTCGATCCGGACGTGGCCGAGAACCCAACGAAGCTCGTTGTGTACGGCGGCACCGGGCGCGCGGCGCGAACGCCAGCGGCGCTGCGAGCCATCGTCAAAGAGCTGCTGCGGTTGGGCGACGACGAGACGCTGCTCGTGCAGAGCGGCAAGCCCGTCGCGGTGTTTCGCACTACGCCGGAATCCCCGCGCGTGCTCATCGCCAACTCCAATCTCGTCCCGCGCTTCGCCACGTGGGAGACATTCCGCGAGCTGGAGGCGCAGGGCCTGACGATGTACGGCCAGATGACCGCGGGCAGCTGGATCTATATCGGCACGCAAGGTATCTTGCAGGGCACGTTCCAGACGTTCGCGGCCGCAGCGCGCGAGCACTACGGAACGGCCGATCTCGCCGGCCGAACGATCCTCACAGCCGGGCTTGGCGGCATGGGCGGCGCGCAGCCGCTCGCGGCCACACTGTGCGGCGCCGCCGTGCTCTGCATCGAAGTGGATCCACACCGAATCCAGCGTCGGCTCGAAACCCGATATCTCGACGAGGTCGCGCCCTCGCTCGAAGAGGGACTCGCGCGCGTGCGCGAGGCAGCGGCGCAAGGACGCGCGCTCAGCGTGGCGGTCGAAGCCAACGCTGGCGAGGCGTTCCCCAAGTTGCACGATCTTGGGTTTCAACCCGACCTCGTCACCGACCAGACCAGCGCCCACGACATGCTCGGCGGTTACGTGCCGATGGACATGTCGCTCGCTGACGCGATCAAGCTGCGCACCAGGGATCCGGAGGAGTACCTGCGTCGATCGCGGGCGACGGTGGTGGAGCACGTAGGCGCGATGCTTGCGTTCCAGCGCGACGGCTCGCACACGTTCGACTACGGCAACAACATCCGCACCGAAGCGCTCGACGCCGGCGTGGAAGACGCGTTCGCGTTCCCAGGATTCGTCCCCGCGTATGTGCGGCCATTGTTCGCCCGGGGGATCGGGCCGTTTCGGTGGGCAGTGCTCAGCGGCGACGAGGCGGACATCGCGACGATCGATCGAGCGCTCGCGGCGGCGTTCCCCGACGACGAACTGCTGCAGCGATGGCTGCTCCTTGCGCCGGAGAAGGTGGCGTTCCAAGGGTTGCCCGCGCGCATCTGCTGGCTCGGGTACGGCGATCGCCGGAAGGCGGGTCGCATCATCAACGACCTCGTCGCCAGCGGCGAGGTGAGCGCCCCCGTGGTGATCGGTCGCGACCACCTCGATTCCGGCAGCGTCGCATCGCCGTTTCGCGAAACCGAGGCGATGCGCGACGGCTCCGACGCGATCGCGGACTGGCCGCTGCTCAACGCGCTCGTCAACACTGCCGCCGGCGCGAGCTGGGTGAGCATCCACCACGGGGGCGGCGTGGGGATCGGCAACTCGATCCATGCCGGGATGGTGGTGGTGGCGGACGGCAGCGAACGGGCCGCGCGCCGGCTCGATCGCGTGCTCGACTCCGATCCCGGCATGGGCGTGGTGCGTCACTTGGACGCCGGCTACGACGAGGCGCTCGGCTGCGCCGACGAACATCCCGAGCTGCGCACGCCTGGCCGCGGGATTCCTGTGGAGGCGCCGCCGTCATGAGCGCTCGTCCCCACGCACGAACGATCATCCACGGCATCGGAACGCTCGTCACCCCGGCTCGGATCCCCGCGCCGATTCGCGGGGACGATCTCGGCGCCGTCGTGCAGATCGACGGCGCGGCGATCGCCATCGACGCGGACGGCGTGATCATCGCTACGGGGGCCGAGCAGGATGTTCGCGGTCGCGTCGACACCGACGAGGACACGCTGTTGCACGACGCGCGCGGCGCGCTCGCCATCCCGGGGCTTGTCGACTGTCACACGCACCCCGTGTTCGCGGGCGATCGAGCCGCGGAATTCGAACTGCGCAACCTCGGCGCGGACTACGAGCAGATCCATGCGGCGGGGGGTGGCATTCGCGCAAGCGTGCAGCGAACGCGCGACGCGCTCGACGCGGGAACGATCGCGCCGCAGGTTCGACGACATCTCGATTGGATGCTCGCGGCGGGCACCACCACGGCCGAGTGCAAGAGCGGATACGCGCTGACGATCGAGCACGAGCTGGCATCGCTGCGCGTGCTCGAAGGCGTGGCGAAGGACCACCCGCTGCGCACGACGCGCACGTTGCTTGCCGCACACACCGTGCCGGTCGAGTTCGACGGCAGGTCCGACGCATACATCGACGAGGTCGCGATCCCGGCGGCGCAGCGCGCGGTTCGCGAAGTTCGAGCGTCCGCGGCCGACGTGTTCCTCGAACGCGGATCGTTCGACGTCGCACAAGCGGAGCGATACCTGGTCGCGGCGCAGGCCGCGGGGCTCGACGCGCGATTGCACGGCGACCAATTCTCCGACCAAGGCGGCATCGAGCTCGCGATCCGCATCGGCGCGAAGTCGATCGATCATCTCGAAGCGCTGGAACCCGACGCGCCGCGGCTGCGCGCGCTTGCCGAATCGAACGTCGCGGGCGTGCTACTGCCGATGTCGTCCCTGTTCTTGAACCGCCCGTACGCGCCTGGTCGCGAGCTCGTCGACGCGGGCGCGATCGTTGCGCTCGCTTCGGACTTCAACCCCGGATCGAGCTATGGCGAATCGCTCACCATGGCGATGTCGCTCGCTGCGATCGGTTGCAGGTTGCGCGCGGGAGAAGCGCTCACCGCGTGCACGGCGAATGCGGCATGGGTGCTCGGGCTCGACGATCGGGTGGGACGGCTGGACGAAGGCTGGCGCGGCGACGTGGTGTTGCTGGACCAACCGTCGCTCGCGCATCTGCCGTATCACGTGGGCAGCGCCGCGGTGCAGTCCGTGTTCGTCGGCGGGCTCGAGATCGCGTGAGCGATCCGCTCGTCGAGGAAGGGTGGCGCTGGCCAGAGCGTCCCGGCCCGCGGCCGCTGATCGTCGCGGCGCTGCTGGCGCTCGCGTGCGGGTTGCTCGCCGCGTGGCACGCGTGGCCCGCCGGCGGACTCGCAGAACGCGACCAATCGCCCCGAATCGTCTCCGTGCGCGTGACCGGCGATGGCGTGATTCGCGTCGACGGCGCGAGGCGACCAGCCGAGCTGCGATCGCGCGGCGACGTTCGTTTCCTCGTGGCTCGTGCGCGGATGGCATCCGATCGCCCGCTGCGCGTGCGCCTCGAAAGCGACGTGGACGGCGTGATCGTGCGCACGCTTCGTCCGCTCGACGGAGATCGCGGGTTTGCGCTCGTTGAGGTTCCGGTTCACGCGCTTGATCATGTTCCGGTGGGGGTCGTCGATGCGGGTGACCTGCGCGAGATCACGACGCCATTCGACAAGGCCGTGCGCCACGCCCGCGACGCGCGCCATCTTCGAGATCGGGTCCGCGATGCGTGGTGGTGGCTGGCGCCGCTCGTGCTGTTCTTCGGCGTGGCCACGCCCATGATGCTGTGGCGCAGCGCCGCGAAGCGTTTCCACTCGATGCGGCGGCCCGGACCGGGCGTTGACCTCGGCGCGGCGCCGCCGTCGAGCGTGGACCCGATCGGCGCGGCGCTGCTCGTCGCCGGATGCGGCCGGCTCGATCTCGGCGCCGCGTTCGCCGGCCACGTGCTGGATCTCGTCGAACGTCGCCAATTGCCCGCGCGGCGCAGTGTTGCCACGCCGCCCGGCGCTGGTGTGCTCATCGGGTTGCATCACATCGAGGATGTCGACGACATCGCGGCGACGCTGCTCGCCGCGGCGTCGAACGATGACGAGATGTCGATCTTCCTGCCCGATTCGACCGCGGTCGATGGGCCGCAACTGGCTGCTGCGGATCGACGAGCATGGCGCGAGCACGTGGCGAGTCGAGCCGCGTTCGAACGATTGCTCGACGTGGCGCGAACCAGTCGGCTTGGGTTCGCGAGCGCGATTGGCGCGATCGTCGCGTTGGGCATGGTCGGGGTGGGATTCGTCGTAGGCCCGGGGGGCGTTCGTGCCGTCGCGATGCTCGTTGGCGTGTTGGTCGCCCTCGCGGCCGTGACCGGCGTCGCATGGCTTCGCGATGCGCTTCGTTGGCGGGTAGTGGCGCGTTCGCGTCGCGTCGAACGGGCACAATGGCTCGCATGGCGCGACGCGGCAACCACTGCCGACGGCGCGGGCTCGGACCCACGCAATCTCCCGCTGATCGCGGTTGTCGGTGCTTCATCCGACGCAATCCGCGCGCATGCCAGCGCCGACGCCGTCGACCTCGCCGCCGTCACCTACCGCACCGTGCAGGCGCTCGCCGACATGGCCCGCTAACTCCACCCACCCCCAATGTTGGTCATCAAGCGTGTCGTTTTCCGTGACGCTTGATGACGAAGCTGGGGGAGAGCGGGGACGGGGGTGGGACCGCGACGCGGCAGCCGCAGGCGGTGCTACCCTTTCGCCATGTCTGCCAAGAAGACGCGCAAGCGCGCGTACATCCCACCGTCGAACGAAGTCGTCAACCGCCGCGAGCCGAGCTCCAGCGCGCGCCCCCAGCAGCGCGCGTCGCGAACGACTGCCGCCCCTCGCGGCGCGAGCGCGCGACAGCAGTACGAGTATCCGCAGCCGAGCCTTCGCCGAACGCTTCGCCGCCTGCCGATCTACTTCGTGCTGATCTTCGTGCTGCAGTACTTCTTCGCGGGCAAGGGATCCGACATCAGCACCAGCCAGCGGCTCGTGGTCGCGGCCGGCTCCTCGGCGTTCGTCACGATCATCTTCGCGCCGTTCATGCACGTCATGGACAAGTTCGCCTACAACCGATATCTCAAGCGCGCCGGCAAGCTGCCAGCCGCAGCTCCCAAGCAATGACTGGCGATCGCGCCACCGCGGGCGCACTGCTCGACGTCGACGCGCTCTCGCTCGGGCCGATCGGCACGAACTGCTACCTCGCGCGCGAGGCCGGTTCCACCCACGCGTTCGTCGTGGATCCCGGCGCCGAATCCGACACGATCCTTCGCATCGCCCGCGAGCGCGGCGTGTCGATCGACGCGATCCTCGTCACGCACTGCCATTGGGACCACATCGGCGCCGTCGCGGCCCTCGCGCGCGAAACGAACGCCCCCGTGTGGATGAGCGCAGTCGAGGCGCCCGTGCTCGAGGACCCCTCGAAGTTCCCCATGGACGGACCCGCCCCCATCGAACCCGCGACCGTTGATCATCGGCTCGACGGCAGCGAACGCATCGAGGTGGCCGGCGTCGCGATCGACGTGCTCAATGCGCCCGGCCACAGCCCCGGACACCTCGTCTTTCTCGTGGATGGCATTCGCGACGCGTCGGGCGACGGATACGAAAGCCCGCCCGTCGCGTTCGTCGGCGACGTGATCTTCCAAGGATCCGTCGGCCGCACGGACTTGCCGTTCGCCGATGGCGCAACGCTCGCGCAGTCGCTCGCCACGCTCAGCGCCCGACTCGCGCCGGAGACGGTGCTCTGCTCCGGCCACGGCCCCGTCACCACCATGGCGGCGGAGCTGGCGAGCAACCCGTTCCTGCGCAGCTGACCGCCGATCGGGAGCGCACCTGCGAGGATGCCGCACATGGCCGAGAAGATCTTCGTACCCCGCGGCACCCAGGACGTGCTGCCCGCCGATTGGCGATTGCGCTTCCAAGTGCTCGACACCGCGCGCGCCCGCTTCGAGGGCGCCGGATTCGGGCGCATCTCGACACCCACCTTCGAGCACACCGAGCTGTTTCATCGCGGCGTGGGAGAAGCCACCGACATCGTCGGCAAGGAGACCTACACGTTCGAGGATCGCGGCGGACGCTCGCTCACGCTGCGCCCGGAAGGCACCGCCGGCGTGAGCCGCGCGTTCGTCGCCGCCGGACTGCACCGCGAGCCGCAGCCGGTGAAGCTCTGGTATTCGGCGGCGATGTTCCGCTACGAAAAGCCGCAGGCCGGGCGTCTGCGCGAACATGAGCAGCTCGGCTGCGAGGTGCTCGGCTCCGAACTGCCAGCGGTCGATGCTGAAGTGATCGCCGTGCAGGCTGGCATCTATCGCGACCTGGGCCTGCCCGATCTGGTGCTGCAACTCAACTCGGTCGGCAGCGGCGAAGCCCGCGCCGCCTACCGAGACGCGCTCGTGGCGTACCTCGAACCCTTCGCCGATGAACTCGACCAAGATTCGCGCGAACGCCTCGCCACCAACCCGCTGCGCATCCTCGACTCCAAGCACGAGCGCACGCGCCAGATCGTGCAGGACGCGCCGAAGCTCCCGCAGTTCCTCACCGACGACGATCGCGCGCACTTCGAGCGCGTCTGCGTGCTCGTGGCCGCAGCCGGCATCGAGTACGTCGTTGATCCGCTGCTCGTGCGCGGGCTCGACTACTACACGCGCACCGTATGGGAGTTCACTTCCAGCGCGCTCGGCGCGCAGTCCACGGTTGGCGCGGGCGGCCGCTATGACGGACTCGTCCACCAACTCGGCGGCCCCGAGACACCCGCGGTGGGCTTCGGCACCGGCATCGAACGCATCGTGCTGTGCTTGGAGGCGATCGGGCGCACAAGCGAAACTCGACCCACCGACGCCTACGTGGGCGTGCGCCCGGACTCCACCGACGCCGCGTGGACGCGCGCGTTCACGATCGCGACCCGCCTGCGCGAGCGCGGCCGCCGCGTCGAGCTCGACCTGCAAGATCCGATCCGCTCCGCGAAGGGCCAAGCCAAGCAGGCGTCGCGGCTTGGCGCCGTCGTGCGCGTGCTCGTCGACGACCTCGGCGCGACGATGTTCTTGCGTGGGGATTTCGACGGTGCGGACCTGCCAAGCGACCTCGACTCGACGATCGGGCAGATCGACGCGCAGCTGGTGGCCGCCAGCGCGTAGGATGGGCGCATGACGCACGCCGAAGAGATCACTGCTTTCCGAACGCACGAATGCGGCCACGTTGGCCTGTCCGACGTGCCCAACGCGCTCTACCGCCTCGCCGGCGTTGACGATCACGTCACCGTCGCCGGCTGGGTCAACTCCGTGCGCGATCATGGCGATCTGATCTTCGTCGACCTGCGCGATCGCACGGGCGTGGTGCAGCTCGTGATCGATCCGTCCGACGCGCCCGACGCGCACACGGTCGCCGAGAAGCTGCGCAACGAGTTCTGCGTGCAGGCGCGCGGCCGCGTGGTCGCTCGCGCCACCGACCTGATCAACCCGAACCTGCCCACGGGCGCGGTGGAGGTGCGTGTCGAGCAACTCGAGATCCTGTCGCGCTGCGAGGTGCTGCCGTTCCAGCTCGACGAGGACGGCGTGAACGAGGAGCTGCGCCTGAAGTGGCGCTTCCTCGATCTGCGTCGCCCGCAAATGTACGAGAACCTGCGCCTGCGCTCGCATGTCACTCGCGTGATGCGCCGCTATCTCGACGAGCACGGTTTCCTCGACGTGGAAACGCCCGTGCTGACGAAGTCCACGCCCGAGGGCGCGCGCGACTTCCTCGTGCCGAGCCGCAAGTACCCCGGCCACTTCTTCGCGCTGCCGCAGAGCCCGCAGCTGTTCAAGCAGCTGCTCATGGTCGCGGGCGTGGAGCGCTACTACCAGATCGCTCGGTGCTTCCGCGACGAGGACCTGCGCGCCGATCGCCAGCTCGAGTTCACCCAGCTCGACGTGGAGATGAGCTTCGTTTCCCAAGAAGACGTGCTCGAGATGATGGAAGGTCTGATGAAGACCGTCTGGAGCGAGGTCGCGGGCGTGGAGTTCGACTCGCCGTTCTTGCGCTTGTCGCACGCCGACTCGATGCGCCGCTTCGGCTCCGACAAGCCCGACCTGCGCTTCGACTTGGAGATCGGCGACCTGGGCGAGTGGTGGGCCAACACCGAGTTCGGCGTGGCCCGCGGCGCGCTCGACAACGGCGGCTGCGTGCGCGTGCTCGCCGCGCCCGGCGGTGGACGCTTCTCGCGCAAGGACATGGACGAACTCACCGAGTTCGCCAAGCAGTTCGGCGCCAAGGGACTCGCGTGGTTCATCGTGGAGGAGGACGGCAGCTTGCGCTCGCCCGTCACGAAGTTCCTCACGACGGAAGAACAGAACGCGCTGAAGGGCGTGAGCGGCGCGAACGCCGGCGACGCGATCTTCCTAATGGCCGACACGCACCACACGGTGTGCCGCGTGCTCGGCGCGCTGCGCACGCGACTGATCGAGCAGCTGGAACTCGTGCCCGCGCGCGAGTGGGTGTTCGCGTGGATCGTCGACGCGCCGCTGTTCGAGCGCGACGAGGAAAGCGGCAAGCTCACGTTCGCGCACCATCCGTTCTGCCAGCCCACTGGCGACACGATCGAGTTCTTGGAGACGGAGCCGGAGAAGGTCGTCGCCGAGGCGTACGACCTCACGCTCAACGGGTGGGAGCTCGCGTCCGGCTCGATCCGCGTGCACCAGTACGAGGTGCAGCAGCAGATCTTCGCGCAGCTCGGCATCAGCGAGGAAGAAGCGGAGGAGAAGTTCAGCTTCTTCCTGCGCGCGCTGAAGATGGGCGCCCCGCCACACGGCGGCATCGCTCCGGGTCTCGACCGCATCGTCGCGCTCCTCGCGCGTGAGACGAACATCCGCGAGGTGATCGCGTTCCCGCGCCAGCAGTCCACGTGGGACCCGCTCACCGACTCGCCCGGCCTCGTCGACCAATCCCAGCTCGACGAGCTGCACGTGCGCGCGGTGATTCCAGCGCCCAAGCCCGGCACGCCGACGCCGGCCTGATCGAGCGACACGAATAGGGGCGCCGATCCCGTGAGATCGACGCCCCCGTCTGCCTTGCGGCAATGCGTTGTGTTGGCGCTCAGCCCTTGGCGGCTGGCTGCTGCTGACGCTGCAACGGCACTACGTTCTGCGGCGTGGCGGGTTGCTTCGCGCCGGCCGGCATCATCTGCGTGAGCTGCGAGATGAGCGGCTCGAGGCTTTCGAGCACTTGGCGGCGACGCTCCTCGAGCCTGCGGATCTGATCCTTCAGGCGATCCTGTTCGCGCATCGCCTCTTGCGCGCGCACTGTGGCGAGACGACGCTGCTCGGCGAGCACCTGCTCGCCCTCGCGACGAGCCGTCTCCACGATCGCGCGCGCTTCGGTCTGTGCCTGCGTCATCACGCTGGTCGCGTCCGCGCGAAGCGTCGACGCCTCCTCGTTGGCGCGCAGCAGGATCTGCTCGCCGGTCTGCTGCGCCTCGCTGATGATCTCCTCGACCTCGCCGAGCAGCACGCGCGCCTGCGCCTGGCCATGCTCGCGGATCTGCTCGGCCTCGGCTTCGGCCTGGTCCACGATCTGCCCCGCCTGATCTTGGGCGGCGCGCAACTCCATTTCGATGCGGTGCTGCACGCCGGCAGCCTCGTCGACGATCGTTCGCACGACGCGATCGATGTCGATGCCGATCGCGGCGGCGGGTCCCGTCGTGGCAACGCTCGTTTGCACGGGCGCGAGCACTGCATCGGTCAGAACAGGCTCGTCGACCTCAAGTTGCGGTTGCGGTTGTGCGGCCGGGGCCACAGGCTCGGGCAGCGGCTGCAAAGCCGCGTCGAGGCGAGCCTCGAAATCGTCGTCGGTGCTCGCGAGATCGGTCTGCTGCATGGTGGCCTCCGGGCCCGTGCTGGTTGCTGCGAGGTCGTTCGCGCGCGCGATTACGGCGCGCTGCAATTCGAATTCCGCGTGGACCGGGTCGTCCGCCACGCTGCGTCCGTCTTCGGCGAGCTCGTCCATCCGGCGCGCGAGCTCGTCAACCGTCGCCACTGCTGCGTTCGTGGCGTCGTCGCCCGCTTCGACGCGGCGCGCGCGTCGGAACAGTCCCCGGCGTGCGGCGTCGGTGGTCGTGGAATCGTTCGTGCTCTTCACGAGCGGTCCTTCCTCTCGGGGCTCTCGGGGCGCGCTCCAACGAGCGTGCTGCGCGTCGGTAGCGGGGTTGTACCCCTCCCGCAACGGCTTTGAACATGGCGAACCGACTTGTCGAACGTGCTGTTTGCTGTGGTGCGTCAAGCGGCCCGATGCGGGTGCCGATAGCGGCTGCGAACCCGCGAGGTGGCGAACGAACGCCGCCGAATCGAAGGAGTCTTGACGAGTGTCGGTACCGACCACGCTGCAGGGAACGCACGACGGTTGCGGTGGAACCGTCGTGTTTCGCCCAGCCACGCACCGGCGTGAGTTGCTCGCTGGCGAAACGGTCGTGTTGACCGCGGCGTGCATGCAGTGTGGCGCGACGCTCTCGACGGAATGGAAAATGCCGGCGGCGGCGATAGAGGCGCATCGCGTGCGACTCGCGCGCGCCGCCGAACAAGCGCAGGAGCTGCCGCTCGCCGCGGGCGCTGAGCAGTGGCAGTCGCAGCCGCAGCTGCAACAGCGCCAGCAGCAACCCGTAGCGCGGCTTGGCGACTGGCGGCTGCGAGAGCGTTCCGCCGCGAGCGCGCAGACCGTCGAGCACGATCCTGCGATGCAGGCGTACTTGGAGCAGTTCGACGGTCGCGTTGCGAGCGCGCGCGAGCATCTGCGTGAAGCGAGCGATGGGTTGCCCGCCGCGGTTGCTCAGGGCGACGGGTTTCGCACGCCGTCGTTCAGCAAGGGACCGCTGCTCGGCGAATCGGTGCTGTCGGCGCGCTCGTCGATCGCGCCTGCCGCGGAGGATGCGCCGGTAGCCGCGCCAGCTGCCGCCGCCGCCGTCCAAGCCGCGCTTTCCACGCCAACGTTCTTGGACGACGAGCCGCTCGTGGATCCAGCGCCGGTGATCGATGCCGCGCCAGTGGTCGAACCGGCTCCTGTGTTCGAACCGATCGTCGAAGCAACGCCGCTCATCATGCCCGAGCCCGAGCTGGAGCCGGTACTCGAGCTAGCGCCCGAGCCGGTCGCTGCGACGGAACTGCCGAGCGAGCCCGCGCAGATCGCGGCGACTGACGCGGACGTGTTCCCGCCGGTCGCCGCCCCGATCGAGCAACCGCTGATGGAAGCGGCTCCCGTGGCGCAGGCCGCGGACGTATGGGCCACGATTCCCGTGGCCGCTCCGGCTCCCGCGCCTGCTCCAGATCCGGTACCTATGCACGTGGACGAGTCCATGCAGCTCCCCGCCGTGGTTGCGCCGGCACCGTCGTTCGCGCAGGCGTTCGACGAAGCCGCAATGGCCGCGCCCGCCATGGCTGCACCCATGATGCCCGCGCCCGCCATGCCCGCGCCAATCGCCGAGCCGGCGGCCGTCATGCCAATGGCAATGCCTGCCGTGGATCCGTCTGCGATCGCCGCTGGCGCAGCCCCGCAGCTTCCGGACGCATCCGTCGCATACGACGCCGACCGTGGCTTCGATTGGGGCGGCGAAGACGAAGCGGCCAAGCCTCGCAAAGCCAAGCGTGTCCGACGCGGGAAGCGTCGAACGCCGAAGGACTCCGATCCAGCAGCGACCACGGAGCCGGCCGCAACCGCCGCGCCGAAGCCAGAAGTGGTATTCGAGCCAGCGCCCGACGCCGACCTCGCCAGTGCTGCCGCCCCACGCCGCGTCGCGCTCGGCAAGGTGCAACTCGCGATCGTCGTCCTGCTTGCCGCGTTGTGCGGCCTCGCTGCGCTGAAGGTGTTCACCACCGACACGTCGACGATCGCGCCAGCCCCCGAACCGGCCCAGGTCAGCGTCGTGCCTAGCGAGCAAGTCCCGAGCGCGACGACGGATGCCGTCCCCGCGACCGCGCCCAAGGCGAAAGCTCCCAACGCATCGAAGACGCCAGGAAACGCGGTCGCCGACAGCAACCCGCAAACGCTGCAAGACGCCGTCGACCAAGCCAACGCCCAGGCGGCTGCCAACACCAATGCTCAGGATCCAGCGGCCACTGCCGATACGCCATCCGTAACGACGGCAGCCGATGATTCGAACGCCGACCCGTTCGCCCGCCCGTAACGAGGACCCACGATGACCCGACGCACCGACTCGAATCGACGACCGTGGCCAACCGGCGAACCCGCTGCTATGGTGGGTTCAGACCCGGTCCGGCGAACGGTGCACACCGTCGAAGGGCCAACACTTCACGATCGGGAGATCGGGTTCGGGCGCGGCATCGCTTCGTCCGACAGTTCACCCACCTGCAATTGCAGGTCCTCACGAGCGTCTGCGCGTTCGTTCGGGCCGGGTCGTCGAATCGCCATGACGTTGCTCGTCGCGCTCGTGGCGGTCGTCGCAGCCGGATGTGGCAGCGACGACCCGGAAAGCCTCGCGAACACGCTGACGGCCACGGGCGACGAAACGTCCTCGTCGCAGACCATCGCCGACACAAGCGCGGCCGGCAGCAAGGAAACGCCGGGCGTGAACGAGATCTCCGGCGCCGACGCCAAGCCTGGCGCGCCGGTCACAGTGTCGTCGCGCACGCCGAAAGAATTTGCCAAGGCGCATTGCGCGCAGCCGATCGTCGTCGTGCTGCACCAGCCCGGCGCGATCCTCGACAAGGCCCTCTTCGAGGCGGCGAAGTCCGCGGTCGCGAAGGCGCACGTGAAGGACCTCGTGTTCCTCGACTACGCGCCGAGCGAAGTGAAAGCGATGGGCGATCTGCCGTCCAAGCTCGGCCTGTTGAGCGCGCCAGGAGTCGCCACCGTCGGTCGCGACGGAACGATCGAGAACTTCTGGACCACCTACGTGGACGACGCGCTCATCGCGCGCTCGATCCAGAACGCCGACGCCGCGAAGGCGTGCAAAGTGAGCACGAAGGACGTTCCCACCGCCGGAACCACGTCGCCGCTTGCCGACGCCGCAACGGTCGCGAACGGCGGCACGGTGAGCAACACCACCACCGATCCGCTCGCTGGCACGCCACCGAACACGCCCACGGTCGACGCGGCTGCCGATCCGAACGGCGGCGTCACGCTCGAGCAGGCGAATCCCGCGCCGGGCAAGCCGATCGTGCCGGCGACCACATCATCGCCCACCGCCTGACCGACGCGTCGTCCGGCGCTCGCGCGCGCCAACGGTAGTACGCTGTCGCGTGCACCCATGCGCAGTCTCGCCGAACATCTGGAGTCGCCATCGCTCGGCGACGGATTCGCATACGGCGATTCGCCGACGTCGGCCGATGGCTGCGCGGGCGGATCGTGCGGCGTGCTCGCGCACTTCCGGCTCGACGTCGACGGTCGCGGCACGATCCTCGACTGTTCCGCACGCATTCGCGGGCGAGCATCCGCGTTCGCCACCGCCAGTGCGCTGTGCGAAGCGGCGATCGGCGGCACGATCCTCGACGCTGCGCGACTCGGCTTGTCGACCCTGCATCCGTCCTTCCGTTCGATGGATGACGAAGATCGCGAACGCGCGCTCGTCGCGGAGGACGGATTCCACCACGCGATCGGTCGCTGGCTGCTCGCACGCATGCGCGACGCGCGCGCCGGAAGCGGCGACGCGCGCCCGACGATCGAGAGCGTGCTCGCGTCGGCCGATCAGCCGTCCGTCATCGTCGGCATGAGCGGCGGCGTGGATTCGGCGGTGTCGCTGCATCGCGCGATCGACGCAAACGGCGGCGATCCGGCGGCCGCGGTTGGCGCGACGCTGCGCCTGTGGATCGATCCACGCGCGCCCGATCCGGAAGCGGCGTGCTGCAGTCCCGATTCCGTGCGGCGCGCGCGCGCCACCTGCCATGCCGCCGGCGCCGCGCACCTGTCCATCGACCTGCGCGAGGCGTTCGCGCGCGAAGTGGTCACGCCGTTCGTCGCCGACTACGCAACTGGTCGCACTCCAAATCCGTGCGTGCGCTGCAACGGCCGGTTCCGACTCGACGAACTCGTGCGCCTTGCCGACGTGCTCGGCGCGTCAACCGTGGCGACCGGCCACTACGCGCGCATCGTCCGCCGCGACGGCGTGTCGCTCATCGCACGCGGCGTGGACTCCACGAAGGACCAGTCCTACATGCTCGGCGACGTGCACCCCGCCACGACCGAGCGACTGTGGTTTCCGCTCGGCGAGGAACACAAGACGAGCATCCGCGAGCAGGCGACCGACCTTGGTCTCGAGCAGGCCACGATCGCCGAGAGCCAGGAAGTCTGCTTCCTCGGTGGCGGCGACTACCGAGATTTTCTCGCGCGCGCGAAGGCGTCCGGCACCCCCGGCGAGATCGTCCTTCGCGAAATGGACGGCAGCGAGCGAGTGGTCGCGCGGCATGATGGCGTGTCGCGTTTCACGCCGGGGCAGCGCAAGGGCATCGGCGTCGCGTCGCACGCGCCGCTGTACGTGCTCGACGTGGACGGCGACAGCGGGCGAGTCGTGGTCGGGCACGACGACGGCACGCTGCAGCGCACGCGGGTGAAGATCGGCGATCTTCGCTGGTTCGATTCGGCGATCCCCGAGCGCGTGAACGTGCAGCTGCGCTATCGCGCTCGTGACGGCGCGATCCCAGCGACGGTGATGTGCGAAGGCGAGGACGACTCCAGCGCGGTGCTCGAACTCGACGACGCGTCGCGCGCGCCCGCGCCCGGCCAAGCGGCGATCCTCTACGACGACGACGGCGTGGTGGTCGGCTCGGCGCGCATCGTGCGCGAACCCGCCAACGCGCTGGCGCGCGCCCGATCCGCTCGCTAGGCTAGCTGCACGAAACGCCGTCGTGCCCGAGGGGAGTGCGCGCAGTGGACAGTGAAACCGCGAAGTCGATCATGTGGCTCGGCCTCGCGCTGCTGTTCGCGCTTGGCGGGCTCGCGACCGCGTATATGCTGTGGCGACTGGGGCGGCTGCTTCGCGGCACCGAACAGGATCTGCACCGCACGGTGGACGAGGTCGTGCCGATCCTCGTGAAGTCAGGCGTTAGCGTGGATCGCGTCAACGACCAGCTCGGCAAGGTCGACGTCATGCTCGACAGCGCCGTCGATATGACCGACGCGCTCGATTCCACGGTGCGCGCCGTTTCGCACGCGGTCACCGAGCCCGTGAAGCTCGTGTCCACCACGCTCACGGGCGCGGCCGAAGCCACCAAGAGCTTTCGCGACCGCGTGATGGCGGAGGACGGTGACGGCGAGTGAGCGTCGTTCGAGGGCTGCTGGGAGCGGCGATCGGCGCGGCCGGCGCGGTGGTGGCGCTGCGCCTTCGCTCGGTGATGCAGGAGCGCGACGAGTCGCTCTCGGAAGTGCTCGGCGACCTGCCCGGGATCCTCGCGGAGGATGCCACGCGACTTGGCGACGCGGCGCGTGGAGCGCTCGATGACGGACGCGCGGCCACGAGTCGTGCCAGAATCGAATTCGACGAGCAGGTCGAACGACGTGCGCGTCGAACGGAAGGAAACGATGTCTGACACCGTTGCATTGAGCTTCCCGCGCGATTCCCGCTACTACGCCGTGGCACGACTGGTGGTGGGCGGCATGGCCGCGCCGCTGCAGATGTCCTACGACGCGCTCGACGATCTGCAACTCGCGATCTCGAGCCTGCTCGACCACGAGGATCTCGCGACCACCGACCAGCCGTCCGACGGTATCGCCGACGTGCACCTGCGGCTCGAAGTCGACGACGCGCAACTGGTCGCGTCGATCGGCGGATTCGAGCATGGAAGCGTCAACCGCGCGTTCGAGCGCAGCGCCGGGAGCGGCGGCGAGCTCGGACTGCGACGACTGCTCGACACGATCGTGGACGACGTGAACATCGTCGCCGACGGCGACGTGGAGTGGGTCACGCTCACCAAGCGCGTGAAGGCGATGGCCTCGTGAACCGCCGCCCCGAGGACATCATCGTCACAGCTGGGCTGGATCCCGTCATCCAGCAGGACCGCGAGGACGTCAACGAGCCGATCCGCCGGCCCACCGCCGATGACAAGGTCGACCACCAGCTGCTGTACGCCTACCACCACGATGGCGACTTGAAGGCGCGCGAGCAGCTGATCGAGCTGTACCTGCCGCTCGTGCGCTCGCTCGCCAGGCGCTACTCGTACCGCGGCGAGCAGCTCGAAGATCTCGTGCAGGTCGGATGCATTGGCTTGATCAAGGCGATCGACCGCTTCGACATCGAGCGCGGCGTGGAGCTCACCACGTACGCCACGCCGAACATCATCGGCGAGATCAAGCGACACTTCCGCGACAAGGGCTGGGCCGTGCGCGTGCCGCGTGGTCTGCAAGAACTCAACGTTCGCCTCAGCAAGCTGATCGAAGAGCTCACGGTGCAGCTCGAGCGATCGCCCACGATCGCCGAGCTCGCCAAGGCAAGCGGCGCCACTGAGGAAGAAGTGCTCGAAGCGCTCGAAACCGGCCAGGCCTATTCGAGCGTGTCGCTCTCGAGCGGCCCAGGCGGTAGCGACGAGGACGGCGATCTCGACCCGCTCGAATCGCTCGGCTCGATCGACGAGGACTACGCGATCACCGAGGACCGCGCCGTGCTCGCGCCAGGCTTCGCCGCGCTCGACGATCGCGAGCGCTACATCTTGCACTTGCGCTTCTTCGAGGGCCTCACGCAGTCGCAGATCGCCTCGCGCGTGGGCATCAGCCAGATGCATGTCTCGCGCCTGATCCGCCGCTCCCTGCAGAAGATCAAGGACGAGATCGGCAGCGCGGAGTAGCGTCCGTGCCGTTCGCGGCAGGGCAGAAGAAGCCGCGCCGCAACGCGACCCACCGCTGGATTGCTCGCGTGATCGTCGTAGTGGGAGTTGTCGCCGGGGCTTTCGCGTTCATCTACCTGTGGCGGCCGGCGATCCTCATGGGCACGCCGACGAAGGCAATCGAGTACTCGGTTTCGGGCGAGACGGTTTCACCGTGGGCGGGCGACTGCACGCGATCAGGCGCAGGTCGGCTGACCTGCTTAATGTCCACGTCGTCGTCGAACGCGCTCGGACAACTCGTTGTTGAGCATCTCGATATACTAGTAAGTGAACCGCGCTGTAGACGAGCGATTGTACGCGATTGTTGGGGTGCGAATGGCAGAGCCGAACGAAAAGCTCGCGCGGTCGCTCGACCAGTTGAGAGCGCTTCAGCGCGAAGGACGTCGTGTGTTCCGATCTGCGGATCTCACTCGAACGCACCGCGAACGTCTTGTGCGCAACGGATTCCTTCAGCAGCCGATGCAGGGGTGGTTGGTCGCGTCGAATCCATCCGACCGCGACGGCGACAGCACGCCGTGGTATGTCTCGTTTTGGGAGTTCTGCGCCGCGTACTGTGTGAACCGGTTTGGTGACCGATGGCATCTCTCGCCGAATCAGTCGGTGCTTCTGCATGCTGGCGACACGGCGATACCACGCCAAGCGATCGTCATGGCGGAGGCGGGATCCAACAATCGGATCGACCTGCCACACGGCACCGGCATTGTCGATGTGCGCCAATCGCAGCCCCCGGACGACGACGTGGAGCTGCTCGGCGACTTGCGCGTGTTGTCGGTCGCGGCGGCGCTCGTCCATGCACCGGAACCGCTGTATCGCTCGAATCCCGTCGAGCTGCAAGTGCTGCTGGCACGCATCGACGAACCGAGCGTCGTGCTCCATCAACTGCTGCGGGGCGGACACACGCGAGCAGCTGGACGAATCGCTGGTGGTTTGCGGCGACTCGGGCGCGGCGAGATCGCTGATTCGATTGTCTCGGCAATGCGGGCGGCGGATCACGACGTCCGAGCCATGGATCCGTTTGAAACGAGCCAAGCGTTGCTCGCCTCGCCGAAAGTGGAGTCTCCGATCTCGGTACGTTTGCGCGCGTTGTGGCGCGCGCATCGCGAAGTCGTGCTCGACGTGTTCGCGCCAGCGCCGGGATTGCCGGACGATGTTGTCGCGTATCTCGGACGAGTCGACGAACTGTATCGAAGCGATGCGTACCACTCGCTGTCGATCGAGGGTTACAACGTCAGCGCGGAGCTCATCGAGCGCGTTCGATCCGGTGGGTGGGACCCGCAGATCTCCGGCGAGGATCGCCGAAGCGCCGATGCACTCGCGGCCCGCGGGTACTGGCAGGCGTTTCAGCGGGTGCGCGACGACGTCGCGCGCGTCGTCGAGGGCGAACCGCCGGGCGCCATTGTCCGGGAGACATGTCACGAATGGTACCGAGCTATGTTCCAGCCACATGTCGCGGCTGGCGTTGTCGAAGCGGTCCAGCTCGCTGGATATCGAAACGGACCTGTCTACTTGCGTGGCTCGCGCCACGTCCCTCCCGACAAGCAAGCCGTCCGCGCGGCGATGCCGACCCTCTTCGAGCTCTTGTCGGAAGAGGAATCCCCCGCGGTTCGCGCAGTTCTTGGGCACTGGCTCATGGGTTATGTTCACCCGTTCCCTGACGGGAATGGTCGATCGGCTCGGTTCCTGATGAACGTCATGCTCGCGTCGGGCGGTTACCCGTGGACCGTGATCGAGAAGGACGATCGAGTCGAGTACTTGGCGGCGCTCGAGACAGCGAGCGTCGATGGCGACTTGGAGCCGTTCGCGAGATTCCTCGCGGTTCGTGTCGACCTAGCGGATGTGGCGTCCACGCGCACGTGACGGCGCGTTCGCGGTGTCATGTCCCGTGCAGGTCGAACGAGGATGCCGCATGTGCGCGAGAAATTTGTCCAGCTTGCTGCTCGCGATCGGTGTCGTCGTGGCCGTAGCCTTCCCCACGAACGCCACCGCCGCGGTCGAGGCCGTTCGTGGCGACGACGGGGCGCTGCGCATCACCGGATCAGCGGCTGCGGAGGCGATCGTCGTCAGCCGGACCGAGGCAGGCGAGGTGCAGGTAGCCGTGTCTGGGTCGACGCTCGCGTCAGACGACGAGTCATGCTCGGTCGCTGCGGACGGCGCAACGACCACATGTGCCGCGGCATCGCAGGTGGTCGTCGAACTCGGCGCGGGACGCGACACGGTCCGCATCGAAACCGGCGGTTCCTACTCGATCGTCGACGGCTCTGGCGTCGACACGATCGATCTGTCGGCGGCCGGAGCGGATGCGGTGTCGGTCGCGTGGGCCGCGTCCAGCAAGCGCCTCGTTGCGCGTTGCACCGGATGCGCCAGCCCGTGGACCGTGCGCCTGCCCGGCCGTCCTGGCACGATCGTCACGGGCAGGGGAGACGACGTAGTCGACGTGCGACGCTGGCCGGTTCGCGGCGCGACCACATGGCAGCTCGGCGCGGGCGACGACCAGTTCAAGGGCGCGTCGTCGCACCGCTCGATCGTGCGCGCCGGAAGCGGCGACGACGATCTCGTGAGCTACGCGGCGCGCGACGAGCTGCGCGGCGAGAACGGGGTCGACAACATCGCCGATTTCGGCGGTACCGGCGACCGCCTGGACGGCGGCTCCGGCTACGACGTGATCTCGTCCATGGACGGCCGCGCCGACCATCTCGATGGTGGCGCCGGCCGTGACTTCTGCCTCACGTCGCACGGGCGAACGCCACGCGACTGCGACACGGGATCGACGCTCCACTTCGAAGCGTCCAGCTACTTTCCCACGTCCAGCGTCGCGGCGGTGCTTGGCATGCTCACGATCCCGATGTGATCGAACGAGCTCGTGGCGGCGTGCGCTCAGCGGTATTGCACGTCGCCGGCGAGCGCGCCGGAGTACATCCCGCGCACCGCGCTGATCGCGCCATGGGCGGCGTCGAACGCGGCCGGTCCCGCTTCGGGGTACTCGTCGAGCAATGCGACGAGCGCGGTGCGCAGCGCGCGCGCGTGCGACTCGGCTTGGAAGCCGATCACCTCGAAGAACTGCACGCCGGGCCCGGCCGCCAAGTCGTAGTGCTTGGCAAGCGCCTGCTTCATGACGCGGCAGCTGCCGGGCAGGCGCGAGATCCACGCATACAACGCGGCGAGGCCCTGCGCGCAGCCGGAGTGGCACAGGTACTCCACGTCGTCCATGCACACGCGCGTGGAGGTGTTCGGCTCGGACGCGCGCAGCGTGTCGCTGAACAGGCCGAGCGCGGCGCAGGTCTGCATCCACAGATCGGCCACGCTGGGCGGCGTGAGCTCGAGCGGGACGAGCACGTTGAGCAGCGTGCGACGAATCTGAGGATGCGCGCGCGTCACCGAATGCACGGTGCTGACGAAGCGAGGAAGCGCGTCCAGCAGCTGGTAGTACTGCGTGGCGAACGCCCGCAAGTCGTCGCGGGTCAGCTCGCCGGCGGCCATCGCCACGAGCAGCGGCTCGCTGGATGGATCGTTCGCTGCGCGCAGCTCGTCGATCTTCGCGAGCACGTCGGCGCCAGTGGTCGTCGTCATCGGCTGTCTCCTGCAATCGGCAACGCCGAGCAGCGTCCCAGCTGCTCGGAAGGATCAGGATGGTAGCACGTTGCTACTCGAAATCTTCACGAACCGACCGGAATCGGCCCCACCCGGCCGAACCCGCTGCCCGCGCGCGGGCGAGTAGTATGCGCGCATGAAAAGCGCCGAGATTCGTCGAACGTTCCTGGACCACTTCGCCGTAGACAATGGTCATCTCGAGGTCGCCAGCGGCTCGCTCGTGCCGAGCGCGTACGACCCGTCGATCCTGCTCACCACGGCTGGGATGCAGCCGTTCAAGCCGTGCTTCGCTGGAATCGAGCAGCCACCGAAGTCGCGGCTCACCAGCTGCCAGAAGTGCTTCCGCACGCCCGACATCGACGAGGTCGGCAAGACCGCGCGCCACCTCACGTTCTTCGAGATGCTCGGCAACTTCTCGTTCGGCGACTACTTCAAGCAGGGCGCCGTGGAGATGGCGTGGGATCTCGTCGTCAACAAGCTCGGGCTCGACGTGGACAAGCTCTGGGCCACCGTGCACGAAGGGGACGAATCCCTCGGGTTGGGCCTCGACACCGAGGCTCGTGATCTGTGGATCGCTCAAGGCCTGCCCGCCGAACGCATCGTGCCGCTCGGCGCCGACAACTTCTGGAAAGCCGGCCCGACCGGCCCGTGCGGCCCCTGCAGCGAGATCTACTACGACCGTGGTGCCAAGTGGGGCTGCGGCGAGGCGGATTGCAAGCCCGGCTGCGACTGCGATCGCTACCTCGAGTTCTACAACCTCGTCTTCATGCAGTACACGCGCGACGACGCCGGCACGCTCAGCCCGTTGCCCAAGCAGAACATCGACACGGGCATGGGCCTCGAGCGCATCAGCTCGATTCTGCAGGGCAACGTCTCGATCTTTGAGATCGACAGCGTCCAGCCGATCGTCGCGTGGGCCGAGCAGCGCAGCGGCCAGGCGTATGGCGCAGATGCTGCGGCCACCAAGGCGATGCGCGTGCTCGTGGACCACGGGCGCGGCATGTCGTTTCTCGCGAGCGATGGCGTGCAACCCTCCAACGAGGGACGCGGCTACGTGCTGCGCCGTGTCATTCGCCGCGCGATCCAGCACGCCGACCGCATCGGCATGTACCCGAATCGCACGGGAGGCGTGCTTGCCGAACTGCACCAGCTCGTGGTGGACGGCTTCGGCGAGCAGTACCCGGAGCTGGTGGAGCAGCGCGGGATCGTCGCCGACATCCTGCGCGCGGAGGAGGAGCGTTTCCTGCGCACGCTCGACGCGGGTTCGGCGTTGCTCGCGAAGGTGTTCGAGGAGACCGATTCGGGCGCCGCGGTCTCCGGCGACTCGGCATTCCAGCTGCACGACACCCACGGCTTCCCGGTGGAGCTCACCGAGGAGCTCGCCGCCGAGCGTGGTTTCGCCGTGGACCGCGCGCGCTTCGACGAGCTGATGCGCGAGCAGCGCGACCGAGCCCGTGCGGCGGCGGGAGCAGGCTCGCTGCCCACCGAGCAGGCCGCCGCGTTCGTGCGCGGTGCCGGGGCGGCGACGTTCGTCGGCTACGACTCGCTCGAGGTGGAAACCACGATCACCGCGCTCGAGCCGATCGAGGGAGACGAAGCCGGCCGTCGCGTGCTGCTCAAGCTCGCCGCCAGCCCGTTCTACGCCGAGGGCGGTGGGCAGGTGAGCGACGCGGGCGACGTGGTCGGTTCCACCGGCGTGGCGGTGGTGGACGCGGTGCTGCGCTACGACGGCGACCAGGTGATCGTCGCCACGCTCGACGGCGATCTCAAGGTGGGCGACGAGGTGACCGCGAAGGTGTACGGCGAGCACCGTCTGCCCGTGCAGTCCAACCACACCGCCACGCATCTGCTGCACGCCGCGCTCAAGCAGGTGCTCGGCGACCACGTGCGCCAAGCTGGTTCGCTCGTGGAGCCGGGCCGATTGCGATTCGACTTCTCGCACACCGCGTCGGTCACGCCCGAGGAGCTCGCGCGCGTGGAGGAACTCGCCAACGAGCACGTCGTCGCGGCCGAGCCGGTCACGTGGACGGAGGTGCCGATCGACGAGGCCCGCGCGGCCGGCGCCACGATGCTGTTCGGCGAGAAGTACGGCGACGTGGTGCGCATGGTGCGCGTGGGCGACGGGTCGTGGTCGCTCGAGCTGTGCGGCGGTACGCACGTCACCAGCACCGCGGAGATCCGCCAAGTGCTCGTCACGAGCGAATCGAGCGTCGGCTCGAACACGCGCCGCATCGAGGCGCTCACCGGCGAGGGCGCCGTGGCATACCTGCGCGAGCGCGCGAGCGCGGCCGACGAGGCCGCTCGAACGCTCGGCGTCGAGATAGATCGTCTTGCCGACCGCGCGCGCGAGCTGCAGCAGGCCAATCGCCGCCTCGAGAAAGAGCTCTCCGCGCTGCGCAGCGGCGGTGCGCTCGACGCGGCGCTCGCCGCACGCGTGGACAACGGTCCGTTCGCGGTGGTGGCCTACCGCGACGACTCGCTTGGCGGCGACGAGCTGCTCGACCTCGCCGACAAGGTGAAGGGCAAGCTCGGCGCGGGCGCCGTGGTGATCCTCGGCAGCGCCGAAGGCGGCAAGGTCTCGCTCGTGGTGAGCGCCGCGGACGACGCGATCAAGGCCGGCGCGCACGCGGGCAACATCGTGAAGGTCGTCGCTGGCGTGGTCGGCGGCGGGGGCGGTGGGCGCCCGAACATGGCGCGCGCCGGCGGCAAGGACGCGTCCAAGCTCGACGACGCGCTCGCGGCGGGACGCGACGAGGTCGCCAAGCTCGCGTGAGCGGACGCGTCCTCGCACTCGACTACGGTTCCAAGCGCACGGGCGTGGCGATGACCGACCCGTCTCGCACGATCGTGAAGGCGGGGGAGACGATCCCGAAAGCGAACTCGTCCGACGGGCTCGCTACGATCGCCGCGCTGGTCGCGTCCGAGGGCGTGACGCGCATCGTCGTGGGCCTTCCCGTGGGGCTCTCCGGCGACGAGACGAAGCAGACCGCGCAGTGCCGCTCGTTCGCGGCGCGGCTCGCCCGCTTCGTGGACGTCCCCGTGGAGCTGCACGACGAACGCTTCACGTCGAAGCTCGCGGATCGCACCGCGGCCGCGACCGGCAGCGGCACGTCCCGCGATTCGCTCGCGGCGAGCCACTTGTTGCAGTCGTGGATGGAGGCCAACGCGCGATGAAGCTGTTCGGACGAGGCGATGATCGACCCGCTGCGATGGACTGGGGCTCGAGCTTCGCCGAGGCGGAGGTCGCCGCGAAGCGTCGACGGCGTGGCCGAACGGCGCGCGACGCGTATGATGCATGGTCCATGACTTCGGATCACGGTCACGAAGATCGTCCGATCGGCAGCCGCCGCGCGGACACGGCACTGCCGCACGGGTTCGGATCGGCTCCCGAGCCGAAGCGACGTCGCGGCATCGGCCGACGCCTCGTCTCCGCGCTGCTGCTGCTCGCCGTGGTCCTGCTCGTCGGCGGATTGGCGTGGCTGGCGCTGTCGTACACCGGCGTGGTCGGCGGCGATCCGGTCGAAGCGGGCACGAAGGTCGCGGTGAAGATCCCGCAGGGAGCCACGTCCGAGCAGATCGCGTCGATCCTCGGCGACGCGGGCGTGGTGCGAAACGCCACGGTGTTCCGCGCTCGGCTGAAGCTGAACGGCGACGGGTCGCAATTCCACGCTGGCACGTACACGTTCAAGGCGGGGTCGTCGTACGACACGATCGTGCGCGTGCTCGAGAAGGGGCCGGCCGCGGCTCCGACCTTCGACCTGACGATTCCCGAGGGGCAGCGGCTGGAGGAGACCGCCGCGTACATCGATTCGATGCGCACGAAGGCGATGCAGGCGGGCGACAAAGTGTTGCCCGCGTTCACTGGCGCCGAGTATCTGAAAGCCGTACGCGCGCTGCGCCCCGACGCGTCGCTCAAGGCACCGAAGGGCACCACGAGCATGGAGGGGCTGCTCTTTCCCGCCACCTACGAGCTCAAGCACGCGGCCACGGCCGAGGAGTTCGTCGCCAAGCAGCAGGACGCGTTCGCGCAGAACCTCGCGCAGGTCGACATGACCCGTGCGAAGCAGGCGAACCTCACGCCGTACGACGTGGTGACGATCGCGTCGCTGATCGAGCGCGAGGCGAAGCTCGACAAGGAGCGACCGCTCGTCGCTGCGGTGATCTGGAACCGGCTCAAGGCCGGCGAGCCACTCGGCATCGACGCGTCCAACCAGTACGCCGCGTACAAGCCCGGCGCGAAGGAATTCTGGGTGGCGGAGCTGCTGCAGAGCCAGCTCGACGAGGAAGGCCCCTACAACCTGCGCAAGGTCGCTGGCTTGCCGCCCACGCCGATCGCCGCTCCCGGCCTGAAGTCGCTCGAAGCCGCCGCGAACCCCGCGAAGGTGGACTACCGCTACTACGTGGCGAAGACGGACGGCAGCGGCGCGCACTACTTCACGGCCGACTACGACGACTTCCTCGCGCACGCGTCGTGACCGGCTGGCGGTAGCGCGGCGCGCTACGCGGCTGGCGCGATCACCACGAACGTGATCCCCGCGGAGATCGCGCCGGTGGGTTGCGTGGGGTCCACGCGCAGGCCGAAGCGCAGGTTCGCGGCGCGCAGGCCGTCCCCGTTGGCGGTCTTCGCGACTTCCGAACCGACGCCAGTGCCCGCGGGCACCGGCTGCCACCACGCACCGTTGGTGGACTGGTCGCAGGTCGAGTTCGGCGTCCACGTGGCGGTCGCGGTGGTTGCGCGCAGGCACGCGCCGAACGCCTCGACGCCGCTTGTCCAGTCGCTCGAGCCGATCGCGTAGTCGTTCACGGGGTCGCTCGTCGTGGAGATGCCGGCCATGTTGCCGTACCCCACGGTCATGAGCGACGTCGTGTCGACCACCTCGATGTCCTTCACGACGTGCGCGCCGACGTTCACGTTCGTCATGTCGCCGAACGTCGCGCCGCCATCGGTGGAGATGCGGATCACGCCCGCGCCCACGATGACGATCTTCGAAGCGGTGGGCATCGCCATGGCGTGAAACGAATCGACTTCCGTCGTGGCCCGGGCTGTCCAGCTCGAGCCGGCGTTCGTGGTCGTGTAGACGGTGCCATTGGAGAGGTACGTGCCGGTATTCGTGCCCGGCATCGCAGCGGCGACGCGGACGTCCTTGTTCGTCGAGGGAAGCGCGGTCGCCGACCACGTCGTGCCTCGATCGGCGCTGCGCGTCGCGTCGCCCTTTTGCCCGAACGCTTCCACCGTGCCGTTGTCGAACGCGATCACCTTCATGAGCACTCGTGTCACGCCCGACGTCATCGTCGTCCAGGTGTGACCGTAGTCGACGGACCGCAGCACCGTGCCGCCCCACCCGACCGCGACCGCCACGCCGTCGTTGAGACCGACGACGTCCCGCAGCTCCTGGGACGTGCCGCTCGTCCGCGCCACCCAGTTCACGCCCCCGTCGTCAGTGGTGACGATCGCGCCGTTGCGCCCAACTGCGATCGCGCGATTCGTGTCGTATGCGTACGCGCCGAACAGCGACGAGGTCGTGTTCGAGGTCTGCGCGCTCCACGTGGTTCCGCCGTCGACGGATCGTTCGATGCTGCCGCCCGATCCAGCACGCCACGCGCGTCCGTCGGTCGTGGGCGCGACCGTGTTCCAGGACTGGTCGGTCGCGATGCTCGATGTCCACGTGGCGCCTGAACTGTCGGCTCGCAGCGCGTTGCGCCCGGGACCGCCGGCGATGTACCGGGACGTGCTGGCGTCGTACGTGATCGTGGCGAGACGATGGCTCACGCCGGTGTTCGCCGGCGACCACGACGAGCCGCCGTTGGCGGTCACGAGCGCGATGCCGTCTTCTCCCACGGCAACGCCGTTGGACGCGTCCCGGAACTTCACGCTCATGAGCGCGTTCGGCAGCCCCGTGGCGTAGGTGGTCCAGGTTGGCGACGGATTCGTCGCGTTGGTCGTCGAGTAGATGTTGCCGTCGTCGCACGCCGCGAACATCGTGTTGTCGTCGAGCAACGCCATGTCCTTGATCGCGCAATTGGCCGCAAGCGAGATGTCGCGCCAGGTGGTTCCGTTGCTCGTGACCACGATCTTGCCCGCCGTCCCCCAGCCCACGACGCTGTCCGCGTCGATCGATCGGGCGCCGTTGATGGTCCAGGTCACGCCGGACGTGGCGGCTGTCCACGACCCGCCGCTGGTGGTCGTGTGCGCGATCGCGCCACCACTGCCAACCACCCAAGCGTCGGCCGAACTGGTTGCAGTGACGCCGCGAACGCTGAAGCCCGGCGACGTGGTGGTGTTCCACGTTGGGGTGCCGGCGTTGCCATTGATCGTTCGCCACACGTCGCTGGAACCGTCCGCCACCCACGCGTTGGTCGTGGACGTCACAGTGATCTGCGTGAAGTTGCCGGCGCCGGACACGGACCATTCCGTCGACCAGCTGGATCCGCCGTTGGTGGATCGACGCAGTTTGGCGTTTGACATTGCGAACCAGGTCGTGCCGCCCACGGAGTCGGAGGAGACGAAGCCTGACGAGGTTCCAGTCGTCCTTGTGAGCACGTCCGCGGGTTTTCGCATCGCCGTTCCCGTGCCGTCGGACTGGGCGATGCGCAGCGACGCGCTGTCGTTCGAGGAGCCGAATTGCACGGTGCAGTCGTTCCAGGTCTTGGTGGTCGTGCCCGGGGACACCGAGCCGAACGTCGTGATCCCGGAGGAATCCGGCGCGCACCCGGTGATGTCGAGCGCGGTCGCGTTCGGGATGTCGGCCGTCACGACCACCTGCGAGGACGCGCCGGGAGCGGAGGAGGCCACGACGCACGCCGCGATCGTCGCGAGCGCGATCGCGCACGCGTGGGCGCGTCGCACGTGCGTGAGCATGACGGGTCGCCGAAAGCGCATGAAGCTGGCATCGGCGCGCGGACCGCTCGACATGAGGATTCAGGTCGATCGCTGCAGCTGCCGATGGGCCGGCATGGCCGAGGGCATCGAACATGCTGCGCCGATCGTGCTGGGGGTCGCCGGGTCGCCGGACGCCGTCGCCGCGTCACGATCGCCGCGAATGATGGCCGCGGCGTTCGAGGATCTCGGGATCGAGGCGTGGTACGTGCCGCTGGCGATCCGCGCGAGCAGCGCCGCGAAGGCGCTGCGATCGCTGCCGCGGCTCGGGTTTCGCGGCTGCAACGTGACGATGCCCTACAAGCACGTCGCCGCCGAGATCGCGCACACTCGCAGCGAGCGCGTGGAGCGCAGCGGCGTGGCCAACACGCTCGCGATCCGCGCCGACGGCACGATCCACGCCGAGGCGACCGACGGCATCGGGCTGCGAGCCGCACTCGACGCGCGATCGATCTCGCTCGACGGCGCGTCGATCGTGATCGTGGGCGCGGGGGACGTGGCGATGGACGCGGCGCTGACGTGCGCCGACGCCGGCGCGGCACGAATCGACCTGTGGAACCGAACTCGAGCTCGTGCCGACGCGCTCGCAGAACGCTTGCGAATCGTCGCGCCTGATCTGGAGGTACAGGTTCACGACCGGATGCCGATAGGCGAAGCGGTCCACATGTTGCTTGGCTGCGTGCCCGCCGATGCGATCGATTCGCGAGCGCTCGCCAAACTGCACGAGGACACGTTGGTCGTCGACTTCGCCTACCGGCGAGACGGGCGCCCAACGCCGATGATGGCCGCGGTCGCGCACCGACCGCAGCACGGCATCGACGGACGAGAGCTGCTCGTTCGCCAAGGTGCCGAGTCGCTGCGGATCTGGTTCGGGATCGAGGCCCCGATCGAGGTGATGACGAGTGCAGCAAGGTAACGGATACCCGCAGCATCCGGGTGCGCCGCCGCCGGGCGATCTCGGCGCCGCTGGCCCTGCCACCGGATTTGCGATGCCCGTTGCTCCCCCGCCGCAGCATCCGGGGGCGA
>JBDHZF010000011.1:0-40531 GCA_039811765.1 Thermoleophilia bacterium | reverse complement strand
AACCCGGAGCTGGTGCTCGACACCGAGAGCAACTCGCCCGAGCAGAACGCGGACCTCGTGCTCGCGTGGATGGAGCAGCAGGGCTACCTGCAGCCGGCTCGCGAGCTCGCGAACGCCTGACCACGACGCGACACGCACGAATCGAGTTCGGTGGGGGCGGCCTTCGGGTCGCCCCCACGTTCGTTGGCCGCTCGCGGCCGTCGTCGCACGCGCGAGCAGGCAATTCGCGGCGCGCTGCGCTACCGTAGCGGGCGATGGACTTGGACCTGCTCACGGGCGTGCTCGACCAGCACGGGTTGCCGGCGTTTCGCCGGCGTCAGGTGCTGCGCGCCGTGCAGCACGAGTTCGTTGGCTCGTGGGACGAGGTCACGACGCTGCCGAAGGATCTGCGCGCGACGCTCGCCGAACGCGTGCCGTTCTCCACGCTGACGATCGATCTGGAAGAACGCTCCAGCGACGGCAGCGTGAAGCTGCGCATGCTCACGCACGATGGCTTTCCGATCGAGGCTGTGCTCATGCGCTTCGAGCGCGGGGGCGGCGGCGCAGGCCAGCGCGACAAGCTGCCACCGCGATTCACGGCGTGCCTGAGCTCGCAGTCGGGGTGCGCGCTCAGCTGCACGTTCTGCGCGACCGGCAAGATGAAGCTCGGCCGCTCGCTCACGCGCCACGAGATCGTCGACCAATTCATCGAGCTGGCTCGGCGGCGGAGCGCCGCTGGCGGGCGCATCGACAACATCGTGATGATGGGCATGGGCGAGCCGTTCCACAACTACGACGAGGTGCTGCCCGCGCTGCGCACGCTCAACGATCCGAACGGGCCGGGTCTCGCCGCGCGACGCATCGCGATCAGCACCGTGGGCTGGGTGCCCGGCATCGAGCGGCTCGCGGAAGAGGACGTGCAGTTCAAGCTCGCGCTCAGCTTGCACGCGCCGAACGACTCCGATCGCGCGCGACTGATGCCGGTCAACCAGAAGTTCCCGATCGAGCGGCTCATGCAGGCGTGTCGCACGTATCGCGAGAAGACGAAGCGACGCATCTTCATCGAGTACCTGATGCTCGACGGCGTGAACGACTCGCCCGCGCACGCGCGAGAACTCGCGCAGCTGCTGCACGCGCAAACAGGGCCAGGCGGCTTCCACGTCAACCTGATCGCCTACAACCCCACCGGCACCGATTATGTGGGATCCAGCGACGAAGTCGTGCGCCAGTTCATGGGCATCCTGCGCGGGCTCGACGTCGACACCAGCTACCGCGTGAGCCGCGCGCGCGACATCAGCGGCGCCTGCGGGCAGCTCGCCGCGCCGGTCGAAGCGGCACGACGACGCCAGCGCGAGGAGAAGCTCGCGCGCATGAAGGCGCTCGAAACCGTCTGACCCCGATTCGACCACGCGTCGGGCGGGTATTCGCCATGCCGCGTGGGCTTCGTCGTCTTCATTCTCGTGATCGCGGTTGTCGCGCTCGCGCTGCGCGTGCAGAGCCACGAAGCGTCGATCGAGCTGTTGCGGGCGCAAGTCGCGCTGTTCGACTCGCGACCGACGACGTCAACGCCACAACCGGCTCCGGTTCCGGGCGCCGCTTCGGCGACGCTCGCCACGACACGTCCAGCCCACCTCGACGAGCCGCTGCCGCCGCCGTTCTGGGCGAAGCAAGCCGAACCTCCGCCCGCGCCGCCGCGCGAGCGCTCGCACTTCGAGGCGGTCGTCGCCGAGCATGCGCTCGCGATCGTGGGTGGGTTGTTCGTGCTCGTCGCGGCGATCTTCTTCGTCACGTACGCGATCGATCAGGGATGGATTGGTCCGTGGCTGCGCGTCGCGCTCGCGGCGGGATTCGGCGCCGCGCTGGGCGGCACCGGCGTGTGGATGGGCGAGCGAATGCCGCTCGAGCAGCGACGAGGACGCGCGATCGGCTCGCTGCACGGCGTGCTCGCGGGCGTGGGCTGCGCGATCGTCACGCTTGCGATCGTGGTTGGCGTGCGCGTGGAAGCGGTGCTCGATCCGGTGATCGCGGTCGCGACGCAAGCGCTCGTCAGCGCCGCCACCGTGCAAATTGCCCGCCGGTGGCGTTCCCAGGACCTCGCCGCGTTCGGCATCGTCGTGGCCCTTGCTGCGCCGATGCTCGTGGACGCGACCGCCGATGGCGCGATCGTCGCAGTGCTGTTCGTGGCGCTGATCGCCAGCGCCGTGGTCGCGATCGCGGAGCGTTGGCCAAGGCTGCTCGTGGTCGCCGCAATCGTCACGACGCCCCAGCTGCTCGCCTACGCCGCGACCGAGGCGCCGTCCCACGCGACGGTGCTCGCCGCGATCGGCGCGTGGTGGGCGCTGCTCGCATGCGCGGCGATCGCCTGCGCAATCCGCGATTCCGGCGTGCCTCGCAGCGCCGTCGCGACGATGCTCGCGACGCCTCTCGTGGTCGCGGGCGGCGTCGAGGCCGAACTCAACCGCGCGGTGCACGCATTCGAGTCCGTCGCGCATGCGCGTGCCGCGCCGCTCGCAGTGTTCGCGCTCGTGCAGCTGCTGCTCGCGCTCGGCAGCTGGGCGCGGTGGCGGCATCGCATCGAAGCAGCCGCGATCGCGCTCGCCGGGGCGGGCGCGGCGACGTTGGCCGTTGCATTCGGCAGCGCGCTCGACGGGAGCGCTGTGACATGGGCGTGGGCAGCAGAGGCGGTGGCGCTGTGGGCGTTGTGGTGTCGAACGCGCGATGTGGTGACCGCGATCTTCGCGGCAGCGCTCGCGATCGCGACGCTGACGACTGCGGTCGGCGCGGCGTACTGGCGCGACTCGCCCCTGCACGAACAGGTGTCCGCGCTCGCGGCGATCGGAACGGCGCTGATTGCGGCGCGCTGGATCGCCGCGCGGCTCATCGAGCGAGGCGAACCCGAACGTGGTTGGTGGTGCCGCGCCTTCGACCTCGGCGCGGCGATCGCGGCATGGCTGCTCGTGGCGAACTGCCTCGCATGGAACCGGTCGGACACCACGGTGTCGCTGCTGATCGGACTATGGGCCGCGAGCGGCGCGGCGATGGGCGCCACGGCAGCCGCGCTGACGAGACGCACCGAGCTTTGGGTCGCGTGGATTGTCGCGCTCGTCGTGTCGGCCGCTGCATTCGGCTACCTGCACGCGGACGACGGATGGTTGCCCGTCACAACGAGCGTGCTCGCGATGCTCGCGATCGTGCTGCGACAGGTGGCGCCACACTCCGCCGAACCGAGCGACGGGCCTGCCGCATCGCTCATGCAGCTCGGTGTTTTCGGCAGCATGCTCGGCGCGGGCGGATACCTGTTGTTTGCACCGCCCTCGTTGCTGCGCGCGTGGCATCCCATGAACGGTTCGGACTCCGAGGTGCTCGGCGTTGGCGTGCTCGTCGTCGCTGCCGCAACGCTCGTGGCGTTTCGGCAACGTCGGATGCTGTTGCTCGCATCGTTCGCCGGGTGGTACGTCGCGTCGCTCGCGATCGTGATGACGTTCACCCCGCCGGATGCCGGCGACGCGGCGGTGCAGCGAGCGCAGGTCGCGCTCACGCTCGGATGGGTCGCGATTGGGGTTGCCGCCTTGTTCGCGGGGACGTCCGCGAAGCTGCGGTCGCATCACGAGCTTCGCATCGACGCGTACGTGCTGCTTGGCGTCGCCGCCGCGAAGCTCGTGCTCGTCGACACGATCGACTTTGAGACTCCCGCGCGCGTGGCGACGTTCTTGGTGGCTGGGCTGGGGTTGCTCGGCTCCAGCGCGCTGGAACGACGCATGCGTCAGTGACGCGGGGCGCGCATCGGCGTGGCCAGCTCGAAGCCAAGGCCTTCCACGCGCGCTTTCAGGTCCAAGAACGCGCCGACGTATTGCCACTCGTGCGGCGCCACCGCAAACGCGGCGTAGCTGGTGGAGTAGCGTTCGAACCAGCAGCCGTGCGGCGCGAACGCGCGAGCGATGCGCCAGAACGGCTCGTCGCTCGCCGGATCCTCCAGCGCCTGCTCGACGCCCACGGTGGACGCCTCGTCGAAGATCCGCACCACCAGTTCCGGTGCGGCGACGACCACCTCCACGCAGTAGAGCGCGCCCTCGTGCTCGCGCACCTGCACCTCGTCGCCCATGCCGACGTGGTAGGGAAAGAACGGAATGCCGGCCAAGCGAGCGCGATCGCCGTCGAGGCGCACCGCGGGCACGCCTTCGGCTTCAGGACCCGAGCCGGCGTCGGCGTCGGGCACGGGAAACCACACCACGCAATCAGCGTTTCGCGCGTCGGGCCACGGCTCGAGCTTGCCGTCTCGAAGGCGCACGGGTCGTCGTGGATGCTCGACGGTTTGCATGCCGTCACCTTCGTCACGCGTCGTGGCGTCCCTGCGTGACGTACTCCCAGCGCACGTCGCCCGCGGCAGCGGCGACGTCGAGCGCGGCGAACACGTCCACGAGCGCGCGCCGGGGAACGCTCGCGGCGATCGCCTGCTCGCCGATCGCGTCAAACCAGCACGTGCCGCGGCCGCCAGCGGCGTCGTCGATCAGGTGCGCGAGCGCGAACCAACCCTGGTCGCGCAGCGCGACGCAGCGCACGGTGCCCGCGAGCGCGAGCGCGAGCTCGCCGCGCGCCATCGGCTCGCCGTCCCAGTCGGCAACCGCCACCTCGTCGCCGAGCGCGAGGTTCGTCGCCACGTGCGGCACGGCGGCGATGCGCATCGCGCCCGCGCGCGTGGGCACGCACATCAGTCCTTCGAGCGCGTCCACGTCGCGTCCGTCGCCGCTCGCCACCGCGAACCAGCACACCGTCGCGTCCGGGGCGCGAGCGTCCGGATGCGCCGCGAGTTCGCCTCGATCGGCGTGCAGCCGTCCCGCAAGTCCTGCATGCTGGTGATGGCGCACCCGCGTAGCCCTAGAGGAACGGGCCTTGCGGCTCGGCGGGCGCCTGCTCGATTGGCGCGGCGAGCGACGCGGGGGCAGCGCCCGCTCGGCTGATCGTGGTCCAGATCTTGTTGAGCTCCCACTGCAGATAGATGTATCCGCCGATTCCCGTGAACAGGATCAGCAGCCAGTACGCCCACATGTTCAGCAATTCGTCGCGACCCGCGAGCGACCCCATCTGCTGTGCGCGCCGGGCGGTCCGATGCGTGGAAACAAGCGGCGGCACGAGAACCAGTGCGCCCAGCGTGACCGCGAGCAGCGACATGCCCGGCGACACGTCGATGCGGCGCTGTGACGCGTCGCGCATCTCGCGATTGATCTGATACCACCAGTACCACTGGTAGATCCCGAGCGTCACGATCGAGAGGCCGAGCACGGCAAACGGGTTTCGCGCCCGGACGCTCGCTCCGGCGAAGTTGTAATCGGTGGCCATGCGCTGAACGGTGTCCGGCGCGCCGAGGACGCAAACGCGCCGGGGCGATCGCGACCGGCCGCGACAGGACGAGCGCCCGAAGGTGCATCGAGGGGGAGGGAGGAGGACGCACGAGGGAGGATCGGTGCGGTCTCGTCCTGTCGCGTTTGGAGTGCCGGTACGATTTGGAGGGAGGTGCCTGAACATCGGCGCCTCCCTCCGTGTCGACTCGTCGCTCGCAGCGCGGTGGCCTCGATGCGGCGCGGCAGTGGCCGCGCGCGGCCAGCGACCGCTCACTTTCAGCCGCGCAGCGCCGCCACCCGATCGGCGATGCGATCCACCACGCTCGGATCGAGCAGCGTCGTGGTGTCGCCCATGTCCCGTCCCTCGGCGATGTCCTTGAGCAGGCGGCGCATGATCTTGCCCGAGCGGGTCTTCGGCACCGCGTCGGTGAACACGAGCAGCTTCGGGCGCGCAAACTTGCCGATGCGTTCGGCGACGTGCGCGAACAGGTCGGCTCGCACCTCGTCCTCGTGTCGGCCCACGTGCGCGTCGTCGAGCGTCACGAACGCCGCGATCGCCTCGCCGGTGAGCGCGTCGTGCATGCCGATCACCGCCGCCTCGGCAACGGCTTCGTGCTCCACGAGCGCGCTCTCCACTTCCATCGTGGAGATGCGATGCCCACTGACGTTCATCACGTCGTCCACGCGTCCGAGCAGCCAGATGTTACCGTCCTCGTCGAACTTCGCGCCGTCGCCGGCGAAATAGAAGCCCGGCCACTTGCTCCAATACGTGTCGACGAAGCGCTCGCGATCGCCCCAGATGCCGCGCGTCATGCCCGGCCACGGCTTGCGAATCACCAGATAGCCGCCGTGCCCCTTCGGCACGGGATTGCCTTGATCGTCCACGATGACCGCGTCGATCCCGGGCAGCGCGTGCTGCGCCGATCCGGGGCGGGTGCTCGTGATGCCGGGCATCGGGCTGATCATCGCGTGCCCGGTCTCGGTCTGCCACCACGTGTCGATGATCGGGCAGCGATCGGCGCCGATCACGCGGTGGTACCACATCCAGGCCTCGGGGTTGATCGGCTCGCCGACCGATCCGAGCAAGCGCAGGCTGGAGAGGTCGTGCGCGGCGGGATGGTGGTCGCCCCACTTGATGAACGCGCGGATGGCGGTGGGCGCGGTGTACAGGATCGTCACGCCGTAGCGTTCGACGATCTCCCAGTTGCGATCCTGCGCGGGCCAGTCGGGCGCGCCTTCGTAGAGCACGCTGGTGACGCCGAGCGCGAGCGGGCCGTAGACGATGTAGGAGTGCCCGGTCACCCAGCCGATGTCGGCCGCGCACCAGTACACGTCCTCGCTGGGCTTGATGTCGAACGCCATCTCCAGCGTGGCGGTCACGCCCGTGAGATAGCCGCCGGTGGTGTGCATCAGCCCTTTGGGCTTGGCGGTGGTGCCGGAGGTGTAGAGCAGGTACAGCAGCTGTTCGCTGTCCACGGGCGTGGGCGCGCGATGCGGCTCGGCCGCGTCCATCAGCTCGTGCCACCACTGGTCGCGCCCGTCTACCCAGCCCAGCTCGTGGTCCATCGCGTCGCCCATGCGCTTGAGCACGACGCAGTGCTCCACGCGATCGGTGAGCTGCATCGCCTCGTCGGCGAGCTGCTTGAGCGGTACTTGCTTGCCGCGGCGCCACGACGCGTCGGCGGTGATCAACACGCGGCAGTCGGCGTCGTCGATTCGCTCGGCGAGCGCCTTCGCGCTGAAGCCGCCGAACACGATCGAGTGCGCGGCGCCGATGCGTGTGCAGGCGAGCATCGCAGCGGGCAGCTCGATCGTCATCGGCATGAAGATCGCCACGCGATCGCCCTGCTTGACGCCGAGGCCTTCGAGCACGTTCGCGAAGCGTTCGGTGAGCGCGAGCAGCTCGTTGTAGGTGTAGGCGCGTCGATCGCCGTCCTCGCCCTCCCAGTAGTACGCCACTCGATCGCCCTGGCCGCGGCGCACGTGCCGGTCGAGGCAGTTCTCGCTGACGTTCAGCTGGCCGCCGACGAACCACTTCGCGAACGGCGCGTCGGACCAGTCGAGCACCTGCTCGTACGGCGTGCTCCAGTCGAGGCGCTTGGCCCAGCGATCCCACCACGCTTCGGGATCGGCGGCGGCTTCGTCGTAGATTGCCGGATCGGCGAAGTTCGCGCGCTCGACGAACGCGGCGGGCGGCGCGAAGCTGCGGTCCTCGCTGAGCAGGTTCTCAATCGCGTCGCCCGTGGGCGTCGTCGTTGCCTCGGCCATGCGTGCCTCCTGTGCGCCATCAACGAATCGCTCGCGCGCGTCCTCCCCGACGCGAGCCGTCCGATTCTATGCGCAATTCGGCGTCAGGCGCTGATCACGACCGGCACGCCGAGCAGACCGCGCAGGCCTGTCTGGCGCACGATCGCGTCAACGGTGGCGTTGTCGGCGCGCACGCAGCCATGGCTGGCGGCTTGCCCGAGCGGCGTGGCGAGGCTCGCGCCGCCGCGTCCGTGCAGGCCGATGCGGCCCATCGTGGGCTGGCTGGGGCTGAGCACGTTCGTGGCGATCTGCCACGTGCCCGTGAAATCGCTCGCGCTTCCTGCCTTCGCGTCGTAGATCGCGAACGGCGCACGCGGGCGACTGGTGGGCGTGGGTGTGTCGGTCGCGCCGATCACCACACCCTTGTTGAGCAGCAGCGCTCCGTTTCGGTACATGCGCACGCGACGATCGGACAGGTCCACTTCGATCTGCCACTTCAGCCGCTGCGCGATCACCGCGTCGCGATCCACCCACCCGCCGCGCGAGGCGACCGTGCCGGGCGTGCGCACCCGCAGCCAGCACGTGGCACCCATCTGGCGCGCGTCGAGCACCAGGTACCACGCTTCGATGCCGGTGTGCTGCGTGGTGGACGCGATCGCGCCGTTGCGCGCGCCCGCGCCCGGACGCGCGTGCGTGGGGACGCTTTCCAGCGCGGGACGCACGCGCCACGCGGTGGTGCGCGACTGCCAGCGGTACGCCACGTCGGCGCGGGACGATCCGGCGGGGTTCACGCACGAGCCCGCGGCCGGCGAGGCGGCGTACGCGCCGGTTGGCGCGAGCAGCGCGCACGTTGCGGCGGCGGAAGCGGCGAGAGCGAAGCGAATCTTCATTGGGGGTCTCCTTGTGCGAGCGAATCGAGAACAGGCGGGTCAAACGTGTCAGCCGGCGAGCTGCAGCACGCCCAAGCGCGTGGCGCGGATGCAGACGCCGTCGCGCGCGGACGCGGTTCCACCTGCGGTCGCTTCGGCGGTGGCGCGGTTGACGACGCATTGCCGGCTCGCGACGTTCGCGGCTCGCATCGTGTAGCGGTAGGTGATCGTCGTGCCGGGCTGGATGCGCTTCGCGGTCCAGCACAGCTGCCCGTTGCGCAGCGCGGCGCCGCGCGGCTTGGACACGAACGCGAGCTGCGTGGGCGCGACGTCGCACACCTGCACGTTGCGCGCGATCTGCTGGCCGCGGTTGGTGACGCGCACCGTGAATGTCACGCGTCCGCGCGACGCGATCGACGCGCTGCCCGCGGTCTTGGCCAGACGCAAGCGCGCGGGGGTAGGCGACGGCGCCTCCGTCGGCGTGGTCTGCTTGTGAATGCCCACGTCGAAGGTCAGGTCGCGACCGACCGGCGGGGTGAGGCATGGGATCGTCGCGTCATTCGCGGCGGTCGCGACGCCGTCGCTGTCGAGCGCGTCGTCAGTGCCCTTGTTGGCGGCGGTGACGGTCCACCCGTCGGGCAGGTCGACGCTCACCACGCACGCGGTGGACGGTTCCAGCCCGCAGACGATCCAGCGCCCGTCCGTGTCGGTGGTGGTCGTGCCGAGCACGACGCCATTGGCGTCGGTCACCACGATCGGGCGCGACGCGACGCCCGGCTCGCTCGTTTCCTGGATGCCGTCGGTGTCGTCCTGCCACACGTAATCGCCGATGCAGACGGTGATCTGCTCGGTGTACGTGTAGGTGACGCATGCCGTGACGGTGGATTCCGTGTCCCATTCGAGGCGGAAGTTGCCGGAGAGCGTGTTGTCGGTGGACGCGAGCGATTGCGCGGGGATCGTCACGCTGCCCGTGCCAGCCCAGATCGCAGCGCTCGTTGACACGCCAGCTTGATTGTCTTGCCGCGTTCCGAAGCTGCCGCTTGCGCCGCTGCCTCCAGCAAAATCTTGCGTGCCGTCGTACGCGGTGAACGCGTAGGTGCGCGACCCGGCGGGCAGCGACGCGAGCGCGCCGACCAAGCCTGGCGCGCTCGTGGACACGGTTGCCGACGCGAGCGTGAGCGTGTCCGTGCGCGGCGCGCCATTCCTCGATTCGACGCGGTAGCCGCTGGTGATCGACGCCTGCTGCGACACCGTCGCGCTCACGAACGTGCCGCCCGCCACCGCGAACTTCGGCAGCGACAAGTCGTGCGACCAGTCGGTGAGCGACGAGTACGTGTCGCACGACGTGCTCGTCTGCTTGGTGACGGTGAGCGCGCTGGCGCTTGACGGCAGCGCAAGCAGCGCGCACGCGGCAGCGAAGATGGGCAAGACTCGACGGAGCGTTCGGGGAGTTCGCATGCGCGCGACGGTACACGCCGCATCGGACGCCGCCGCTCACGGCGCGAGCTGGGCGATCCATGCGCCCAGCTGCGATCCGGGCCACAAACCCGCCTCGTCAAAGCGGGCGTCCAGGCCCGCGCGTGCGAACGCGGCGCGATACTCGTCCGCCGTGAAACGAGCCAAGCGCAGCGTCTCGCGCTCGCGACGCTCGACTCCACTGTCGAATCGTTCCAGCCAATCGAACTCGATGACGGTGATCGAACCGTCGCTGCTCGTGCGGCTGTGGCGCGTGAGCGTGGCGCCGGGAAGCGTCACCGTTTCGGATCCGGTCTCGCCGTCGCGAACATCCTCGACCGCGCGCCATGGCTCGAGAATCAGCACGCCGTCGGGCGCGAGATGCGCCGCGAGCCGAGCAATCGCCGCGTCGAGCCGATCCGTCGTCTCCACATGCGCGATCGCGCCGAACAGGCACGTCACCGCGTCGAAGCGTCGCCCCACGTCGACGGTGCACAGATCCGCCTCGACGATACGCGCGCCGCGACAGCGCTCGCGCGCGCGCCGCACGAATCCCGGGTGCAGGTCGAAGCCAGCGATCTCGTAGTCGAGTACCGCCAGCTGCTCGAGGTGGCGCCCCGTGCCACAGCCGGCGTCCAACAGGGTTCGCGCGGACGGACAGCGCGCTCGAACGATCGCGTCGAGCACCGCCGCTTCCGCGGCGTAGTCCTTGCCCATCGCCGCGTACACGCGGTCGTACCACTCGGCCGACTGCGCGTAGCGTTGCTCGGATCGCATCTATGCCAGCTGCTGCTCGACGGCGCGCGCGATCGCGCGCAGGCTCTCGGGGTTCTCCACGCTGGAGATGTCGCCCGGATCCTCCATCAATGCGGCGGCTCGTGCGGCGCGCCGCACGATCTTCGCGCTGCGCGTCTTCGGCAGCGATTTCACGAAGACGACGCGGCCGGGCTTGAATGCCTTGCCGAGGCGTTCGCCCACCATGTCGGCGAGCACCGTGCGCAGTCGATCGCTCGCGCGTTTGCCGGGCGCCATGATGCACAGCACCCACACCTGCTCGCCCTTCACGGGGTCGGGCACGCCGATCGCGGCCGCTTCCGCCACGCTCTCGTGGTCGACGACGATCGACTCGTACTCCGCTGGGCCGATGCGCTTGCCCGCCACGTTGATCGTGTCGTCGGAGCGGCCATGCAGGTACCACATGCCGTCGGAATCGATCGACGCCCAGTCGCCGTGCTTCCACACGCCAGGCCACGTGGCGTAGTAGGTGTCGAGGTAGCGTTCGCGTCCGCCGTCGCCCCAGAACCCGCGCGTCATCGACGGCCACGGCTTGGTGCACACCAGCTCGCCCACGCCGTCGCCCGGACCGAGGGGCTCCCCGGTCGCAGGGTCCCACACCTCCACGCTCATCCCGAAGCACGGCTTGCCGAGCGAGCCCGGCTTGAGCGGGGTGAGCGGCGTGGGGCTCAAAAAGCATGCGCCGACTTCCGTGCCGCCGCTCAAGTTGATGATCGGGCAACGGCCTTGGCCGACGACGTCGTTGAGCCACTGCCACGGCTCGGGATTCCATGGCTCGCCGGTGGAGCCGAACACACGCAGGCTGGAGAGGTCCGCGCCGGTCACATGCTCGTCGCCTTGCTGGCGAAGCGCGCGAATCAGCGTGGGCGACACCCCGAGGATCGAGATCTGGTGGCGCTCCACGAGCTGCCAGAGGCGGTTCGGCGCGGGATAGTCGGGCGCGCCTTCGTAGAGCACGAGCGTGGCGCCCGCGGCGTGCGCGCCGATGCACTCCCACGGACCCATGATCCAGCCCATGTCCGTCACCCAGTGCAGCACGTCGTCCGAATGCACGTCCGTCTGGAAGTGCGCTTCCTCGGCGATCTTCACGAGCAGCCCGCCGTGCACGTGCACGGCTGCCTTGGGCGTGCCGGTGGTGCCAGATGTGTAGGCGAGCATCACCGGGTGCTCGCTGGAAACCATCAGCGGCTGGCGCATCGCGTCGGCGTCGGCGAGCGCCTCGTGCCAGAACACGTCACGCCCCGCTTGCATCGGCACGTCGATGCCGAGCCTGCGCCACACGATCACGTGCTCGACGCTGGGCACGTCGGCGAGCGCCTGGTCAACGGTGGCTTTCATCCCGACCTGCTTGCTGCGGCGCAACGTGCCGTCGGCGGTGATCACGGCCTTCGCGCCACAATGGGAGAGCCGCTGCGCGATCGCGTCGGCGGCGAAGCCGCTGAACACGGGCACCGCCATCGCGCCGATCGCCGCGCACGCATAGAGCGCGACGACCACTTCCGGCACCATCGGCAGGTAGATGCCGACCGCGTCGCCGGGGCCGATGCCGCGAGCGGCGAGCGCGTCAGCGAGCATCGCCACGTCCCGCTTGAGGTCGGCGTAGGTAAGGCGGCGCTGGCCCTCGTCCTCGCCTTCCCAGATGATCGCGGTGTGCGTGGCAAGCCGGCCACGCGCGTGCTTGAACACGCAGTCGTTCGCGAGGTTCAGCGTGCCGCCCACGAACCACGTGGGAAACGCGGGGTCGCTGTCGTCGAGCACCGCCGAGTACGGCGTGTCGAATTCGATGCCGAGATGGCGCACCATCGAGTCCCAGAACCATTCCGGTTCCTGCTGCGAGCGCGCGAGCAACTCGTCGGGATCCTTGATGTCGTGCTGCTTGAGAAAGCCGAACAGGTTCGATCGCTGCACCGTCGCCGCGTCGGGCTTCCACGCGAACCCCGACTGGGGCGCGCTCGTCGTCGTCGCATCCATGCCGAGCATCCTACTCGCGCGCGCACGCGATACGATCCGCAGCATGGATTTCGCATCGCCAGCCACCTCGCCCGCCCTTCCCACGCAGCTCGACGACATCGACCCCGCGACGCTCGTGCTGCTGCTCGACGTGGACGGGGTGCTCGCGCCGATCGTGGACGACCCCGCCGCCGCTGCGGTGCCCGCCGAGACCGTCGACATCGTGCGACGCGCGGTGCAGCGGTGCGCGCTGGTGGGCGTGGTGACGGGTCGCGGATTGGAGCGTGCGCGCGAGCTGGTGCCGGTGGACGGCGCGTGGTTCGCGGCGCTGCACGGCACGCGAATCGTCGCGCCCGACGGCGCGGAGGACCTGTGCCCGATCACGCCCGCGGCGCGCGAGCACGTGGCGGTGGCGGCGCAGCTCGCGCAGACGGTGGGGTGGAAGTACGAGGACAAGGGCGCCACCGTGACGATCCATTTTCGCCAGCGCGGCGCGCTCGGCCAATCGGTGGATCCGAAGCATGTTCGCGCGCAGTTGATGACGGTGCTGAACCCGCTGAAGGTGCAGGTGGACGATGCCAAGCAGGTGCTGGAGATCAAGCCGAAGGGCGCACGCACGAAGGGCGACGCGCTCGCGATTCTCACCGCCGCCGCGCCCGAGCAGGCGCGCGTGGTGGTGTTCGTGGGCGACGATCTCACCGATCTGGACGCGTTTCATGCGATCGACGCGCTGCGCAGCGGCGAGCGCGCGCTGGAGACCGCCGCAACGACGCCGCTGCGCTTCGTGAAGGTTGCGGTGGGTGGCGACGAGGCCCCTGCCGCGCTGGTGCAGGCGGCGGACGTGGTGCTCGACGACCAAGCCGCCGTCGCGCCACTGCTCGCGTCGCTCGTGAGGTGAGGCGCGCGGGGAACGGCCTGCTGAGGCCGGTTGTCGTGGGACGATCGGGCCGAAAGTGCCGAAAGAACGGTAACGGGGCATACGTCTCGTGCCGATCACGCATGCCATGAGCGAGCTGCAGCAACCATCAACCCGCACGGTGGCGCCCACGCAGGCGCCCGGAGCCGCGCCATCCACCAGCGATGGCGCGGCCGAAGTGTACCGTCGGGCGGTGGAAGCCAAGCCCACCGGGTTCACGGAGAACCCGATCGGCGCGATGGCGCAGGCGGTCGACAAGATCGGCAAAGCCGCCGGGCATGTGTTCGCAGGCAAGGCGATGGAAGGCCAGGACGGGCTGGCCGCGGGCGAGACGGCGCTCAAGAGCGCGATCGCGGCGATGAAGGCGAACCCGGGGTCGCTCGAAGCCAAGCAGAAGGCGCTCGGCGCGGCGCTGAAGCTGCTCGAGCAGATGGGGCAGCTCGCGCCGAACGATCCTCGGCGCCTGAGCGTGTCGCGGTTCGCGGTGAACCTTGCCGGCCAGTTGGGCGCGAACGGGATCCCGTTCGCGAGCGCGGGCGTGGACGCGCGCGGGCTGCTGCGCATCGCGGCGCAAGTGTTGTCGCGCTTCGGCACGCCGCAGGACATGCAGCTCGCGTTCACGTTGGAGAGCCTGATCAAAGGATCGCTTCCCGAGTCGAGCGCGCAAGCGATCGCGATCCGCGACGAGCTGATGCAGCGCTTTGGGTTGTCGCAGAGCGCGAAGAAGTTGATCGCGAACGGATGGGCGGTGCGCCAAGCCAACCCCGGCGAGGTGCCGAAGCTGGACTTGTCCGCGCGCACGATCGTGCTCGACGCGACGCAGTCCAACCCGTCGCTCGGCGTGCTCGCGCGCGCGTACTGGCAGGACCAGTCGATGCGCTCGCCGCAGGAGCGGGACGGGTTCATCGAGGCGTTCCAGAAGGTGGCGAACCAGTCGTCGATGGGGTTGTTGAGCCGCAAGTATCGCGAGGTTCGCGATCATGCTCGACGCGAGCTGCAGCAGGGCCGGATCGGCGTGCTTGGCGCGGCGAGCGGGGCTGTGAGCGGATCGGCTGGCACGATCGACGAGAGCGCGGACATGTTCGCGTCGCTGGCGAGCTTCAGTCGCGCCGACGGCGACGCGCAGTTGCCCGACGAGCTGCGCGGGCCGCTCGAGCGTTTCTACGCGCCGGCGTGAATTGACGAAGGGCCGCCGGCGCGAACGCCGACGACCCTTCGCGAATTGCGCTTGGCAGTAGCGTCAGATGACGCGCACGCCGGTCGCTTCGAGGCCCTTGCGGCCTTCCTGCGTGTCGAATTCGACCTTCGCGCCCTCGGGCAGGCTCTTGAAGCCCGAACCGTCGATGTTCGAGTGGTGCACGAACACGTCGCTCGAACCGCTCTCGGGGGTGATGAAGCCGAAGCCCTTTTCGTCGCTGAACCACTTCACGGTGCCTGTTGCCATGGTGTGCTCTCCAGTTGTTTCGTTGGTGATTGGTTGGTGCTCTGGATGGCGCACGCCGTTAGGCGGGACTTCCGGAACGCTGGGGGCGGCGCCTGCGGCGCCGCGTGGGTTTGTTGCTCGTTGAATTATTGGGCACACGACTCGTCGCGAGCGGTTCGAGGCCGTTGCGAGCATATTCCTCGCGCAGGTCGAGGGCCGCGGCGATGCCTTCGACCGCGGCGCGCTGGTCGTCCATCACAAACGTGACGACGAGCCCGTCGCGCCCGGCTCTGCCGGTGCGGCCGGAGCGGTGCACGTAGTCGTCGAGCTCCGCGGGCGGATCGTAGTTGACCACGAGCGTGATGCGGTCGAGGTCGAGTCCTCGCGCGAACACGTCGGTGGCGACGAGCACTTCGGCGTCGCCGCGTTCGAAGCGTCCCAGCTCGCGTTGTCGTCCGCCCTGCGCCATGTCGCCGTGCAGCGACGCTGTGCGCAGCCCGCGTTGGGCGAGCTTGCGGGCGATGCGCGGCGCGGCGCGCTTGGTGCGCACGAACACCACGGCGAGGTCGCGATCGGGTTCGTGCATGAGCACGTCGACGAGCAGGTCCATGCGATCGGCGTGATCGACCGGCAAGAACGCGTGATCGATCGTCGCGGGGCGCGCGGCGGGCGGAGCGGTGGACACCTCGACCGGGTCGACGGTGCAGCGCGCGGCGATCTTCGCGACTCGATCGTCGAGCGTGGCAGAAAAAAGCAGCGTTTGGCGATCGCTCGGCACGCGCGCGATGATTCGCTCCACGGACGGCGCGAAGCCCATGTCGAGCATTCGGTCGGCTTCGTCGAGCACGAGCACCGAAACATGGTCGAGCGAAACTTCGCGTTGGTCGAGCAGGTCGAGCAGGCGACCCGGGCAGGCGACGAGCACGCTCGCGTCGCGGATCGCGCGAACTTGCGCGCCTTGCTTGACGCCGCCGAACGCGGTGGCGACGCGCACGCTGGCGTCGAGCGTGGCGAGTTCGTCCGCGACTTGCAGCGCCAGCTCGCGGGTCGGCACGAGCACGAGCGCTTGGATGCGCGGCGCGGTCGTGTCGATGCGTTGCACGAGCGGAATGCCGAACGCGATCGTCTTGCCGGAGCCGGTGGGCGATCGCGCGAGCACGTCGCGCCCTTCGGCGGCGACGGGAACTGCAGCGACTTGGATCGGAAACAGCTTCGTGATGCCGCGCGCGACGAGGGCGGCGGCGACGGACCCGTTGACGCCGGGTCCGAACTGGGGAGAGTTCGTGTCGATGCGACGACTGTACCAGCGCGTCGGTGGCGGCGCGTCAGTCGAAGCGGCGACGGGCGGCGAGCAGGTCGTCCACGGAACGGCAATTCACGACGTCCTGGGCGCGTGCGCCCGCGCGGCGCGCGACGGCGACGCCGTGCTCGCGCAGGTCGAGGTTCGCGGGTCGATGCGCGTCGCAGTTGATGGCGAGCAGCACGCCGGAGGCGAGCGCGTGGCGAGCGTGGCGCGAGTCGAGGTCCAGTCGATCGGGGTTCGCGTTGATCTCCAGCACGACGGCCGACTCGACGGCCATCGCGATGAGCGCGTCCACGTCTAGGGCTGTGCGGTGGCGGCGCAGCAGTCGTCGGCTGGTGGGGTGGCCGATCGCGTCGACGAGCGGGTTGGCCACGACGCGACGCATGCGCTCGAGGATCGCGTCGGGCGTTTGGCGCTGCGCGACGTGGATCGACGCGACGACCCAATCGAGGCGCTCCAACGTGGCATCGGCAAGGCCGAGCGAGCCGTCGGCGAGAATCTCCACTTCGCTGCCGTGCAGCACGCGGAACGCGGGCTGCTGCCTGGTCTCGTGCTCGCGCTGCAGCTGTTCGTTCACGCGCGCGATCTCGTCGGCTTGCGCGCGGATGCGTGTGTCGTCGAGGCCGCCGACCATCGCGTACGGCGCGGAGTGGTCGCTCACGAGGTAGTACTCGTCGCCGCGATCGCGCGCGGCGCGCGCCATCTCGAGAATCGTCGCTCGTCCGTCCGACCAGTCGCTGTGGCCGTGCAGGTCGCCGCGGATGTCGCTCGCGACGATCAACTCTGGGGCGAGCTGCGCGGCGTCGGCGATTGTCAGCGGTCCGTCCAGCACGCTGTCGCGCAGCTCCCACGCCACGGCGCAGGCAGCATCCTCGCGTTCGAATCGCGTCCACGCGGGGGGGCCGACGAGCTGCGAGCGCACATGCTCGTCCGGGTGCGCGATCGTGATCGAGGCGGGCATGCCGGACGGTGTGACGATCGCGAGCGGTTCGTCGTCGATCGCCACCACGCTGTAGCCCCGGTCGTCGAGGATCACGATCGCCGCGGCGCGAGCGGTGGCGGGGTCGGCCGCGTCGCAGAGCACATCAATGCCGGGCACCACTTCGCAGCCCCGAGCGTAGTCGCCGAGCAGCTCGACGGCGATCGCGCCGATGGGTTCCATCGCGGTGACGAGCGCGTCGAACTGGCCATGTGCCTGGTCGCGGCGAAACCAGGGACCGGGCAGCGGCATGCCTGTTTCGGGATCGAGCGGCACGCCCGATAGCGTTGCATCGGATCCATCGCCACCGTTGGGGCGGGCAGCGGCCGACGCCAGCGCATCGACGACTTTGCGAGTGACGCCGTTTCCGGTGGCGAGTTCCCCTCGCCTCGCAAGCGCGAGCAGCTCGTCGTACGGCGCATGGTCGGTCGCGGCGAACACCTTTCGGGCGGTCGCGGGACCAATGCCGGGAAGGCGCGTGAGCGCGAGCAGCGTGTCGTCCACGTCTTCGCGAGCACGTTCGAGCGCGGGGAACGTGCCTGTTTCGAGCAGTTGCTCGATCTTCTCCTCGATCGCGGGACCGATGCCGTCGATTTCGCGGAGGCGACCATCGCGGCTGAGCACTGCCACGCTCTCGCCGAGCTCGCGCAACGTCTCGTCGGCCTTGCGATACGCCATGTACCGGAATGGTTTTTCGTCGGTGAGCGCGAGCCGGTCGGCCAGCTCGGCGAATGCGTCGGCGATGTCGGCGTTCGTCATGCGGCGAAGCCTACGTCACCGTTGCTGGTTGACGGATCGAGCGGCGCGTCGTTCGATGGGGGCAGGAGCGCGCGTCGGGACACGTGTGCGATGGGGACCATCCAGGGGGACGAACGATGTGTGAGATCACAGGTGGCGGCGGCGTGCCCGTGCAGCAATTGCCGGTGCAGACGCCCGGACAGGTTGCGGGCGCGAGCGGACCCGCACAGAAGGACGGCATCGCAGGTGGCGGCGCGACCGCTCCAACGAGCGATTTGGCGAGCGTGCTGCAGCAGCTCACGAGCGCGATCGGCGGCGTGAGCAGCGCTGTGCAGGCGATGCAGGGCGCCGGCATCGCCGGGGGCGGCCCGGTGCAGAAGGATGCCGTCGCTGGCGCGTCGGGCGCGGGCGTGACGCCGCCCGCCAAGACCGAACCCGTGCAAACGCCACCGGTCCAGACGCCACCCGTGCAAACGCCACCGGTCCAGACGCCACCCGTGCAAACGCCGCCGGCGACGACCACGCCAAGCCAGGTTGCGGGCGCGAGCGGCACCCCTGCGCAGAAGGGCGATCTCAGCGGCGGCGGCGCGGTCGACGCGGTCGCTGGCGCGAGCGCGCTCGGCGGCGGAGCGAGCGCGCAAATCGCCGACGTGCTCAAGCAGCTCGTGGACGTGCTCAACAAGCTCGTGGCGTTGCTCAGTCAAGGCGCGATCGGTGGCGGCGCAACGGCAGCGACAACGCCTGTCACGCCTCCCGTCACGCCTCCCGTCACGCCTCCCACAGCAGCGCAGCCCGCGGCACCCACCACGGCCGTGGTGGACGAATCCGTTCCGCACACGCACTGATCTGAGCCAGGCACGTTCGCTCGCGCGGCAAGTCGGGAACGCTTTGCCGCGTGAGCGCTGTCTGGATCTGTTTGCCGACCTACAACGAGGCCGAGAATCTCGAGCGGATGGTGCGCGCGCTCGCCGAGCAGCGCGACGCGCACGACCTCGACCTCACCGTCCTCGTCATCGACGACAACTCGCCCGACGGCACGGGCGACATCGCCGATCGGCTCGCGAGCGAGCTGTCGTGGGTGCGGACGCTGCATCGCACGGAGAAGACCGGGCTGGGTCGGGCGTATCTCGCGGGGTTCGCGACGGCGCTCGACGGCGGCGCGGATCTGGTGATGGAGATGGATTGCGACTTCTCGCACGATCCCGCGGACGTGGTGCGGCTCGTGCGCGCGAGCGAGGACGCGGACTTGGTGATCGGCAGCCGCAACGTTGCTGGCGGAGGCGTGCAGGGCTGGCCGTGGTATCGAAACGTGATCAGCAAGGGCGGCAGTTTCTACGCGCGCACGATCCTGCGATTGAAGGTGCGCGACATGACGGCGGGATTCACGCTGTTTCGTCGCCGAGTTTTGGAATCGCTCGATCTCGACGGCATCGAAGCGTCCGGCTACATGTTCCAGATCGAGCTCAAGTACCGCACCGTGAACGCGGGTTTTCGCGTCGCGGAGGTGCCCGTCACGTTCGTCGACCGCGAGTTCGGCGAGTCGAAGATGAGCACGTCGATCGTGCTCGAGGCGATCTGGCGCGTCTGGCGACTGAAGTTCCGGCGTCGCTGAGCGGCCCGTCGAACCGGGCGCAGGCGGCCGCCTGCGTGGCCTATCCGCGCCCCAGCCGGGAACGATCGATGGTGCGTGCCAGTCGCCGCCTCGTACCATCGCCTGCATCGTGCGTCTTCGCTCCGACACCCGCCGACCATCCCCGCGCCGATCGCGCACGCAGCCTGACGCCGGCACGACGCTGCCCGCGACGCAGTTGCTCGATGTCGCACCGCGAGCGCGCAGGCGGCCGTCGCGTCGCACGGTGATCGTGATCGCGCTGTTGGTCGCGGCGGCCGCGATCGCGGGTGCGTTGCTGTGGTCGATGCCGCGCATCAGTTCGCACGCGCCGGGCACGCTCACCAACGACGCGACGCCGATGCTGCGCCTGCGCGTGCACCGACCGCTTGGCGTGCGCGCCGAGCGGGTTGACGTGCGCGTCGACGGCGAACGCATCGACGGCGACGAAGTGTCCGTTCGCGACGGCGGCGCGCTCGTGCTCGTGCAGGCGGCGCGTCTCGCCGACGGAGAACACGACGTCGACGCGAAGATCACGCGGGTGGGCGTGCTGCAGCGCACGCTGCACGAAACGTGGAACGTGACGGTGGACACGAAGGCGCCGAGCGCGAAGATCGTCGCGCCGATTGCCGACGCCGACGGCGCGACCGCGTACGCCGATGCCGACACAGCGCTCGTGACGAAGCTCCCCGCGCGCGTGACGGTCGACGCGGAACCCGGATCGATCGCCGAGGTGACGAGCGACGCGGCGAACGCGCCAACCGAGCACCTCGACTCGGACGACGCGGAGCGGCGCAGCGTCGCGATCAGCCTGCCGCAGGGCGAGCAATCGCTCGTCGTGCGGGTGCGCGACGCCGCCGGCAACGTCACCGAGCGCACGCAAGCGGTGCTCGTGGACACGACCGGCCCGACGCTGCAGGTGCGCGCGCCTCGCATCGTGCGCGACGCGACGCTGCAGATCCCCGTCTCCAGCCGCGACGTGCACGGCGTCGACGTGCACGTGCTGCTCGACGGCGCACAACAAGAAGACACGCTCGTCGAGCAGTCCACCACCCCCCCGCCGGGAGCAGTCGACGCCGCGGCCGCGACACCGATCGAAGACGACGCCGCACTCGACGAAGAGGGGGAGGCGACGGCCGAGCGTGCCGACGCGCTGCCCGTGGCCGGCACGTGGAAGATCGCGCTCGAAGACGGCGCGTACGAAGGCCGGCACGCGCTGCAGGTGATCGCCACCGATTCGCTCGGCAACGAGACCCGCACGACGCGCACGATCATCGTCGATTCCGCGGAGTCGCTCAACGACGCGACAGGGCTGCGCACCGGCGCGCGCGGCAAGGACGTTCGCGAGCTGCAGGCCGCGCTCGTGAAGGCCGGCGTCACCACCAACGCGAAGCTCGCCGCCGAAGCCCGAACCAGCTCCTATGGCGCGACCACGCGCTCGGCCGTGCAGGCGTATCAGTCCCAGCACGGCATGGACGCGGACGGTGTCGCCGGGCCGGACACCGTGGCGGGACTGACGCTGAAGATCGTCGTCGACCGCGCCCGCAACACGTTGACGCTCTACCGGCTGGGCTCCGTCGTCAAGTCATGGGGCGTGGCGACCGGATCGGCCGAATACCCCACGCCGGCCGGCAGCTACTCGATCCAGTCGATGCAGAAGGACCCGACGTGGACGCCGCCGGATTCGCCGTGGGCGAAGGACGCCAAGCCGATCGGCCCGGGTCCCGACAACCCGCTCGGCACGCGCTGGATGGCGATCAACGGCACGGTGGGCATCCACGGCACCAACAACCCGTCGTCGATCGGCTACTCGGTCAGCCACGGCTGCATTCGCATGCGCATCCCCGACGTGGAAGCGTTGTTCGACATGGTCACGGTCGGCACGCCCGTCACCGTGCTCTGACGCTTCGGCAGGGTTCGCGCGATGCGACGACGCGACGCTGCTACACTGACCGCATTGTCGAGGCTCGCGTCGCGCGCGCGAGCCCGGAACGGATCGACGCGAGGGAGCGACAGATGAGCCTTGGCCAAGTGACCGACGCAGGTTTCGCAGCCGACGTGGAGCAGTCGGATCTTCCGGTGCTCGTGGATTTTTGGGCGACGTGGTGCGGCCCGTGCCGGATGATGAATCCGATCCTCGAGGAGTTCGCCGCGGCGCACGAAGGCCGGATGAAGGTCGTGAAGCTGAACGTGGACGAGAATCCGGAGACGTCGAGCCGCTTCAAGGTGCTGTCGATTCCCACGATGCTGGTGTTCCAGGACGGCCAGGTCGTGAAGCAGATGGTGGGCGCGATGAGCCGCCAGCGACTCGACGAAGCGCTCGCCGAGTGGGTTGGCGCGACCGCCTGACCCCTCGTTGCATGACGATCCGCGCATCGTCGCGGCGTTGCACCAGCGCGCTCGCGCCCGGCGCACCGCGCCGCTGCCTGCGCAGCTGACGAGCGAGCTGCGGGCGCTGCTGCAGCGCGCGGGGATCGCCGACCTGCATCGTTTCCAAGCCGACGCGATCGATCGGATCGTGCTGCGCGGCGAGCACGTGGTGCTGGCCGGCGGCACGGGCGCGGGCAAGAGCTTGTGCTACCAGCTGCCGATCCTGCAGGCGTTGCAGCATCCACGCGAGCAGCGCAAGCAAACCGCGCTCTATGTGGCGCCCACCAAGTCGCTCGCGCAAGATCAGGCTCGCCGGCTTCGCGAGCTGGGCGCGGCGTGGGCGCAGCCGATGCTGTACGACGGCGACACGCCGCCACGCCAACGCGCGCAGGTTCGCCAGCGCGCGAACTTGCTGCTCACCAATCCGGACATGCTCAGCGCGGGGATCCTGCCCGCGCACGAGCAATGGGCGACGCTGCTGCGCGGGCTGGCGATCGTGGTGCTCGACGAGTCGCACGTGTATCGCGGCGTGTTCGGATCGCATGTCGCGCAGACGCTGCGGCGGCTGCGTCGACTGCTCGCGCACTACGGCAACGAGCGCTGCACGTTCGTGTTGTCGAGCGCCACGATCGGCAATCCGGTCGAGCACGCCGAGCGGCTCGTTGGAGTGGACGTGACGCTCGTGGACGACGCGGGCGCGCCTGCGCCGGCGCGCGACATGCTGCTGTGGAATCCGGCGCTGGACGAGGAGACCGGCGAGCGCGACAGCGCGATTGGCGACGCGGTGCGCTTGTACGCCGCCCAGCTCGAACGCGGCTACGCGACGATCGTCTTCGCGCGATCGCGGCGGCAGTGCGAGCTGATTCATCGCTTCACGCAGGAGCATTTGCGCGCGCGCGGCGATGCCGAACTCGCGTCGCGGATCGCGCCCTATCGTGCCGGCTACACGCCCGCGGAGCGACGCGAGACCGAGCGCGCGCTTGCGAATGGCGAGCTGCTGGGCGTGGTCGCGACCAGCGCGCTGGAGCTGGGCATCGACATCGGCTCGCTGCAGGCCAGCGTCGTCGTGGGGTACCCAGGCACGACCACGAGCCTGTTGCAGCGATGGGGGCGCGCCGCGCGCACGACCGGCGCGCGCGGACTGTGCGTGCTCGTGGCGGGCGACGACGCGCTCGACCAATACTTCATGCGCAATCCCGGCGAGCTGCTCGATCGCGAGGTGGAGGACGCGGTGATCAGCCTCGACAACGAACGCATCGTCGCGCCGCACCTCGCGGCCGCGGCGGCGGAGCTGCCGCTCGGCGGCGACGTGGACGCGGCGTTGTGGCCGAACGGGCAGCTCGAGCGCGTGGTGGAGCAGCTCGTCCACCATGGCACGCTGCGGCGAACGCCACGCGGCGCGGTGTACGTCGCGCGCGAGCACGCCAGCGCCAGCATCTCGCTGCGTTCGAGTGGACGCGGCGACGTGACGATCGTCGACGCGGACACGGGCGCGGTGCTGGGCAGCGTGGAGATCGGGCGCGCCGCGACGAGCGTGCACGAGGGCGCGGTGTACCTGCATCGCGGCACGAGCTACCTCGTCGAACAACTCGACGTCGAGCATCTCGTGGCGACGTGTCGCAAGCGAACGCTCCCCTACTACACGCTGCCGAAGTTGGACACGGACATCGCCGTGGCGCAGGTATTGGGCGAGCGCGCCGTCGACGCGTCGGGCGTGATCGTTCGGCACGGGCGAGTGACGGTGACCGATCAGTTGCTGGGCTATCAGCGCATGGATTCGTCCACGCATCGCCAGCTCGGGCCGCTCGTGGAGCAGCCGCTGCCGCCGCTCGCGTTCGACACCGAAGCGGTGTGGTTTTCGTCGCCGCTGCCGCCGCCGGGCGCGGCGTCGCCGGTCGATCCCGACGATCCGCTGGGCGATCGTCGCTACCTGGGCGCGCTGCATGCCGCCGAGCACGCGCTGATCGCGATGCTGCCGCTGATCGCGACGTGCGATCGGTGGGACATCGGCGGGTTGTCGATCAACACGCACGTGGCGTTCGAGCACGCCGCGGGGATCTTCGTGTACGACGGACACCCGGGCGGGGTGGGGATCGCCGAAGCGGCGCTGGCGCATCTGCCGCGCTGGGCGAGCGCGACGCTCGCGATGCTCGAGGGGTGTCCGTGCGAGGACGGGTGCCCAGCGTGCGTGCAGAGTCCGAAATGCGGCAACCTCAACGAGCCGCTCGACAAGCAGGGCGCGATCGACGTGCTTGCGGCGCTGCTGGGCCGGCGACGAGGATGGTCCACGTGACGGACCTCGCGCGACCGATCTGCATCGACCACGACGTCGTCGACTCCACGCAGGACCAGCTGCGGCGATGGCTCGACGCGGTGCAGGCAGGCACCCCGATCGCGGTGCGCGCGCGCAGCCAACGCGCGGGGCGTGGACGTCAGGGACGACGCTGGCAGGATCCGCCCGGCGACGCGTTGCTGCTGAGCGTTGGTGTTCGTGGCGCGCCGCTCGGCGTGCTCGACGAGTTGCCGCGTCGCGTCGTCGACGAGTTGCTCGCGTGCACGAGCGGCGCGGATCGCTTGGCGTGGAAAGCGCCGAACGACGTGGTCGCGCGCGCCAGCGGCGCGAAGGTCGCAGGGGTGCTCGTCGACGCACGAACCACCGGGGACCGAGTGGACGAGGTCCTGATCGGGATCGGCTGCAACGTGACCGGCGATCCGTTTCGAGCCGTCGACGGGCGCGACGCCACGACCCTCGCCGCGCTCGACGCGACGCTCGACGTCGACGCGCTGCTTGCCGCGCTGGGTCGACTGCTCAGCGCGCGATCGTGATCGGCAGATCACGCACGCTGCGGCCAGCGGCCGTGTCCGCGGGCAGGGACGCTCGCAGCACGTACGATCCTGCCGCGACGCCCGTGGGAATCGCCAAGCGCAGCTCGCGCGGCGTGTCGCCGGTCACGCCCACATAGCGCGCCGACTGCAGCAGCGCGACGCGCGAGGCGTGCGCGGGATCGAGCAGCTCGACCTGCAAGCGGTAGTCGAGCGCGAGCGTGTAGGCGAGCGTGATGTCGTCGTCGACGCCGTCGCCATTGGGCGTGATCGTCGACGCGGGCACTGTCGTGATCGCCAATCCCGGGTCGGCGCCGGCGTCTTGCAGCATGACGCGCGCTTCGCGCGCGCGCGAGCCGCTGGGCGTCGCGGCGGTCGCGACCACGACCACGTCCCAAGGTGGCACGTCCACGTCGTCGGCGAGCGCGAACGACGCACGGCGCGTCAGTCCACGGCCGGAGCGACTGCCGAGCGTCTCGCCCGTGGAGGCGCGCTCCAACCGAATCGTCGTGCGCTGCGCCACCCATGGCGTGACGAGCGAAACCGCGACCGAGTGCACGCTCGCGTGCGTCGGCGTGGACGACGACCGCAGCTGGTAGCTCGCCGCGACGTTCGCGATCTTCGCGCCGCCGGTGCGCCAGGCTTGCGCGGCGAGCGCGTCGAGGTCCGCGTACTCGGCGGCGCCGGGGCAGGCGGTTGGGTACAGGTCGCGGTGGCCGCTCACCGCGCGCACGCGCACGGTCGACCCTGCCTTGAATTTCGCGGACGCGGCGGCGACGAGCTGCATCTTCGAGTTGGGTTTGACGTGCGCGACGTCGAGGCGCCATGCCACCAGCCTGCGCAGCGCCAGTCGCGCACGCGCGGACGGACGCGCCGTGCTGTGGTCGCCGAGCAGCGCGATGCCGCTCGTGCGGGTGTTGAAGCCGTAGGTGTGCGCGCCGATCACCGATTGGTCGACGCCGCCGTCGCGTCCTTCCCACACGCCGCCGCAGCGATCGATCACGAAGTTGTAGCCGATGTCGTTCCAGCCTTGCGTGACCATGTGGTAGCGCTGGATGCCGCGCAGCATCTGCGGCACTTGCGAGCACGCGTACCCGTTCGCGTTGTCGGTGTGGTGGATCACCACACCGCGCACCGCGTCGGCGAGCGCGGGGGCGCTCTTCGGCGCGGCGGCGCCCCATGCGCCGCGCAGCTGGATCGTGCCGACGATCGGTTCCGAGCGTGCCACGTCGCGACCGATGCGCGCGCTCGAGTCGCTTCCACCGTCGATCGCCACGATCCGCACACCGCGCAGCTGCGCGAGCGCGCGACCACGCAGCTGCACCTGGTCGGCGCCGCCAACCCAGCTGGGTTCCGACACGCGGCCAACGTCGGCGCGTTCGACGTCGCGCCACGAACTCCACGCCCCGGGCCGTGTCCGCGTGCGCAGCTGCAACGCGCCATCGGCGAGCGCGCCGGCTCGCCACGACACGCCAAGCGTTTGCGCGCGAAACGGCAACGTCACGCCGCGTGCGGCCGTCGCGTTCGCCCGTGCGGCGGTGTCGAGCGGGACGCTCGCGTCGCGTGGCGCTCGCGCGAGCGCCGTCGGCGACGACGCCAGCGAGGCCAACGACGCGACGAGCAGGACGCTGGCGAGTGGAAATCGTGCTCGCATGCCTAGCACTGTAGCGACTCCTCGCGAGGCGCGGGGTACTATGCGCGCATGCACGACTATCGGCAACGACACGGCGAGCGGCAATGACGCTGCGCGAGGATCCGATCACCGGCGAGCTTCGCCTCGTCGCGCCCGGCCGCAGCGCGCGGCTGGGTCCTCGACCGAGCGGTTGCCCGTTTTGTCCTGGCAACGAGCACACCACCCCCGCCGAAACGGGCCGAATCGACGGCGAGAACGGTTCGTGGGCCGCGCGCGCGTTTCCGAACTTGTTTCCGCTCACCGATCCGCACGAGGTGCTCGTGCCCAGCCCGCGCCATGTCACCGCGTGGAAGCAGCTCGAGCTGCCCGAGCTCGAAGCGGGCCTCGAGCTGCTGTTGCAGCGCAGAAGCGCTCTGCAACAACCGGGGCGATACGTGCACGCGTTCGTCAACGACGGCGTGGAGGCGGGCGCGTCGCTGGCGCACGTGCATGCGCAGTTGGTGAGCGTGCCCGCCGAACAGCACGCCGCGCGATTGACGCATGGCGTGCGCGGCATCGACGGACGCTGCGCGCTGTGCACGATCCTCGCGGACGACGATTCGCCCCTCGTGGTGGAGATCGGCTCCGGCTACGCGATCCTCGCGCATCCGCTGCCGCGCATCGCGGGCGCGCTGCTGGTGTGTCCGATCGACCACGACACGAACGTCAACGACGAAGTGCCCGCCGATCTCGCGATCCGCGTGCATCGCGCGCTCATGGCGCTGCCCGACGACGCGGCAATGAATTGTTGGTTGGTCGCCGACGAAGCCAACGACGCGCACTGGTATCTGGAGCTGCAGCCGCGCACCGCCAATCTCGCGAGCGTCGAACTCGCGCTCGGCTTGAGCGTCGTCGCGCGCGACCCGCTCGACGTCGCTACCGAAGCGCGCGCACGGCTAGCGTGACGCGTCGCGATCCTCGTCGCCCCGCACGTTGTCGAGCACCGGCCGACCCGTTCCCACGGACGGGGCGCCGTCGGCGGGATCGCCGTCGGGGTACCACTCCACCAACGTCTCGCCCTCGAACTGGATCGCGTCGTCCATGCGCCGGCGCCAATGCGAACGCAGCAACCGATTCGCCGCGCACATCGCCGCGGCGAATCCCGCCCACGCAAGCAACGAGTGCGCGAGCGCGCCCACATAGGGAACGGCGCGCACGACGCGCAGCAGCGCCAGCCCAAGGAGCGCGCTTGACCACGGCGCGCGAGCGTCCACGCCGACGCCCACGCGCGCGAGCACGAGCTCGCCCAGATGCAGCCCGAGCGCGGCGTAGCCAAGCAACCCCAGCGCGATCCACACGAGCGGCACGAGCGGCGCGCCGATGATCGTGATCATCAACGCGATCGTGCCGAACACCATGACCAGCGTGCTGAGCGGCATCCACGCAGCCACGCGCAGCGGATCCGTCGCGAGCAGCCGCGCCGGTGGATCCACCAGTCGCGGGGCGACTTGGCAGAACACCGGTCCGACGATCAGCACGAGCGTCGTGACGTACGCCCACGCGAGCCACGACGTTGGCGTCAGCCCCAGCGCGACGCGCGCGAGGTCGCCCAGCAGATCGATCAACCAGCCCATGCGGGCATGCTACTCGTCGGCAGGCGTCTCGGGTGGATCGGCGGGCTGCGCAGCGTCGAGCTCGAGCGCGGGTTGCGCGTCGGCCGCCGCGTCGTCGGGATCGCCGTCGATGACGCGCGCGACCGCCACGAGCTTGTGGCCTTCGCGCAGCTTCATCACCGTCACGCCAGACGCGGAGCGGCTGTAGCGCGACACCTGATCGACGCTCTGACGCGTGATCGTGCCCTCGGACGTGATCAGCATCACGCCCTGGCCCTCGCGCACCGCGAGCGCGGAGACGAGCCGGCCCTTGCCCTCGATGTTGCCGAACGCCTTCACGCCCATCGTTGCGCGACCCTTCACCGGGAAGTCCGACACGGGGCTGCGCTTGCCGAAGCCCTGCTCGGTGAGCAGCAGCAGCTCGTCGGCGTCCTTGGCCACGTCGATCGAGATCACTTCGTCGCCGTCGCGCAGCTTCATGCCGGCGACGCCCGCCGCGGTGCGACCCATGGAGCGCACGGTCTGCTCGTGGAAGCGCACCGCTTGCCCGTTCGCGGAGATCAGCAGCAGGTCGTCCTCGCCGCTCGTGAGCGCGACGCCGATCAGCTCGTCGTCCTCGCTCTTGAGGTTGAGCGCGATGATGCCGTCGGCGCGCAGCTTCGTGTTGTAGGCGTCGAACTCGGTCTTCTTGACCACGCCCTTCTTGGTGGCCATGACGATGTACTTGTTCTCGTCGTAGTTGCGCGTGCGGTACACGGCCTTCACCTGCTCGCCGTCGGCGAGCGGCAGCACGTTCACGAGCGCGCGACCCTTGCTGGTTCGGGCGCCTTCGGGCACCTCGTACACCTTCGTGCGGTAGATCTTGCCGACGGAGGTGATGAACAGCAGGTAGTCGTGCTTGGACGCGATGAACATGTGCTCGACGTAGTCGCCCTCTTTCAGGTCGAAGCCGGAGACGCCCACCCCGCCGCGGTTTTGCTGGCGGAACGTCGACAGCGCGGTGGACTTGATGTAGCCGGACTTGGTGATCGTGATCGCCATCGGCGTGTCCGCGATCATCTGCTCCAGGTCGATCTCGCCCTCGTGCGCGGTGATTTCGCTGCGGCGCTCGTCGGCGTACTTGTCGCGAATCTCCGCGAGCTCGTCCTTCATCATCGAAAACAGCAGCGTCTCGTCGCGCAGGATCGCGAGCAGGCCCTCGATGCGCTCGAGCAGCTCCTCGTATTCCTTGCGCGTGTCGGTGACCGACAGCTGCGTCAGGCGCGCGAGGCGCAGGTCGAGGATCGCCTGCGTCTGGCGCTCGGAGAACTCGAACTCGGCCATCAACTGCTGGCGTGCCACCTCGACGGTGCTGGAGCCGCGGATGATCTCGATCACGCGATCGATCGAGTCGATCGCCTTGAGGTAGCCCTCGAGGATGTGCGCGCGATCGCGCGCCTTGTCGAGGCGGTGCTTGGTGCGGCGGGTGAGCACGTCGCGCTGGTGCTCGACGTAGTGATGGATCAGGTCGCGCAGGTTCAGCAGCTTCGGCACGCCATCCACGAGCGCGATGTTGTTGACGCCGAACGTGGACTGCAGCTGCGTGTGCTTGTACAGCTTGTTGAGCACGACCTTGTAGTTGGCGCCGCGCTTGAGCTCCACGACGATGCGCATGCCCTGGCGCGAGGACTCGTCGCGCAGTCCGTCCTGCGGGATCTCGTCGATCACGCGCTCGCGCACGAGCTCGGCGATCTTCTGCACCAGGTTCGCCTTGTTGACCTGGTAGGGGATCTCGGTGATGACGATCGCGGTGCGGCCTTGGCGCAGCTCCTCGTAGTGCGCGCGAGCGCGCATCACGACCTTGCCGCGACCGGTCAGGTACGCATCGCGGATGCCGCCCATGCCGTGGATGATCGCGCCGGTGGGGAAGTCCGGGCCTTTCACGTGCTCCATCAGCGTTTCCACCGCGACGGTGGGATCGTCGATGTAGGCGACGACAGCGTCGAGCACCTCGCCGAGGTTGTGCGGCGCCATGTTCGTGGCCATGCCCACGGCGATGCCGCTGGAGCCGTTGACGAGCAGGTTCGGGAAGCGGCTGGGAAGCACCAGCGGCTCGCGACGGTTGCCGTCGTAGTTGGGGCCGAAGTCGACGGTGTTCTCGTCGATGTCGCGCAGCATCTCGGTGGCCATGCGCGTCATGCGGCACTCGGTGTAGCGCATCGCGGCGGCGGGGTCGCCGTCCACCGATCCGAAGTTGCCTTGGCCGTCGACGAGCGGGTAGCGCAGCGAGAAGTCCTGCGCCATGCGCACGAGCGTGTCGTAGATCGCCGAGTCGCCGTGCGGATGGTAGCGACCCATCGTGTCGCCCACCACGGTGGCGCTCTTCACGTACTTGCGGTTGGGCTGCAGCCCCGCTTCGTGCATCGCGTACAGCACGCGTCGGTGCACGGGCTTGAGCCCGTCGCGCGCGTCGGGCAGCGCGCGGCCCACGATCACGCTCATCGCGTAGTCGAGGTACGAGCTTTGCATCTCGCGCTCGAGCTCCACCAGCTCGATGCGACCGCCGCCCATCGATCCGCCGTCCAGCATGTCTGACATTGCGCCGCTCCTTCTACGCGTCGATGTTCGCTTCGCGCGCGTGGCGCTCGATGAACTCGCGGCGCGGCTCCACCGCGTCGCCCATCAGCATCGAGAACACCTCGTCGGCGCGCTCGGCTTGCTCGATCGTCACTTGTTGCAGGATCCGTTTTTCGGGATCCATCGTCGTCTCCCACAGCTGGTCCGGGTTCATCTCGCCCAGGCCCTTGAAGCGTTGCAGTTCGATGCCGTGCTGGGTGGATTCGAGCACCGCGTCGCGCAGCTCGCTCCATGTGGCGGCTTCCACCTCGCGCTTGTCGGCGTACCGCGCGACGAAGCGGGGGGTGCCGACGTTCGCGCGCAGCTTCTCCGACGCCTTGCGCAGGCCCTTCAGCGCGCTGGTCTGCAGCATCGCCCATGGCAGCACCACGCGCGTGGCGCCCATCGTGGCGGTGTCGATCGAGCGGAACACGATCTTCTGCTCGGCCTCGTCGACGCGTTCGACTTGGATCTCGAACGCGTCGCCCTCCTTCGGGTCGCGTCCCAGGAACTCGACGAGCTCGTCGAAGCTCGCGAAGTCCTCGAACAGCGCGGGATGCGACCAGATCCAGTCCGACAGCGCGCGGCCGAACTCGCCCTGCAGGCTCGACGCCCAGCCTTGTGCTTCTTTCAGGTCGCGCGTGAAGCGCTGCCAGCGGCTTTCCGTCCACGTTTGCTGCGCGCCGGAGGCGTCCTCCACCGTCACCTGCTCGATGCGTTCGCCGATCAAAAACTCGACGAGCTCGTGCTCTTTTTCGATGTAGCGTTCCTGGTTGCCGTACTTGATCAGGTACAGCGGCGGCGCGGCGATGTAGATGTGGCCCGCTTCGAGCAGGTCGCGCGCCTGGCGGAACAAGAACGTGAGGATCAGCGTTCGGATGTGCGCGCCGTCGACGTCGGCGTCGGTCATCACCACCACGCGGTGATAGCGAAGCCGCTCGATGTCGAACTCCTCGCCGATGCCCGTGCCGAGCGCGGTGATGATGTTCTGGATCTCCTGGTTGGAGAGCACCTTGTTGATGCGCGCGCGCTCGACGTTGAGGATCTTGCCGCGCAGCGGGAGAATCGCTTGGAAGAAGCGGTCGCGACCCATCTTCGCGGAGCCGCCCGCCGAGTCGCCCTCGACGATGAAGATCTCGTTCTGCGCGGGATCGTCGCTCGTGCAGTCGGCGAGCTTGCCGGGCAGGCGCGCGGCGTCCAGCGCGCTTTTCTTGCGCGTCAGGTCGCGGGCTTTGCGCGCTGCTTGGCGTGCTTGGGCGGCGGCGATCACCTTCGTGCAGATCGACTTGGCTTCCTGCGGATTCTCCTCGAAGAACTGGGCGATGAAGTGGTTTGTGGCCGCCTCCACGAAGCCTTTGATGCCGGGGTTGCCGAGCTTGTCCTTGGTCTGGCCCTCGAACTGTGGTTCGCCGAGCTTGACGGAGATGATCGCCGCGAGGCCTTCGCGCACGTCGGCGCCTTGCAGGTTCTCGTCCTTGTCCTTGAGCAGCGCCTTCTCGCGAGCGTAGGCGTTGATCGTGCGCGTGAGCGCGGCTTGGAAGCCGGACAGGTGCGTGCCGCCGCCGGGCGTCTGCACGTTGTTGGCGTAGGTGTGGACGCTCTCGGCGTAGGAGCTGTTCCACTGCGCGGCGATCTCCACCTCCACGTCCATGCCGCCGTCTTCGCCCTCGCGCGTGAACGCGACGATCTTCTTGTGGATCGGGTCCTTCGTCTTGTTCAGGTGCGCGACGAAGTCCGCGAGGCCGCCGTCGAATTGGAACGCGACTTGCTGGCCTTCGCCGCGCTCGTCGATCAGCTCGATGCGCAGCCCGCGGGTGAGGAACGCCGTTTCGCGAAAGCGCGTGGCGATCGTGTCGAAGTCGTAGACGAGCTCGTCGAAGATCTCCGGGTCCGGCTTGAAGTGCGTTTCGGTGCCGGACTCGGTGGTTGTCGCGCCCTTCGCGAGCGGCGCGACGGGGATGCCGCGCTCGTAGCTTTGCGTCCACTCGTGCCCGTCGCGGAAGATGCGCAGCGTCGCGGTTTCGCTGAGCGCGTTGACGACGCTCGCGCCGACGCCGTGCAAGCCGCCGGACACCTTGTAGCCGCCGCCGCCGAACTTGCCGCCGGCGTGCAGCACCGTCATCACGATCTCCGCGGCCGAGCGCTGCTGCTCGTCGTCCTTTTTCACGTCGACGGGGATGCCGCGGCCGTAGTCGCGCACCGTCACGGAGTTGTCGGGGTGGATGCGCACGTCGATGCGGTCGTTGCGCCCGGCGAGCGCCTCGTCGACGGAGTTGTCGACGATCTCCCAGATCAAGTGGTGCAGCCCGCGCGTGCCGGTGGAGCCGATGTACATGCCCGGACGCTTGCGCACCGCCTCCAGGCCTTCGAGCACCTGGATGTTGTCGGCGGTGTAGTCCTTGTTTGTGTCGTCGGCCACGACGCACCCCTCTGCCTCGACGCGGTCCGCGCAGCAGCCGACCAGGCGTGCGCGCGGCAGAATCCTCTCGCGCGCGAGTATATCAATCCAAGCGGGTGTCAGTCGCGAAATTCGACGCGTGGATCACGGTTTTCGCGCCTGCGCGCGGCGGCGGCGCTCGGTCGCGACCGCGGCGGCGTACAGCTGTTCGCGCAGGCGCGGATCTGCGATGTGTTCGACCAAGCCGCGCAGGCGCGCGAGGTCGCGAGCGCCCAGCTGCGGCGGTGCGGGAGCAGGGGTCGGATCGCTTGGTGGCGAGGCGGGCGCGAGCGAGCCTGCGCGGGCATGGACACGACGCACGACGCCATGTCCCAGCCGCTCGTCGAAGCGGTGCACCAGCTCCAGCTCCATTCCCGCGATTGCCTGCGCCCACGACGCGGAGCTGCAGCGCACGCGTAGCGTGCCGCCGCGCAGCGACGTGGGCATCGACACGCGCGCAAGGCGCTCGCCGACGAGCGAAGGCCAAGCGAGCACGATCGGTCCAAGCGAGCCGCCCAAGCCGTCGAGGCCCGCGGCGGCGAGCTGCTCGGCGCTGGTCAGTCGGTCGCGGGAGTCGGAGTTGGGCATGCGGTCACCTGCCCGCAGGATACCTGCAGCACGCGCGCGTCGGGGATCGTTTTGCGTAGATGCGCGGGCGCTTCGGTGCTCGTGACGACAACCTGCCCCAGCGTCGCGATCGCGTGCGTCAGTCGGCGTCGCCGATCCGCGTCCAGCTCCGACCACGGCTCGTCGAGCAGCACCACCGGATCCATTCCTGCGTGACGGGCGAGCAGATCGCGCGTCGCGAGCGTGAACGCGAGCAGCGCCGCGCGTTGTTCGCCGGTCGACCCGAACGCGCGCAGGTCGCGATCGGGCACGCGCGCGAGCACGTCGTCGAGATGCGGACCGGCGAGCGTGGTGCCGCGGCGCAGCTCCGCGGCGGCGACCTCGGCGAGATCCGCGACAAGCTCGCCGCTGCCCCGCGCCTGTGCTTCGAACGTTGCGCCGGTGATCGCGGTCAGCTGCGCGAATCGGTCCTCGTAGGGATCGGCGAGCTCGGCGAGCAGTTCGGCGCGAACCGCGCGCAGGCACACCCCGTGTTCGAGCAGCTGCTCGGTCCATGGCTGCAGCTCCGCTTGCACGTCGCGACCGGTCTTGGCACGGCGCAGCACCGCGTTTCGCTGTTGCAGCGCGGCCTGGTAGTCGCGCTGCGCGCAAGCTGCGCCGGGGATGACGCGCCGCGCGAGCTGGTCGACGAGCGCGCGACGGCGCAGCGGCGCGCCACGAATCGTCAATAGCTTCTCCGGAAGGAACGTCGCGACAGGCGCGTCCTGCGCGTACGCGTCCACGCTCGCAACGGGCGAGCCGTCGACGCGCAATTGCTTGCCGACGCCCGCGCGCAACACCACGTCGCGCTGATGCACTGCGTCGCCGACCCGCACGCGAGCGGCGACGCGAGCGGCGTCCGCGCCCGCGCGAATCAATCGCTGCTCGCTGGTGGTGCGCGGCGACGCGCCCGCCAGCGCGACCGCGCACGCTTCCAGCAAGTTGGTCTTGCCTTCGCCGTTGGCGCCGACAAGCACCGTCACGCCCGGATCCAGCGCGAGGTTCAGGTCGTCGTAGCTGCGCACCTGATGCAGCGTCAGCTGCTCGATTCGCGCGGCGGTCACTCGGGCAGGCGAACCGGCATGATCAAGTAGAGCAGCTCGCCGTCGTCGCCTCGAAGCAGGCCCGGGCGCAGCGGGCTGATCAGCTGCAGCGTGATCGTGTCCTGCTCGAACGATTGGATGCCGTCGCGCAGGTAGTCGGCGTTGAACCCGATCGCCAAGTCTTCGCCCTCGTAGCGGATCGGCAGCGATTCTTGCGCCGACCCGATGTCCTGCGTCGCGGCGCTGACGGTGAGCTGGCCCGCGCTGAACGCGAGGCGCAGCGGGTTGCGGTCGGCCATCACGCGCGCTCGATTGACGACGTCGAGCAGGTCGGCGCGATCGATCGTCGCCTCGTGCTCGAACGCTTGCGGGATCAGTTGCTGGTGGTTGGGGAATTGTCCTTCGATGCGGCGCGCGGTGATCCACGTCTGGTCGATGCCGAACAGCACCTGCCCGCTCTCCACGCCGATCGCGATCGCCGCGGCGGCCGACGCGTCGGCGATGCGAACGAGCTCGTTGAGCGCGCGGGCGGGGATGATCGCCTCCACCGGCTCGGGCAAGTCGGTTTGGATCGGCGTTTCGCGAACGCTCAGCCGGTAGCTGTCGGTCGCCACCATCGTCAGCTGCTCGGCGCTGATCTGCACCTTCACGCCGGTCAGCACCGGTCGCGACTCGTCGGTGGACGCCGCGCGGCTGACAGCGTGGATCGTCTCCAGCAGCGAATCGCGGTCGAGCGAGAACAAGCTGCCCGACGTGGGCGGCAGCTGAGGGAAGTCCTCCGCGTTGAAGACGTTCTGCTCGTAGCGCGCGCCGTCGCTTTCCACGACGAGCATGCCGTCCGCCAAGCGCAGCTGCACCTGCTCGCCGCCGAGCGAGCGAATGATCTCGAGCAGTTTCTTGCCGGGCGCGACGACCACGCCGTCGGTGCCGACTTGCGCGTCGAGCCGGGTGCGAACGCTCATGTCCATGTCGGTCGCCGCAAGATGCAGCTCCCCGTCGTGCGCGGCGAGCTGAATGCCGGCAAGCACCTGGATCGAAGATCGCTTGGACGTGCCCTTCTCGACGAGCTGCAGATGTCGCAGCAGCTGCTCTCGATCGCAGATCACGTCCATTGTCACCACTCCCAATACGACATTCATCACAGATCTTCTTTCTTGTTGTCTTCTGTAGGGCTGGGGATGCCGGGCGCTTCCTGTAAAATCCCTGCTCTTGTGCACAAACCCGATGCCCTGCGCGGTGGTGGCGTTTCGGGCGCTCGCGCGGGTCGATGCACACAGCCTGGCTGGATCCCCGATGCGTGCCCGGTCGATCCGGCGCGTGTCCACCAATCGCGCGTGCGAATTCTAGCGCGCACTGGGGACACCGCCCATGCTCGAGCCGCCACGCACTTGCGCGGTGAGGCTCACGACCAGGTCGTGCACTTCCGGATCGTTGTGCATCTTGCGCTCGACCTGCTTTTCCGCATGAAGCACCGTCGAATGGTCCTTGCGGTTGAAGCGCTGCGCAACCTGCGTGCTGGACGCGCCCACGAGCGTGCGCGACAAGTACATGCCGATTTGCCGGGGCAGCGTCAACGCGTTCGACTTGCGAGGGCTGAGCAGCTCCTCGCGCTGGAGGGTGAAGTGTTCGCACACCACGTCTTGGATGCGTTCGATCGTCACCTGCCGCGATTGCTGCGGCGCGTACGACTCGAGGATTCGCGTCGCGAGCTCGATCGTCACCGGTTGGTTGGTGAACGACGCCGCCGCGAGCACGCGCGTGAGCACGCCCTCGAGCTCGCGCACGCTCGTGGTGATGCGATCGGCGATTGCTTCGAGCACAGCCGCGGGGGGTTCGCTTGCGCCATCGAGCCGAGCTTTCTTGCGCAGGATCGCCACGCGCGTCTCGCGATCCGGCGTGTCGATGTCCGCGATCAGGCCCCACGCGAAGCGAGTTCGCAGTCGATCTTCGAGCTGCGGTATCTGCTCGGGCTTGCAATCGCTCGTGAGCACGATCTGCCGACCGGCGTGGTGCAAGTCGTTGAACAGGTGAAACAACTCTTCCTGCGGCCAAGAGCCGCGCCCGGCGAGAAACTGCACGTCGTCCATGAGCAGCACGTCGACTCCACGAAAGTACGCCTTGAAGCGGTCGCGCAGCTCGCGCCCAGCGCCACCGGTCTTCGACTGCTGGATTGCGTGCATGAATCGAGCGAGGAACTGTTCGGTGGTGATGTAGGCGACCGTGGCGTCTGGCCGGGTCTCGCGCACGAAGTTGCCGATTGCGTGCAGCAGGTGAGTCTTGCCCACGCCCGTGGAGCCGTGAATGAACAGCGGATTGTAGCCCTGTGCAGGCGTTTCCGCGACCGCGAGGGCTGCTGCGTGCACCATTTGGTTTCCCGGCCCGATCACGAACGTATCGAAACGGTAGCGGTCGCTGAGTTGCTGCACGCCGGTGAGCTGCGGATCTGCCAGGCGGCTTGCCGGGATCGAGAACGCGCTCGGAGCGGCGGGGGTGGGCGCGCCCACGCTCGCCGGCTGCGCTTCGAGCGTGTGGCTGGGCTGGTCGCTCGCAGCAAGCTCCGCGCGCAGCTGCGCAGCGGTCATCACGTCGCCCACGGCGCGCTCGCCGCCCGTCGCGGCAGCTGCGTCCGCGAGCTGTCGATGCGGGGACGAGGCCGGTTCGATCGATGGCGTTGTCGACCCGGTCGGCTCGCCTGCGTCGACAACGTCGCGAGCGACGACCACGACGTCGAGCGGCACGCCCGCGACGTGCGCGACGGTGTCTTCGAGCACGCCGCGAAATCGTTCGTCGACCCACCGCGCCGCGAAATCGTTGACAACCTCGACGACGATGCGCTCGGCACCCAGTTCACGCGCGCGAGCGCCAGCGAACCACGAACACCAGTCCTGCGACGAGATGCGATTGCGAAGCTGCTCCACAACCTGCTGCCAAAACGCTCGCACCGCCGAATCGTCGATCATCGTCACCTCAAGCCACCTTGCCCCGTCGAATGTTGCGCGCCCGTCCCTGGGCCGCGCCCTGCGCGGCGAACTCCCACGTTCGCGTGCGCGAGGGTGCAGAAGATAACCGTCCACTCGCGCGTGCGCAACGCTCAAGCCCAGCAGCGCCCTTGCGAGAACAATGAATCGCGACTCGATGCTCGAGGCGGTTGTCCCCGCCATCCACCGAGTTGTCCACAGACAAGGATCGAGTCGAGGGTGCGAATCCCCGCCGTCCACCGATGTGTCCCCACCCCGGGGCGTCGATCGGTGGACGGGCGTGTGGATTGCGGGGACAGCGCCGCTCGATCGGACGCAGGCAGGCCGATCGGACGCAGGCGCTGCAATCGCCGCGCAGGTCGGGTATCATTGGTCGTCTCATGAAGCGCACCTACCAGCCCAACAAGCGCCGCCGCTCCAAGAAGCACGGTTTCCGCAAGCGAATGTCGACCCGTGCCGGTCGTCTCGTGCTCAAGTCGCGTCGAAGCCGCGGCCGAGCCAAGCTCAGCGCCTGATCGATGGGCGATGCGGCGCGCAAGTCGCGACTGTCTCGCTCCGCCGAATTCGACCGCGTCTATCGCAGCGGCCGCTCGGCGCAGCATCGCCTGCTCGTGCTCTACCGGTTCGACCGGCCTGAAGACGTGCCCACGGTCGCACCCGACAACACCGCCGCCGGCAGTCGCATCGGCGTGACCGTTTCACGAAAGCTGGGGTCGGCGGTGCAACGCAACCGCCTGAAACGCCAACTGCGCGAAGCGCTGCAGGCCAGCGCCCACCTGGAAGGCGCCGCCGACTATGTCGCGATCGCTCGTCCCGGCCTTGCCGAGCGCATCGACAGCGACGGCTTCGACGCGCTGCAGCAGCTCGTCGACGAACTCGCCGAGAAACTGCAACCCGCCGCACGGCGATGATGCGCCGCCTGCGAGCCGTTTCACGTGAAACGGCGCTGCTGCCCGTTCACGCATGGCGCATTGTTTCCCGCGCGCTGCCGCCGCGCTGCCGGTACCATCCCTCCTGCTCGCAGTACTGCGTGGACGCGGTTCGACAACGCGGCGTCCTCGTCGGCGCGCTGTTGAGCGCGTGGCGGGTGTTGCGCTGCAATCCATGGTCGCTGGGCGGCGTCGACCCTGTTCCACCCCGCCCCGATCGCCGCTCCGACCAGCCTTCGTGATCGGCTAGGATCTGCCGGTGATCATCACCGCCGGCATCCTCGCTCCCATCGAAAACGCGCTCAAGCACCTGCTGCTGCTCTTGCACGAGAACATCGGCATGACATGGGCTTGGTCGATCATCGCCCTCACCGCCCTTGTGCGCCTGGCGATCTTCCCGCTCACGGCCAAGCAGACACGTTCGTCGCTTGCGATGCAGCGCCTCGCGCCGTACCAGAAGCAGCTGCAAGCCAAGTACAAGGACGATCGCGCGGCGCTCAACCAAGCGATGATGGAGTTCTACCGCGACAACAAGGTCAACCCGCTCGCGTCATGCCTGCCGCTACTGATACAGATCCCGATCTTCCTGTCGCTGTTTTTCACACTCCGCCACCCAGAGACGTTTCACGGTCATAGCGGGGATTTTTCGTGGTTGTTCGGCTTCGTCGACGACATTCGCCAACACATCGACAACGGCCTGACAGGATCGGCCGCTGCGAAATTCACCCCGCCCGTCGTGCAGAACTGGGTCGCGAGCGGCTGGATCTTGCTGATTGTGTACGTCGCGTCGCAGCTGACGAGCACGCTGACGATGATGACCAGCCCAAATCCGCAGCAAAAGTGGGTGTTCATGCTGATGCCAGTGCTGTTCGTGCCGTTCATCCTCAAATTCCCGATCGGCGTGATGCTGTACTGGATCACCACGAACCTCTGGTCGCTGGGCCAATACCTATTGGTGGTGCGCTTCACCGACACCAACAAGGAAGTGGTGCTTCCGGCCGATTCGAAGGGCCGAAAGAAGGTCGTCGGGGGTTCCTCGTCGAACAAGGCGACGAGTCCCGCCGCGTCGAGCGGCGCGGCCGACCCTGCCAACGCGCGACGCAACAAGCGGCGGAAATGACATGACCGACATCACGGGCGAGCAGGTCGACGAGGCGCTGGATCTCGTCGCCGAATTCATGGAAGCGACGCTGGACGTGCTGGACGTGGATCCGGACACGGAAGTGGACCTGCGCTACGACGACGGCGTCGTGCACGGCACGCTCGACGGCGACGAGGACGACATCGCGCTGGTGATCGGCCGCCGCGGACAGACGCTCGACGCGATCCAATATCTGCTCAACGCGGTGCTGCACTCCTCGCTCGACGCGTCGGTGCACGCCCAGCTCGACGCGCAGGGCTATCGCAAGCGTCGTGCCAAGCAATTGGAAAAAGACGCGGATCGAGCGGTGGCGGAAGTAGCACGCACTGGTCGACGCGTGGAGCTGGAGCCAATGACCAGCTCCGAGCGCAAGGTCATTCATCAGTACCTCAAGGACGTGCCCGACATCCAGACGATCAGCGCGGGCCGCGAGCCGAACCGTCGCCTGGCGGTCGAGCCGCGACAGCACTGAGCGCGTCGAGGCGTTTCACGTGAAACCAGCGCTCGAGCAGTACGTGCAGCTGGTGCAGCACGGCCCCAGCGGGTTGTTTTCGCGCGGCGATCTGCAGCGCGTGCCTGCGCATGTCGACGACGGCGTCGCCGGCGCGGCGATTCTGCGCGAGTTGGACGCCTCGACGATCGTGGACGTCGGCAGTGGCGGCGGGGTGCCGGGGCTGGTCGTCGCCATCGAGCTGCCCGATGCGACGGTGCATCTGGTCGAGTCGCAAGGCTGGAAGGCCGAGTTCCTTCTCGCGTGCGCGCGCACGCTCGAGCTGGAGTCG
>JBDHZF010000010.1:0-41180 GCA_039811765.1 Thermoleophilia bacterium | reverse complement strand
GTGGATGTGGTCGTCGTGGTCGCTCATCGCGAACGACGCGCCGCCCATCTCCCAGAGCGAGATCAACTCGGCCGGTTGCATCGACTCCGGCAGCACCAAGATGTCGCGCAGCGCGTGCCACGTCTTGCCGCCGCGCTGCTGGTGCCCCACGATCGGCTCGCCGTCGAGCGCCGCCACGTCCACCGCCTGCCCGTAGGCGTGCAGGGAGACGTTCCCGCTCGTGGTGAACACGCCGTGGCCCGTGACCATCGACGAGACGGTGACCGTGTGGAACCGGTTCGCGAGGTAGCGCAGCGTCACGAGCACGCGCGGATCGATGAGACCCGTGCGGATGTCGCTGCGACCGCCGTCGTAGATCTCGATGCGTTCGTCGTCGAGCGTTTGCTCCTGCAGCCGCTCGCGGCCTTCAGCATCGTCGATGCCGTGCACGATCACGTACGGCCCCAGCGCGTCGAAGTAGTCGGCTAGCAACTGCGCTCGTGACGCCATCCGATCGCGACGCGCGTTGTTGAAGTACGCCTCGAGGCCCGCGCGTTCGGACGATGCGGCCGAAACGAACACCGCGACCGTGCGCGCTTGATCTGCCCGGTTGCCGCGCTCGACCGCGCCGTCGCCGTTGCCGTCCGTCCCGAATTTCGTCCACTGCGAATCGGTGAGACGTCGCCCGACGATCCCGCCTGCGACCGGATCGTCCCAGCGCGATTCGAGCCAGGCGACCGCGGCGAGCGTGGCCCAGCTGGTGCCGGTGCCCTTTGCGGCGTCGACCAGCAGATCCGCGTCGGCTTGGCTCATCTCGGGTTGCTGCGGGATGCGTCCCTTCGGCGTGTACTGCTCGCGGAACAGGCGCGCGTCGCGCCACTCGGCGGCGTGGTACAGCTTCGCTTTCAGCGCGGCATGGCTGTTCCCGGTCGACTTCGCCACGCGATGGGGAGCTTTCGCGGGTGCCCTCGTCGTGCCAGACCCGGACTGCGAGTGCTTCGTTGGCGTCGTCGCGGCGGGCGCGGTCTCGTTGGTCGATTCGTCCGTGCCATCGGTGGTCGGAACCGGGTCGACGGGATCGGTCGCGGCAGGCTGCTGGGTGGCGGGCGCCGACTGGTCGGTGTCGGTTTGCCCGGCAGGATCGCTGGCGGCGGGGTCGGTCGCGGCGGGCTGCTCGGTCGTCGTCGAGTCCGGATCGGCCGGCGGCTCGGGATCGGGGTCCGGGGTTGGCGCGGGGTCCTCCACCGCTGGCTCCTGCGCGGGGCACAGCGTCGGATCGGCCGCGGCCTGCTCGGTGGTGATCGCCACGCCGTCCACGACGCACGCGGGATCCTCGGCGAGCACCGCCGTGGCTCCCGTGGTGGCCACGGTGACTGCCATGGCGATGCCGGCGATCCAGATCAGCGAACGACGATGCCGTTGCAAGCTGCGCATGCTCATTCCTTCGGTGCGACTCCCCGCCCATCGGGATCGGTCCCGCAGCAACGTCGGTTGACCGCTGCAACTCCCGATGGGCGCCTTCGAATGGCGAGACCCCCGATTCCGGAGGTTCCTCCACTCCTTTACTGAACCCTCAGGATTGGTCCTCGGAGTTGAATTGCGTCGCTTGATGCGGAAAACGCACAGGTTCGATCGTCAAATCGCGTCGATTGGCGACCATAGGCCTCGCACCGTAGGATATGCGCACCTCGCCCCTGTAGCTCAGTGGATAGAGCGCCGGCCTCCGAAGCCGGGCGCGCTGGTTCAACTCCAGCCAGGGGTACTCAGGCCGGCCGATACGTGGCCTCGTCGTGCCACCGGCGTGCGATCGGTGCACGTATGATCCACGAACCATGACCGTCGATCCTGCGTCCACCCTCCCGAAGCCACCCGCGCCGCCGCCGCTTCGCGCGGGCAGCCCGCTCGCGCAATTCCAGCTGCCCGAGCCGGTCACGACGCCTGCCCACGACTACGGCGGACTGGGCACGATGGTCCAGCCGCGCGCGACCTACGACGCGGGGTTCCTGGTGCCCTACGGCCAGTTCTACGGTCCCGAGCAGGTGCAGCAAGCCGCGGACACGATGGGCGTCGGCATCGTTGCGACGCCGATTCCCGGCGCGGTCATGTTCACCCCACCAGCCGGCACGGCCGTGGTCGGAGGGGCCATGGTCCTCCACGGCAGCGAAGGCGGCGCCAGCGGCGCGTCCCTCGTGCAGGCCGCGAACATGGCGTCGCAAGGCTATGCAGCGCTCGCATACTCGTACTTCGGCGTTCCGGGACAACCGCGGAGCCTCGTCGGCGTGAACGTCGACCAAGCGATCGAAGCAGCTCGATGGCTGCGTTCGACGAACGTGGTGGACGGCCGACCCGTAGTCCTGGTCGGTGGGTCGCGGGGCGGCGAGATGGGTGCGCTCGTCGCGAGCTTGGCGCCCGCGGGAACCTTCGCGGCAGTGGCGCTGCACTCGCCCCAGGACCGCACGGCAGGCGCGTTTTCGATCGCTCGGGACGGAACCATCGAAACCCCGTCCGACGAGCACGGAGCCGATCTCGCGGCATGGGCCCACGAGGGACGACCGATTCCCGCGGGTTCGGTGATCGAGGCAGAATGCTCCGACGCCCCGTTCTTCATCAGCGAAGGCGAGAACGACGAGGTCTGGTCCGCGGACGGCGCTCGCCGTCTCGCCCAACGGCTCGACGACGCGGGCAGGGCGGCGACGCTCGTCATGCTTCCCGGCGAGGGACACGTCCCCAGCTACGCGATCAGCGGCTGGTTGCAGCGTCGACGCGACGAATTCCTGGAACGCGCGCTGCACGCCGCAGCTACCGCGACCACCGCCTGACTGCGTTGGCCCGAGCGCATCGACGCGCGCTGGGATCGCGAAGCGGCGTTTGCGGGTACATACTGCACGACGTGCCGTTGATCCCACGCATCCGACGCGGGCCGCGAGGTCCCAAGCTTCCGACCGTGCTCGCTCCGCGCGAACCGCGGATCGAGCGCGTGGAGCGCGCAGGATCGGACGACGTGAAGGGCATGCGCTGGCTCCACATCGAGCATCCGGGCGCACCCGAAATGGAGGCGCTCGCCCGCGAGTTCGAATTCCACGAGCTCGACTACGAGGACGTGCTGTCGCGACGCCAGCGCCCGAAGGTGGACGAGTACGCCGGCTACCTGTTCGTGGTGCTGCACTTCCCGCGCTACGACAAGGCCGCCGGGCGCTTGGGCACCGCCGAGCTCGACGTGTTCGTCGGCCCCGACTTCCTCGTCACCGCCAGCTCGCAGCCCCTGCGCGCGCTCGGGCGCGTGTTTCACCGCTGCCAGGCGGACGACGCCTACCGCGACGAGCTGTTCGACCGCGGCGCGGGATTCGTCCTCTACACCGTGCTGAGCGAGCTGTTCGACTACGGCTTCCCGATCCTCGACAAGATCGGGCACAAGCTCGACGAGATCGAGGACGGCATCTTCGAGGGGCGCTCCAAGGAGATGGTGCGCCAGATCTCCAACGCGAAGCAGGAGATCATCGCGTTCCGCAAGATCATCGGGCCGGAGCTCTCCACGCTGCGCGTGCTCGAAGCGAAGACCGCGCTGCGCTTCACCGGCGACCTCGAGGTCTACTTCGACGACGTGATCGACGCCGGGCAACGCATCTGGGACATCCTCGAAAACTACAAAGAGGTCGTCGAGGCGCTCGAGGACACGAACGAGAACGTCGTGCAGCACGGGCTGAACGACACGCTGCTCGTGCTCACCATCCTCAACGCGCTGGTGCTGCCGATGACGTTCATCACCGGGTTGTGGGGCATGAACGTGGCGCTCCCGCTGCAAGACGAACAGCACGCGTTCACGTTGATCTTGGCGATCATCGTGGTGGTCGTGACGGTATTCGTGCTTGCATTCCAGCGTTGGCGACGCTTCTGATCGTTCTGGTCGTCAAGGATCCGGCAGGTTCTGCCGATGGCGCGAGCGATGTCCACCGAAGCACCATCGAATCTGCCTGCGTTCCTCGACGGTTCGCTGATGCATGTGCTCGCGATCGTGGGCAGCGTCACGGTGCTCGTGGCGATCGCACGGTTGGTGCTGCGCCCGCACGCCGGGCGCGCGGGCATAGGCGACGCGTTGCGCTCGTTCGCGGTGACGCTCGTTCGATTGGTTGGCTTCGGCGCGGGACTGCTCGCTGGCGCGGTGCTGCTGACGTGGCTGGGCGAACGCGATGATCTGATCGGCACGATCGCTGGCGGGTTGATGCTGCTCGCGATCAGCGCCGCAGCGATGCTTGCCGGGTTGTTCGTGGCGCGCCAATTCTTGGCGCCACCGTGGTGGCGGCTCAATGCGTGGGATCCGGCGAGCGTGCTCAGCCGGGAACGATTCGGCGTGCGCGACGCGCTTCACTGGATCATCGGGGATGTTCGCGACCTGCTTGCAGGCATGCGCCTGATCGATCGGCTCGTCGTGCTCGTGGCAGCTCCGCTGGGGATGATCGGCGCGATGCAGGCGTTCGGCACCGCGCCCACGCTCACGGCGATCTACGCGAGCCTGCTGGTGTTGTACGTCGCGCTCGTGATCGCGCTGTTCAGCGCCAACCGAATCCCGCGCGTGCTGCTCACCCGTCTGCAAGAACTGCGCAGCGCGGCGCGCCGGCTCGCGCATGGGGACTTGTCGGCGCGAGTTGATCATTCGGACGCTGGCGAGTACGAAGAGCTTGGCGAGCTGGTAACCGACTTCAACACGATGGCGCGGGCGCTGCAATCGCGCGAACAGGAAAACCAGGCGCTCACTGGTCAGCTCAACCAAGCGCTGCAATTCGAGCAGGAGCGCGCGTCGCGTGATCCGCTCACCCAGCTTCGCAACCACCGCTACTTCCAAGAAGCGCTCGCCGCCGAGCTCTACCGCTGTTCTCGAACTGGCGAAATGACGACGATCGCGGTGCTCGACCTCGATGATTTCAAGGCCGTCAACGACACGTACGGCCACCAAGAAGGCGACGCCGTGCTGATCCGCGTCGCGCAAGCGCTCCAGCACACCTTGCGCCCGTACGACTTGCCCGCTCGCCTCGGTGGCGAAGAGTTCGGCGTGATCTTCCCTTCCACCGCTCCGGAGGAAGCGAAGATCGTGATGGACCGCATCATGCTGGCGCTTGCCGCCGCTGGCCCGAACGACACGGTTCAGACGTTTTCGGGTGGCATCGCCGCGTTCCCGCTGCACGCGCAGGACCAAGCGACGCTGTACCAGTTGGCCGACAGCGCCGCGTACTCGGCGAAGCTCAACGGCAAGCGCCACACGGTCTTGTTCGATCCGGGCAAAGTCGCGAACGTGGACGAGGATTCGCGCGTGAACACGCGCGAGCGCGACATGCAGTTGAAGGCGGCGCGCACGCTCGTGCAGACCGTCGACATGATCGAAGGCTTCGGCAACGCGCACTCCGAGAACGTGGGCCGCATCAGCGCGCAGATCGCGGGGACCATGGGGTGCGAGGACTCGATCTGCCAGCAGGTGTATTTGTGCGGCCTCTTGCACGACGTGGGCAAGCTCGGGCTCGAGCAGGCCGTGGTGCAAAAGGCAGGGCAGCTCACGCCGGAAGAATACGCGCAGGTGAAGCGTCACCCGGACCTGAGCGCCCAGATCGTGATGAACGCCGGGCTCGGCGACATCGCTTCGTGGGTTCGTCATCACCACGAGCACTTCGACGGCACGGGATATCCACTCGGACTCGCGGGCCATCAGATCCCACTGCCCTCGCGTATCGTGCTCGTGGCCGAGGCGTTCGACGTGATGACGAGCGACCGCGCCTACCGACAAGCGATGAGCCTGCACGACGCGTTGCACGAACTGCATACTGGCGCGGGGACGCGATTTGACCCCGACGTGGTCGACGCGCTCGTGGAGTTGATCCGCACTGGTCAGGTGAGGCCGTCCGGTGGGAGCGCGCCCGGTTTCTCGCCAAGCCAGCACGCTGCTTGACCGCGCATGCGAGGATGCGGGCATGACGCCTGCAGTCGACAACCTTTGGTCCGCTTGGCGCAGCGAATACGTGCTTGGCGATCGCCCCGACGGCTGCCCATTGTGCTGGAACCAAGCGCGTGGCGACGAGGACGCGTTCATCGTCGCGCGCGGCGAGAACGTGTACGCGATGCTCAACCTGTTCCCGTACAACCCCGGGCACATCATGGTGATGCCCAAGCGGCACATTGGCAGCTTCGAGCAGCTCACGCTCGAGGAGAGCGCCGAGGCGCAGCGTTTCTTGGAGCGATCGATCCGCGCGCTGCGCCGGTCGATGCGCGGTGGGCCGCACGGATTCAACATTGGCTTGAACCTTGGCAGCGCCGCGGGCGCTGGCATACCCGAACACTTGCACTGGCAGCTCGTTCCGAGATGGGACGGCGATACCAACTTCATGCCCACGCTTGCGGACGTGAAGGTCGTGCCGCAGCGCATGCAGGCGACGTGGCAGCACCTGCACGAGGCGTGGCAAGACGACGACGAAGGGACCGATCGAGATGGCGTGTGACAAGGCAGCATTCAAGGCGTACGACGTTCGCGGCACCTACCCGGACCAGCTCGACGAGGCCGGCGCGTATGCGATTGGTCGCGCGCTCGTCGACTATCTGGGCGCGGACACGCTCGCAGTGGGACGCGACATGCGCACGATGGCGCCGTCGATGGCCGACGCGTTGATCCGCGGGATCCTCGATTCCGGAGCCAGCGTGCAGGACATCGGACTGGTCGGCACCGAAGTGCTCTACCACGCCGTCGCCGCGGGCGGTCTGGATGGTGGCGTGATGGTGACCGCGTCGCACAACCCCGCGCAGTACATCGGCTTCAAGTGCGTCAAGCGCGGCGCACAGCCGATCGGCGAGGACTCCGGCCTGCAACACGTGCGTGATCACGCGCTCGCCTTCGTCGCGACCGGGTCGGCGGAGGGCGTGATCGATGGCGTCACGCGCGGCGAACGGCACGACGTCGACGCGATTCCAGGATGGCGCGAGCTGGTGATGACGTTCGTCGACGCCGACAAGGTCCGCCCGCTTACCGTCGTGGTCGACGGAGGCAACGGCGTGGGCGTGCAGCTTGCGTTGCCCCTCCTCCAGCAACTGCCGATCGAACTGCACGCCTACAACGCCGAGCCGGACGGCACGTTCCCCAACCACGAGCCGAATCCGCTGATCGAGGAGAACCGCCGCTTCATCATCGACAAGGTGCGCTCGCACGGCGCCGACCTCGGCATCGCGTTCGACGGGGACGCGGATCGCTGCTTCTTCGTGGACGACCGCGGCGAGTTCGTGGACGGCGACTTCATCACGACGGTGCTCGCCGAGCTCGCGTTGCGTCGCGAGCCGGGAGCGACGATCCTGTACGACGTGCGCGCGAGCCGCGCCGTGCCGGACACGATCGCCGCGAATGGCGGCACGGCGATCGCCAGTCGAGTAGGTCACGCGTTCATCAAGCAACGACTCAAGGCCGAGGACGCCGCGTTCGCCGGCGAGATCAGCGGCCACTACTACTTCCGCGGCTATCACGGCGTGGACACCGGTGTGATCCCCGCACTGATGATCCTGCAGCTCGTGAGCGAGAGCGGCGGCGGCTTGAGCGACCTCATCGATCCCCTCCGCGCCAAGTACCACGTGAGCGGCGAGATCAACTCCACCGTCGCTGACGTGCCGATGAAGCTGCAGCAGCTCAAGGAGACGTACGCTGACGCCCGCATCAGCCACGTGGACGGCGTGAGCGTCGACTATGTCGACTGGCACTTCAACGTTCGCCCCTCCAACACCGAGCCGCTGCTGCGACTCAACTTGGAATCGCTCGTGTCGCGCGAGGACATGGAGCGCCGACGCGACGAGGTGTTGGGCCTGATCCGCTCGGATTCCACAGCGCGCATCGGTCACGAGGTGCGTGCCTGATGCCCAACGGATCCCGGCATCTTCCCGACGTGGCCGGACCAACCGACGCGCGCCCACCGTTTCGCTTCAGCGCAGGCATGCGCGTCGGCTTCAGCGACACCGACGCGCAGGGGATCGTCTACTACGGACGCTACGCGCCCTACTTCGACATCGCGCGCGTGGAGTATTGGCGACACCTCGGCTTCGTCGTGGAAGGCGGCGATCGTCGGCACGGCGAGTTCGTGATGCGCGCCTTCTCGATCGAATACCACGCACCCGCCGTGTTCGACGACGTGCTCGAGGTGTTCTGCCGGATCGCGAAGGTCGGGAACACGTCGGTCACGCTCGCCTATGACGTGGTGAAGGTGTTCGCCGACGGGCGCGACCAACTGCTCGCGTCGGCCACGCAGACGATGGTGCACGTGGATCTGGAGGCTCGTCGCCCGGTCCCGATCGGCGACGACGTGCGCGCAGTGATCCGCGAATTCGAGGACTTCCCCGACTCGTAGCACGTCGATCCCTCGTGTCCGTGAGACGGGTTCGTCGATTGCTGCGACAAACGGACGAACCCATGGGACGGGACGAACGGGGAGATTTCACGTGAACGTTGGATCGATGCTTGCGTCGGGGCTGGGACGCGCGGCACGCAGCCCAGTGACTCATCTCGTCGTCGCGGGCGCCGCCGCGGGCGCTGGATTGGCGGCATTGACGCCGTCGCTCTTGCCGAAGCAGCCCGGGCATGAGAAGACGCTTGCGATAGCCGGTGGCGCGATGGGCGCGGTCGCCGGTGGCGTCGCGGCCGCTGCAATGCTCCTGGTGCCGCGTTCCGCACGTGGTGGCGCCGCGGCGGCGCTTGCCGGAGCGGCCCTGATCGGCGCCGGCGTGGTCGTTGCCAGGGCGCAACTCGACAAGGCCGGATGGCCGAAGCCGTCATGGACAGGAAAGGCCGCCGACACCAAGGCGCCGACGGAAGCCGAGATTCGCACGTTCGATCCGGCGTGGACACCACCAGGCACCAGCTCAGTCGGCCGCGAAGCGATGGAGATGGAAGGCAAGCGCTTCCTCGGCAGCATCACGACGGACCTGAGCGAACAACCGCTTCGCGTGTACGCGGGGCTGGGCAATGGCGCGACGGTTGACGAGCGCGTGCAGTTCGCGATCGCGCGCATGCATGAGCTCGGCGCGTTCGACAAATCGCGCATCCTCGTGATCCAGCCGACGAGCTCCGGGTACGTGCACGACAGCCCGGTTGCGGCTGCCGAAGTACTCACCGATGGTGATGTCGCCACCGTGGCTGTCCAGTACAACAACACCGCGGCGCAATCGATCGAGGCGATCACCACGCTGAAGGACGGCGCGGAGGTCAACGAGCGGTTGCTGCTCGCGATCAAGGCGGAGATCGACAAGTTGCCTGCCGGGGCGAAGAAGCCGGAAGTGTTTGCGTACGGCGAAAGCCAGGGCGCGTGGGGTTCGTCGATGGCAGCGGCGAAGGGCGGCGCGGGTGGACAGTTCGAGCAGCTCGGACTGACGCGAGCGATGTGGTCGGGCATGCCGGGATTCAGCAACTGGCGCACCGATTCGCCCGACTTGAAGGCGTTGCACTACGACGATCCCGCGAAGCTGAAAGCCACCAGCGTGAACGACCTCGGCGACACGCGTGTGATCGAGGTCGTGAACGACAACGACCCGATCAACCGGCTCGATCTGTCGCTGCTGTACAAGCGACCAGATTGGCTCGGCGCTGATCGCCCATCGAGCGTGCCGTCGGGCATGACGTGGATTCCCGGGATCACCGCCCTGCAGGTGGGCCTCGACGGAGACACGGCAATCCGACATTGGCGTGACGGGGAGTTCAGACCGGGCGGGCACGACTATCGTTCGACGCATGCCAAGGGCATGCAGCTCACCCTGGGATTGCCGGATTTGTCCGCTGAGCAACTCGACGCGGTGAACACGCGTTTGAAGACGCTCGGCGATCGCAGCGACCGGCTGTACGAAGCGTCGAAGGTATGGGACGAACGGCACGCGTCCGCATAGCGTGGACGAGACACGGTCCCCGGGCACAGACGGCCACCACGCGGCCATACCCGGCACGGGTCGCCACTATCGCGATGTCGAAGGACTCTCGCGACACGATGGTCCGGACATGAACCTTCTTCTCCACGACCTCGCCGCCGCAATCACGCGCGACGCGTGCGTGGATCGCGATCAGGATCCGGTCGTGATGCCGACGGCCTTCCACGCGTCGACTACGGCGGTCCGTTCCGTTGGCGCTGCGACAGCAACGGTGGCATCCGCGAACGCCGTGAATCCGAGTCCTCGATCGAGGGCGCGCAGCGCGTCGACGTAGAGCGACGCGAGTCGATCTCGTCCGAGCGCCGTTCCGATCAGGTAGGCGGCGTGGTTGGGGATGCCTGCCCGACCGTGCGGTGGGAAATTGGCAGGGATCTCCGACATCGTCGCGGGCAGCTGCTTCACCGTGTAGGACAGCGGTACAGCACCCTGGTGCGGATCCTCCATCGAGCGATACACGCGACCGTCCGAGAGCATGCCCTCGCCGAGAGTCCAATCGACGTCGAGCACGCTCGCGAACGTGTCCGCGAGCGATTCGTGCATGGCGGCTGCTTCGGGCGACGAAACGATATGCGGCAGCAGCGTTCGCTCGAGCACGTAGTGCGCATATTCGTGCCGGACGAGGTCGTCGCTGCGCGTCACGGGCACGTCTCGCTTGCCGATCGTGCCGAGCAACAGCGTGCCCGTCGCCGCGTTCATCTGTGCTGCTGGCGAGAAAGGCACGAAATCCACGCGCACGGAATCGAGATCCGCAGCCTCGGCCAGGCCGGCCTTCACGAACATGGCGCGCTCGTCCTCGATCCATCCCGAGACTCGCGCGAGCGCGTTCGCGTCGAAGTCGGGATTCGAGGCGTAGGTCTTGGTTCCGGGAGCGACTGCGGGAATCTGCATGCGGGTACTGTGTCGTCTTGTCACTCGTCGATCGAGTCGCGTCGCGCCACTCGGGCACGCTCGGCCATCGTCGGGGCCGCGCCCGGACACGCATGGCCGTCTGCGAGACGCGCATGTGTGGAGGAATTCATCCGCTCAGCGAGCGTTTCCCACCACACATCGGCTGCGTGCGCTAATCGCTCGTCATGCGTTGCCCGGCGTGACGCGGTAGGCGTCGAAGATCGAATCGACGTTGCGCAGGGCTGTCAGGAGCGATTTCAGCACGGTGACGTCGCCGAGCTCGATCGTGAAGCGCTCCTTCACGAGCTCCTCGTCGACCACGCCCATGTGCTGCACGATGTTGCAGCCGTGCTCGGCGATCGTGCGGCTGATCTCCTCCAGCAGGCGCACGCGATCCCATGCTTCGATCTGGATCTCCGCGCGGAACGCCGCGTCCGGTCGTCCTTCCCAGTGAACGGGCGTGAAGCGTTCGGGCGTGCGCTCGAGCGCCTTCACGTTCGGGCAGTCGCTGCGATGGATCGTGATCCCGCGACCGAGCGAGATGTAGCCCTTGATCGGATCACCCGGCACCGGCATGCAGCACTTGGCCATGCGCACCGCCACGCCCGCGGTGTCTTCGATGCCTTCGACGCGCACGCCGAAATCGTCGCCACTGCGCACTTGGCGTCGCTGCGGTTTGATCGGCACGCCGAGCGGCGCCTCGTCGGGCACGGCCTCGTCGGTCTTCAGCTGCTGCAGCACCTTCTCCACGACGATGCTCGGCGCGAACTTGCCGCGCCCGAGCGCGACGTAGAACTCCTCCGCCTTCTTGAACCCGAGCTCGCGGATCACGCCGGCGAGCAGCGAGCTGGACGCGATTTTCGCATGTGGGATCGATTGGCGCTTGAGCGCGTCCACGAGCGAATCGCGGCCGCGCTGCTCGTAGTCCTCGCGACGCTCGCGCGCGAAGAACGCGCGGATCTTCGAGCGCGCGCGATTCGTCTGCGCGATGTTGATCCAGTCACGGCTCGGCGCCTTGTCGAGCTGGTTGGACGTCAGGACTTCGACGGTGTCGCCGCTCTGCAAGGTGTAGCTGAGCGGCACGATTCGCCCGTTCACTTTCGCGCCCACGCAGCGATGCCCGACGTCCGTGTGCACCGAGTACGCGAAGTCGAGTGGGGTCGCGCCGGCCGCGAGCGACTTCACTTCTCCCTTGGGCGTGAAGACGTACACCTCGTCGTCGTACAGGTCGAAGCGCAGCCCCTCCATGAACTGCTGCGAATCGGTGGCCTGCGCCTCCCACTCGCGAATGTTGCGGATCCAGTCTTCGGCCTTGCGAGCCGCGGCGGCCTGCGCCTTGCGCCCAGGCTTGCCCGCCTCTTTGTACATCACGTGCGCGGCGATGCCGAACTCGGCCGTGCGATGCATCTCCGCGGTGCGCACCTGGATCTCGAGCGGTTTGCCACCCGGCCCCACTACCGTGGTGTGCAGCGACTGGTACCCGTTCATCTTCGGGATCGCGATGTAGTCCTTGAAGCGTCCCGGCAGCGGCGTCCAGATCGAGTGGATGATGCCGATCGCGCCGTAGCAGTTGCTGAGCTTGTCGACGATCACGCGGATGCCGGTGAGATCGTAGATCTCGTTGAACTCCTTGCCCTTCTTCTGCATCTTCTGGAAGATCGAGTAGAAGTGCTTCGTACGGCCGGAGATATCGGCCTCGATGCCCACGTCGCCGAGCGCCTCGACGAGCTGCTCGTTCGCTTGGCGCATGAGCCGTTCGCGATCGCTCTTGCGCGTCTGCACCATCTGCTGAATGTCGGCGTACTTGCGCGGGTACAGCACCGCGAACGACAGGTCCTCGAGTTCCCACTTGATCGAGTGCACACCGAGGCGATGCGCGATCGGCGCGTAGATCTCGACCGTTTCCTTCGCCTTGTTGAGCTGCTTCTGCTTGGCGAGGTAACGGATCGTGCGCATGTTGTGCAACCGATCCGCGAGCTTGATCAAGATCACGCGATAGTCGTGCGCCATCGCCACGATCATCTTGCGATACGTCTCGATCTGGGCCTGCTCGCGGCTGGCGAAATTGATCTTCGAGAGCTTGGTGACGCCTTCCACCAGATGCGCGACGTCCGCGCCGAAGCGCTGCGTGACCTCGTCGGTGGAAACGGCGGTGTCCTCCACCACGTCGTGCAGCAGCGCCGCGATCACCGAATCGGTGTCCAGCATCAAGTCGACGGTGAGCATCGCGACTTCGACCGGGTGGACGATGTAGTCCTCGCCGCTCTTGCGCTTCTGCCCGGCATGGTGCTCGTTGGCGAAGCAGAACGCGCGACGAACCGTGTCGACGTCGATCGATTGCGGAGCGGATTCGACCTTCTCGACGAGGCTTCCGAGCAGCACGCGCAGGTGGTCGGGAAGCTGGTCCACCGACGAGTCGAGCGCGAGCGTCGACGAGTCGTGCTCGTCGGGCGTGGTCGGCTCGATCGCCGCGGTCTCGTCGGGTTGCGTCATGAACCCACAGATTACCCGTTCAGGCGGAGGTCGACGCGGCAGCGGGCGACGGTTGCGTGATCCGCAGCGAGCCGTCGGCCGAGAGCTCGAGCAACCCACGATCCATCAGCGTGTGCAGGCCGTGCACTATTGCAGTGGCCGAACGCGAATGCGCACCGGCACCCCACCATAGTTGCTCGAGCGTTGGATCGTCCGCCGCGCCCTCGTCGCGCAAGTGTCGCCATGTGTCGGCCAGCGTGGCGCGAACGTCGAGCGCAGCGCGAAGCGCGTCGGCGCTGAAACGCTGCTCGCGGGCGCCGAACACGAGATGGATCGTGCTGTTGGCGTGCCAGGCCGCGAGCAGGTCGCGCGCGGATTCGGTAGTGGGCGGATCCACTACGACGACCACGTCGAACCGGTTCGCGGACGCGTGCACCACGTCGAGCGTGGCGTGGTCGCACACCACGAACGAGCGCGATGCAGTCGCCGCACGCGCGAGCGCGGTCCCAAGCGCGCCACGTTTCACGCGATCACCGGCAACCACCATTTCGACAGCGCCGAATCGGTCCCTGATGCCGAGCGGCTCGAGGAGCGCGCGTCGCCGCGGCACGTCAGCAACCACGACGAGCACCGACGCGTTGGCCGCGAGCAGCTGCGCCACGTGCGCCGCACCCAAGCCACGGTTGCGCAGATCGACGGTTCCAGCCCGAGACAGCAGCGGCTCGAGCGCGGGCGGCCGGTCGGGATCGCTGCCCTCGTCGATCGGACCGACGAGCTCGCGTGCGCGGTCGAGCAACGCGCGAGCGGCGATCCGGTCGGGGTGCTCGTGCGTGCACGCGGCGGCGCACCACGCGGCATCGACGCACGCCTCGTCATCCTTCGCGTGCGGGTAGATGCGATCGATCTGCACCTGAACGCTCTCGACGCCGCGGAACCGGTTGATCGAGGGACGCATCGCGACATCGACCGAACGCCCGGTGATCTCGCTCAGCATCGGCGCGAGGCCGAATCCGATCCCCGCGGTGCGAACTTCGTCGATCACGACGGTGCAGCGCAGGTGCGTTCCGTCGCCGCCCACCGCGCTGGCTTGCTCGATCGTCGCGTCGACGCCGAGCAAGCGCGGTCGCGGCCAGCCCGTTCCGAACGGCGCGAGCCGCTCGAACTCGTGCACCAGCTCGAACCCGATGTCGCGGCGGTGCACGATCGCGTCGATCGCGTCGTGCGGAGCCATCGTCGCTGGATCGACGTGCTCGTCCCCCCACTCGGCGAGACGATTCCGCAGCTCGTCGATGCGCGACGGATCCACCGTGACGCCACCGGCCTGCGAATGCCCGCCCCAGCGAAGCAGCAAGTCGTCGCAGGCGGCGAGCGCAGCATGCAGGTCCACGCCATCGATCGAGCGTCCCGATCCGCGCGCCGGATCGCCGTCGGCGATCACAACGACCGGCCGCCAATACCGTTCGACGAGGCGCGACGCGACGATGCCGACCACGCCCTCGTTCCAACCCCGGCCATGCACCACGTAGATGCGCGCGGCGCGCTGCTGCTCGGTCCACGATTCGACCTGTGCGACCGCTTCGTCGCAGATCGTCTTCTCGATCCGGCGACGTTCCTGGTTCGTCTCGTCGATCGCCGCCGCCAACCGAGGCGCATCGCTCGACTCGGCGCGCAGCAGCTCGTAGGCGCGCTCGCTCTGGCTGATTCGTCCGACCGCGTTGATGCGTGGCGCGAGCTTGAACGCGATCGCATCGGCGTCGATGTCCGGCGTGCGGACGCCGCATTGCTCGGCGAGCGCTCGCAAGCCGGGTCGCGTGGTCGAGCGCAGCGCTCGCAATCCGCATCGCACGATGGCTCGGTTCTCGCCGACGAGCGGCATGCAGTCGGCAACCGTCGCGATCGCTTCGAGTTCCTGCCGCGCTGGCGTAGATGGCGCCCCGAGCGCGCTGGCGAGCTTTCCGGCGACGACCGTGGCGCAGATGTCCGGGAACGGATAGTCGCTCGGGCGCGTCGAGCACAGGATCGCGTCGGGCAGCTGCTCGCCTGGTTGGTGGTGATCGCACACGATCACGTCCATCCCGAGGTCGCGAGCTTGCGCGATCGGCTCGACGGCGGTGATGCCGCAATCGACCGCTATCAGCAGCCGCATCCCGTCGCGTGCGAAGCGCTCGATCTGGTCGAGCTGCAGGCCGTAGCCGTTGCTGAAACGGTCGGGCAGGAATGCGCTGACGTGCTCCGCGCCGAGCGATTCGAGCGCCTCCACGAGCACGGTCGTCGCGCACACGCCGTCCGCGTCGTAGTCGCCATGCACCACGATCTGCTCGTCGTGCTCGATCGCGAAGCGGATCCGTTCGACTGCCGCCGCCATGTCGCCGAGCAGCATCGGATCGTGCAGCTGCGCCTCGTCTGCGGCAGGGTCGTCGCTCAAGAGCGCACGAGCCTGTTCCACCGACACGCCTCGTCGAGCGAGCACCCACGCGAACGTCTCGGTGCAACGCAATTCGGCGCGAAGCGCGTCGACGAGCGCGAGATCGCACGGAGCGAAGGTGAACGAGGCGGGCGGAAGCGGCACGGTCATGGCATCCTATTCGCCGGTCCGGATCCGCTACCTGCGCACACGCTCACGCTGACCCCATGCGGCCCCGTGTCCTCAGGTGCGGGCGGCGGTGGCGTCCGCGTCGGCGGTGTCGTCGGCCGATGTGACGGCAACGGTGGTTCCCGTCGACGCGGCGTGCGCGGCCTCTTCGGCCTGCAGACGCTTCTGCCACGCGGGGTCGCGCTCCTTCAGCCAGCACAGCAGCGGCGTCGCGACCGTGATCGAGCTGAACATGCCGATCGCGACGCCGATCAGCAGCGCGAACGCGAAGTCCTGGAGCGTTTCGCCGCCGAACAGGAACAGCGCGAGCGTTGGCAGCAGCACCACGACGGACGTGTTCAGCGAGCGCGTCAGCACCTCGTTGATCGACGTGGTCGCGATCGAGCGGAACGAGCTTCGGCGCATCACGTGCACGTTCTCGCGGATGCGGTCGAACACGATCACCGTGTCGTACAACGAGTAGCCGAGGATCGTGAGCAACGCGGCCACGGTGGTCGACTTGAATTCGCGACCGGTGAGCGCGAACATGCCGGCCGAGAACGCCATGTCGTGCACCAGTGCCACGAGCACGGGAATCGCGTACACGAACTCGAATCGCCACCAGATGTACATGCTCTCGAGCACGAGGCTCACGAGCACCGCGATGATCGCCAGTTCGAGCACCTGCTTGCCGAACGACGGGCCGATCGTCTGCACGCTGAATCCGTCGGTCGCCAAGTCGAACTGCTTGTCGAGCGCTTGCCGCACATCGCGCTGCGCCGACTCCTGACGCGCCTGCTCTTGCTCGTCGGCGGTGCCGGTCGCGCCCTTGTCGCCGCCCTTGAGCTTGTCGACCGTGATCGCGAAGGAGGACCCGCCCTTGGATGTGCCCTGAACCGTGGACTCGGTTTCTTGGATCGTGGCGTTCGCGTACGAATCGTCCACCGACGCGAGCACGTCGCGAACCTGTTCGGGAGTCGCGTCCGTGGTGAAGTGCACGTCGAAGCGCGTGCCGCTCTTGAAGTCCACGCCGAGATTCAGGCCCTTCACCGCGACGACCAGCCCAGAACCGATGATGATCGTCGCCGTGAGCGTCAGCAGCCAGCGCCGCCAGCGCATCCACGGGATGTGGAACCGAGGTCCCTTGTGCTTGCGCGAGCCACCGATGACCCATGCTTTCTGGAACGCCTTGAACTGCGCGAGCAGGCTCAGCATCGCGTGTGTGAAGAACACAGCGGTGAAGATCGACAGCAGCGTGCCGATGCCGAGCAGCACCGCGAAGCCGCGAACCGAGCCGATCGAGATCACGACGAGCAGCACGGCCGTGATCAGCGTGACCGCGCTCGCGTCGAGGATCGTCGCGAAGCCCTTCTTGTAGCCCGCGCGGATCGACTGGACCACGTTTCGCCCAGCGCGGTACTCCTCGCGGATGCGTTCGAAGATGATGATGTTCGCGTCCGCAGCGACGCCGATCGTGAGGATCGCGCCGGCGATGCCGGGCAGCGTCATCGTCACCGGGATCATCACGATGATCCCGTAGAAGATGAACGCGAACACGAGCAACGCGAGGTCGGCGATCAAGCCGAGCACGCGGTAGAACAACAGCAAGTACAGCATCACGATGCCCAGACCGACCGCGCCCGCGATCAGGCCTTGGCGAAGCGACTGGTCGCCGAGCGTGGCAGAGACGAGCGTCTTCGACACCACTTCGAAGCGGACCGGCAGGGCGCCGGTGTTGAGCACGAGCGCGAGGTTGGTGGCCTCGTCGCGGCTGTCGAGCCCGCTGATCTGCGCCTGGTTGCCCTTGATGCCGGTCGGGTACTGCTCGAAATCGATCTGTGGGATCGACTTGATCTCGTCGTCGAGCACGATCGCGAATCGATGTGGCGTGCCGGCGAGTGCGCCGTCCTGCGCGATCTGCTCGGTGACCTCGCCGAACTGCTTGCCGCCCTTGCGATCGAAGATCATCGACGTGACCCAGCCACCCTGCCCCGCCTCGGCGGACGCGCTGCGGATGCGATCGCCGGTCAGTCCCGGATTGTCGTCGAGCAGCACGTACGCGCCAGTGGAACGATCGAACTTGCCGCCGTCCTGCAAGGTCACGTCGTTGCCGACGATCTCTTCCGGCGGGCCATGGAGCAGCACTTCGCCAACCGGTACCTCGAAGACTTTCCAATCCTTGGGCAAGGAGGGTTCGGCGTCGGACGCGATCTTTTCCCACCCCTCGGCGCGCTCTTTCACGTCCGTCGCGAGCAGCTGGTCGCGCGCCTGCTCGAGCAAGCGCTCCTCGGTGTTCGCGGGACCCGCGACGAGCTTCTTGTCCGCGTCGAAGATGTAGAGCTGGCGGACGAAGTCCTTGTCCTTCTTCTTCGCTTCGGCGACCGACTTCTCCGCGCGCTCCTGCGACGAGCGCAACGCTTCGTACGCGCTGCGGAACGCCTTGCCGTCGACGACGTTGTCCTCCCACGAGTAGAACCGCAGCTGCGCGGTCGAACCGACCACGGCCACGGCCTTCTCGGGATCCTTGATGCCTGGAAGCGACACGACGATCTGGTCGCTTCCCTGGGTGCGAATCTCCGGCTCGGACACGCCGAGGCCGTCGACGCGATCGCGAATCACCTCGACGGACTGTTCGAGCTGCTCGCTCGTGAGGTCCTTGCCGTCGGTCGGCGTGGCCTTCATCACGACCTCAAGACCACCTTGCAGGTCGAGGCCGAGATGCACCTTGTTGTAGTAACCGGCGGCGAACACCCCGGCCAACACCGCGACGACGAGTCCGAGCACGACGAGATGCGAGCGTCCGTCCTCCGGACGCCGATTCTGATTCCTCTGGTCCCTCATGCCGGTAGCCTACCCGTCCCGGTCGATGCACGCGAACGGCGTGCCTGAACGGATTGGCCGATGGCGCGAAGGGAGTTCGGCGGTCGGCTCCCAGTGGCAGCCGGTCAGGCCGAGGTGGCCGTGAACATCGGGGCAGGAACCGGCGCCTGCGCTGGTGCCAGCTCGGGCTGCAATGCAGGATCCGGCGCGTACGGCGCACGACGCTGGAACGCCGACGGCGACAGCGCCGGATCGATCACGTCGGACGGTGGGCCCACGACGGGACGCGGCATCGCCGCCGGGGTGGTCGCGTGCTGCTGCGGCTGTGGCGCGCCTGCAGACGTGTCGACGAGCGGCGCCGTGAGCTTGCGGTATTCGCCCGCGAGTTCGCTGCGTTCGTTGCGCGCCCGATCCATCGCGTCGCGGAGCGTGGGATCGTCCAGACGCAGCGAGCTGCCCATGTTCTGTGGCGCGCGCGAATGCTTGCGACGGGCGATCGGAGCGGCATCGGGTGCCGCGGGCCCGTGGTGCGCAGGCGCGTGCGCGACGAGCGTCTGCAACTGCACCGGCGCCGCATGCGCGATCGGCGCGACGAACGGCGCGTGCAGGTGCACCGGCTGCGCCACGTGCGCCACTGGTTGCGCGTGCGCGACCGGCGGAGCGTTGCGAGGCACGAGATCGCCCCAAGGGCGCGGCTCGAAGCTCGGAATCGCATCCACTACGTGAGCCCGCAGCACGGTAGTCGCAGGTGATGCCGGAGCGGGCGCGGGCGCGGGCATGTGCGCCTGCTGGTACTGCGGCGCTGCGTAAGGCTGCTGCGGCGGTGCCCACGCGGGCGCCGAAAACTGCGGCATGGGCTGCTCGTGTGAGTGCTGCTGTTCCTGGTGCATGTCGGGTGTCCGTGCTTGTTCGATTGTTTGCTGCTGGGGCGCGGCCGAGGGCAGTCTCGCATCGCCGGCTTGCACGATGCGTGCGATGCCGTCGGTCGCGATTCGCGATTGCAGGCCAGGCGCAAGTTCGAGCACCACCGACGATCCTTCGACCGCGACGACCCGGCCGTAGATGCCGCCGACCGTGAGCACATGGTCGCCCACCTGCAATCGATCGACGAGCTGTCCGTGTCGCGACTGCTGGTCTTGCTGGGGACGCACGATCAGCAGGTACCACGCACCTGCGATCGTTCCCAACAGCACCAACAGCGGCAACATGCCTCGTCCTCGTCCTCGTCCCAACCGGGCACCTGCCCGTGCCTGTCTTTCGATTCGAACGGGCCACTCGTTGCAGCATCCCCCCCCTCCTGCCCAAGGTTGGTCATCCAGCGTGTCGTTTTTCGTGACGCTGGATGACGAAGCCTGGGCAATGGGTGGGCATCAGCTCGCTGGCAGCCAGCGTTCGCGTTCACGCTCGTACCAGCCGCGGTGCCACTGCCCGGCGGCGATCGCGGTGCGAGCGCGGCGAACCAGATCGATCATCACGTGCAAGTTGTGCAGCGTGACGAGTCGCAGACCGAGGATCTCATCCTGCTGGAACAAGTGCCGCACGTACTCGCGTGTGTACTCGCCGCTGCAGGCGACGCACGTGCAGCCGGGCAGGATCGGAGCGCGGTCGCCCACGTTGTAGGCGGCGCGCATGTTCAGGCGTGCGCGCGGATGCACGTCGACGGGAACCATCGCGCTGGCGGTGCGACCCAGACGCGTCGGCAGCACGCAGTCGAACATGTCGACGCCGCGATCGATCACGTCGAGCACGCCGATCGGATCGCCGATGCCCATGTAGTAGCGCGGACGATCGACGGGAAGCAAGTCAGTCGCCACCTGGAGCGCTGGCATCGTGCGCTCGGGATCCTCCCCCACGCTCAACCCACCGATCGCATAGCCGTCGAAGCCGATGTCGAGCAGCTCGCGCGCGCTGCGTTCGCGAAGATCCGCGTGCACGCCTCCCTGCACGATCCCGAATTGCAGCTGTGGCTGGCCGGTGATCGACCAGTCCGCTCCCAATCCGCCGACCCCGTCGCGATCGGCACGCAAGCCAAGATGCGCCTCCCGCGCCATGGCGGCCCAGCGACTCGTGCGGGCCGCCGCGGATTCCACGTCCGGGCGCGGCGCGTCGCCCGCGGGGCACTCGTCCAGCACCATCGCGATGTCGCTGCCGAGCTGCGCCTGCGCGCGCGCGACGTTCTGCGGGGTGAACTCCACCTGCGCGCCGTCGTAGACGCTGCGAAACACCACGCCTTCGTCGTCGAGCCGCAGCGTGTGGCGCAAGCTGAACACTTGGAAGCCGCCGCTGTCGGTCAATATCGAACGCGGCCAGCGCATGATCCGATGCAACCCGCCCGCGGCGGCGATCTGGTCCACGCCCGGACGCAGGACGAGGTGGTACGTGTTGCCGAGCACCACCTGCGCGCGCAATCCGACGAGCTCGTCCGCGGACACCGATTTCACGGTCGCCTTCGTCCCTACCGGCATGAAGACGGGGGTCTGCACGGTGCCGTGCGCGGTGCGCAGCAAGCCAGCACGGGCGCGCCCGCTGGTGGCGGTGAGGCGAAAACAGTCGACCTGCCCGGTCGTCGTGGCTGCGGGAGAAGTCACCGGGCCATCCTACGCGCCAGCGCGCTTAGGCTACGGTCGCGGCAGGATCGTGTAGGTGACGGTGCTGGCATAACTGCCCGGTGGGGCTGTGCCGCTCGTGCCGAGCCGGAATCCGACCACCACCGTGTCGGGCGTGCCGCCGGTGTCGCTCGTTCGCTCGTGCAGCGTGCCCATCGTGGCTTGGCGCAAGCCGATCCAGTTGAGGAGCGACACGTCCTGCAACGTCGTGCCCGCGCCCCAGGCCGGGTTCTTGCCGCCGGTTGCCGAGAGGACCGTCATTCCGAAGCCGACCGGCGTGCCGATCGGCCATGCGCCAGGGGACGTTGGTTCGCTGCTCCACCGAGGAATGGTCGACGTGCCGACGAAATCGCCGTCATCGTCTGGATCGTTCGCCAGCAGTTGGTATCCGTCCGGGTCGGTCGTCGCCACCTCCAAGCGAGAGCTGGTCGTGACGGTGGTTCCCGGAAGGACGGAACCAAACGCCGGAGCGCCGTCGGGAATCGTGATCGAGTACGTCCACACAGTCGTGCCGAACCAATCCGCGCCGCTCCACGCGCTCCACGAATTGCCCACGGTCTGACGCATGCGCACCCGTGCGTACCACCGCGCGTCGTTCAACTGCAGCGACGAACCGCCGTAGATCACGTCGCCGCATCGTGCCGAATCCGAGCAGGTCGTCGCGAGCTGCCCGCTGGTCCAGACGCTCGTCGCGTGCGGCTGCGTGGTTTTCACTGCTCCGAGGATTTCGGTCGCGCCGTGCGCCACGGAAGAGACGCGCACGTCGTCGATGGCGCCGTCGAAGTAGTCGCTGCCGGCGCTCGACCGGCCGATCGAAGCGGCAGCGGCGCTCGACCATGCCGCGCCGCCAACGTTCGTGGTCGTGCCCACCTCCGTGCCGTCGCGGAAGAGTCGCAGCTGGTAGCCGGCGTCCATCGTCATCGCAACGTGGTGCCACGCGCCGTCGTCCAGACCTGTGGCAGTGGCCGACACGGTGACGTCAGTGGTCGGCGCTGCGCGCGTGACGCGAGCCTGCAGGTTGCCGCCGACGATACGCAGCGCGAAGTTCCGATTGGATCCGCCCGCGTCGCCGCGTTCCACGATCGTCCGCGTGCCACCGATCGAATCGGGCTTGATCCACGCTTCCACCGTGAAGCTCGACGGCAGTTGCAGCAGTCCGGAAACCGCGGACGTGGCGTACTGGCTCGTGCCGTTCAGGTCCATGGCTTGCTGGAAGTTCGTCGCGCCCGAAACCGTCGCGGGCGATCCGGAGAGCGTGAGATCCAGGTCGTTCGCCGTCGAGTCCTGCACCACGCCCGGCGTGGAGTCCATGTGCCAGAGCGCCACCACGTCATCGAGCGGGGTCGACAGCACCTCGACCTGCTGCGCGTTCGCGGCTTGCCCGATCCGGTTGCGGAACGACAGGTGCGGCGTCGCCGAGACGATCGTGGTCGGGTGCGTCGATCCCGCGCTCGCGTTCGCGTCGTCGACGTACATGTCGGTCGCTCCGAGGTAGGGGCATCCGCCGCTGTAGGTCCAGCCGCTGGTGTTGCCCAGGTCCCCGGTGCGGTACGCGGTCTGCGCCACGCTTGTGGTGAGATCGCGAATCGTGGCGTACTCGAGCACGGCGGTTCCGGTGACGTTCAAAGCAGTGGCCACCCCCGCGCTCGTCGATTGCAGGTCGACGGTGATCTGGCACGAGCCGCCGCTCGCCAGCAGCGTTCCAGACACGGTCGTGTTGCGCGACGTGTCGAAGCGCACCTGTTTGGCGGCGACTGGCTGAATCGCGAGCGTCGCGAACGTCGTGTTGCGCGTGCCGCGCACCGTGCCGGTGGTCGCGCCGTCGAGGTCGACGCGGCCGCCGGACGCGGTGAACCCGGACGCCGTGTCGGAGTCGTTGACGAAGTCGCGACCGATCGAGAGCGCGCCTGGAGTGGCCATCGACGACGCGGTCAGTCGGCCGCGCGCGCGGATCGTGAGGTCGCCGTCCACGTCGAACGTCGGATCGTTCGTGTCGAGGTCGAGCGTCATCGCCATCGTCGACGACGACGCGCCGATCGCGAGGTTGCCGCGCACGCCCATCGTTCCAAGCGCGCCGACGACCACGGTTCGGTTGGACGAGGTGCTCGCCGCGAGGTCCACGACGAGATCGTTGAAGCGCCATGTCCACGCGACGCCGCCGGTGCCGCCGAAGGTCGGTGACGCGACCGATTCAGGAGTCGTCACCTGCACCGTGCCGCCGGTGAGGTCGATCGCGCCCAGCCCGGTGAGCGTTCCGTTGACGAGGATCGTGCCCGCGCCGCTGCCGGAGAGCGTCGCATATCGCGCGACGGTCGCGGCGCCGGTGACGGTCACGTTGGGCGCGTACGCGCTCGTGTCGACGATCACGGCCTGGCCGCTGGTTCCCGTTCCGATCGCGAGTCCTCCTTGCGCCACGATCGGGTCGCTCGATCCGCTCACACCCAGGCGATACGTCGGACTCGCCGCTGGGAGGACGCGCAGCACGCCGTAGGTGGTGGGCCACACGTCGGTGGCCGCCGTGCCCAGGTAGTCGAACGTGCTCGCCGCGGTCGACGCGAACGCGCCGCCCGAGCGAATGCACATCGGCACGCTCGTTCCGATCGCGGCGGTGCACGAGGAATTGGTGCCCGAGGACGCGACGCTCACCGCGTTCGCGCCCACGTCCAACTGCCCGGCGAGGTCGATCGCCGCGACGTCCACGCGCCGCGTCGAGACGAGCAGCCTGCTCGACGACTCGATCATCAGTTCCGCGCTCGTCGCGGTGACCGCGGTGGTGGTCACGTCCACCGGGATGTCCGGCTCGCCCGCGTGCCACGTGCTGATCGACGAGTCGTATCGCGACATGATCGTGGGCGTCATCGTGCCGCTGGGCGCCGTCGAGACTCGAACTTGGCCGCGTGCGATCACCAGTCCCGAGACGGGTCCCGCGACCGCTGGTCCCAGCGAGTACGTCGCGCCCTTGTCGCCCGCGCTCGACGGATTCATGAACACGAGCAGCAGGTCGCCCGGCTGGGTGCGAGCCTGGATCGAGAACGCGCCCGTTCCCGCGGCGCACGACGTCGGGATCGGCTTGAACCCATTCACGTCGAGCGCGAGATTCTGCGTCGCGCCGTTGCACTGCGACCAGCCCCCGCCCCCGTCCGCGTCGAGCGCGTTGCCAGTGATCGCGTAGGTGGCGCACGGCGACGTGAACGACCAGCCCGCGTTGTTGGACCACGGATCGACGCCGATCGAGCTGGCGGCCGTCTTCGTCGCCGACGTCTGGTTGAAGTCGCCGATGTCGGCGTACTGCACGCTGGCGCTCGCGACTGACATCGCGTACTGCACCCCGTCCTGCGTGGACGCGATGCCCGCGCGCGCGTCGCAGCTCGTGCCCTGAAGGCGCAGCTCGTTGGCCACCGACCACGTGCCCGCCGTGGAGACGCGCACCACCTTGCCGGCCGTGACGTTGCGCAGGTCGTTGAAGGTCGTCGAGTTCGCGTCCTGCGACAGGAACGAGATCCCGGCCCCGTCGAACGTGACGCTGCCCGAACCCGCGGCGAACGACGCGCTCGTGCCGCCCGCGCGCCGGAACGAGCCTTGGATCGCGAGCGATCCCGCGCCGACCACCTGGTACGCCGCAGTGGATGTGCCGTTCGTGCTGGAGATCGTCACGTCGCCGTCGACGTCCACGGCCGAGGCGCCCATCGCCGCGAGCGCGTCCGCGCCCGCCGCGGTGCCCTGTACCAGGAGCGAGCCGCCCACCGTCACCGAGCCTGCGCCACTCGTGAACGTCGCGTCGTCGTTGGTGGATCCAGCGGTGACCGTCATCGCGCCCGTCGTGGCGAGCGCGCGCCCCGCTCCTGTCCACACCGCGTTTCGTCCGCTGGCGCCGTCGGCGAGCACCGTCGCCTGCCCCGCTCCGAGGTTCAGGTCGTACGTGTCGGACGCGAGGAATGTGCCGCCCTCGTTCACGCGCGCCCCGTAGTCGGTGAACGTCGTGTCGTTCGTGAACGTGATCTGGCGGTCGTTCGTGTTGGCGTCGAGCGTGACGGCGCCGCCCCCGGCGGTGCACACCGAGTCGCCAGGTCCGGTATTCGAGGACGCGACGTCGAGCAGCCCCTGCACGTCGATGGCGCCTGAACCGCCCGACGCGAGCCGAACGGTGGCGCTGCCGCTCGCCGGCGCGAAGACGCGCACGTCGGCGGTCTTCCAGATCTTCGATCCGCCCGTGGTCCCGAGGGTGACCGTGGAGCCGGTCGTCGGGCACATGTGGATGATGTTCAGCCCGCCGCTCGTGTTGCGGATGAACTCGCCGTCGCCGGTGATGCTGCCGGTGGCTTCCACGCGGTACGACAGGTTACCGGCGGCGTTCGTGGAGCGAACCTGCACGCCGTCGCCGATCACGATGTTGCCGCTGCCGCCCGCGCGCGTTGCCGAGATGATCCAGCCGTTGTGCAGCACCATGCTGTACCCCGCGTTGCCGGCGTCCAGCTCCGCGATGCGCATGCTCTGCGTGCTCAGGTTCGACGAGTTCGCCTGCGGACGGACCTCCACGCGCCAGAGCGAGTAGTAGGTCGCGCTGCCGCTGAACTGCATCTCCGCTATCTTGGTGGGGCCTCGGTCCATCGTGAACCGGAGGTTGCCACCCGCGGACGTTGCGAAACTCGCGACCGTGGCGATGCAGATCGTGGTCTGGGTCTCGGGATTGTTGTTGTCGGCCGCGCTGCCGGAGCAACCGTACGCCGACCCGTAGTTGGTGGTGCCGCGCAGGATGACGAGGTTGCCGCCCGCGTTGAACACCCCGTCGGAACGCAGCTTGTCCAGGGTCGTTGTCGCCGCGGCGGTGTACGTGGTGCTCGCCTCGACGAAGAGCACCGTTTGCGTGCCCGTGGACGGCGTGTCGAGCGTGGTCGCCGTCGCGTCGAGCGGCAGCTTCGAGTTCGTGCTGCCATCGTAGGCGTCGATCGTCGCGTTCGTGAAGTTGCACGTCGCGCCGCAGGCCGCGTACTGCTTGAGGCGAGCATGCTGCAGCGACACGTACAGGCCCGCGATGTCGCTCGTCTCGGTGGTGCGGTACCACAGCGCGCCGCGATCGCTCGCGTCGTCCAGGTAGATCACGATCGTGGACGTTCCCGTCAGCGTGACGCCGCTGAAGGTGAACGAGCCGTCCACGCCGCTGCACGTCGTCGACTGCGGCGATCCGCCATTGATGCGAAGCGCCACGTTCGCGGTGACGCCGTCGCACTTCGCCCACCACGGAGTGGTGCCCGTCTCGTTGCCGCGCCGCAGCGCTTTGCCTGAGATCGTCGACGCCGAGGCCATCGCCGGCACGAGCGCGAGCAGCGCGAGCGCGAGCACGCACGCGCGCACGAGCATTCGCATGCGTGCGTGCGAGTATGCGCTTCGTTCCACGGCTCTCGTATCGGCCGCGCGCCCTCTCTGCTCGACCCCGACTTCAACCGAATCGAATTCTCGTCAGTTCTCGGGCGGTCCGTGCACGAACATCGCGTCGCCGAACGAGTAGAAGCGCATCCGTCGACGGATCGCTTCGGCGTACGCTTCGCGCGTGGACTGCTCCCCCAGGAACGACATCACGAGCGCGATCAGCGTGGACTTGGGCAGGTGGAAGTTCGTCAACATCGCGCCGACGCACGCCCATTCGTGCCCAGGCACGAGAAACAGATCCGTCTCGCCGCGCAGCGGTTGGTTCGCGGATCCGTACACGTGTTCGAGCACGCGCGTGGACGTGGTTCCGATCGCGACGATGCGCCGACCCTCCGAACGCGCGGCGCGAATCGCCTCGTCCACGTCCGGCGGCACCTCGTAGCGCTCGTGATGCATCGCGTGGTCCGCGAGCGCGCCGTCCGACACCGGCAGGAACGTTCCGGCGCCAACGTGGAGCGTGAGGTGCACCACGTCGCATCGATCCCGCACGCGCGTCCACAGCGAATCGTCGAAGTGCAGGCCCGCCGTAGGCGCCGCGACCGACCCCTCCGCGCGCGCGTGCACCGTCTGGTATCGATTGGGATCCTGCCCGCGTTCGTGCACGTACGGCGGCAGCGGCAGTTCGCCGTGCGCGAGCAGCCACACCGGCACGTCGTCGGCCTCGACGGGCAGGTCCACCTCCCACGTCTGGTCGCTCGTGCGGCGCACGAACGTCACGGACTCGTCGCCGTGCTGGGTGGTCGCAACCATTCCATCGCGCAGCTTGCGCGCAGGGCGCGCCATCGCGTTCCACCGGCTCGAGCCTGCGGCCGCGCCCGGTCCGACCGGCGTCAGCAACAACACCTCCGCAGCACCGCCCGTTGGCCGGGTCAAGCGAAGTCGCGCGTGCAGCACGCGCGCGTCGTTCGCGACGACGAGATCGCTCGGGTCGAGCTGGTCGACGAACAGCCCGTCGAACCGCCCCACGTCGATCGGCATGCCGCTTCCGGCTCGCAGGACCATCAGCTGCGATGCTCCGCGCTCGGGCGCTGGATGCTGCGCGACGAGGTCGCTCGGCAGGTCGAAGTCGAGATCGTCGGTCGTCATGGAGGCGCGAGGGTGCACGCGGCGAATGATAGAACGCTCGTGCATCGGTCTTGACCGACTCCCGAACCGTCGCTATAAGTAAGTGCATACTTACGAAGGGCGATCCATGAACGACGTCGACACACGCTCCACATTCTCGATCTGGTCGCGCCCCGTCTTGGGGTGGGCAATGTACGACTTCGCGAACACGATCTTCTCGTTCGCCGTCATCACGCTCTACTTCAACGAGTGGGTGATCGAAGACCACGGCCGCCCTGACTGGAACGTCAGCGTCATGGGCCTGTGCGTGGCGCTCGCGCTCGTGCTCGTCATGCCCGCGGCAGGCGCCGTGAGCGACGCGTTCGGTCGACGGCTCCCCTTCCTTGCAGTGTTCACCGCCGGCTGCGTCGCGGCGACCGCGGCGCTGGGATTCGTCTCCTCCGTCACCGTGGCGCTCATGGTCGCCGGAATCGCGATCTTCTGCTACCAGCTCTCGCTCAGCATGTACGACCCGCTCTTGGCTCGCGTGGCGCCGCTCGAGCATCGGGGAACCGTTTCCGGGCTCGGCGTGGGCTTCGGATACGTGGGCGTGCTCGTGGGCTCCACCGCGCTCGGCTTGATCGTGGGCGACGGCGACAAGCAGCACGCGTTCGTCCCCACGGCGATCCTGTTCGCCGTGTTCGCGCTGCCGATCTTCTTGTTCGTGCGCGAACCGCGCACCGCGCCGCGCGACGAATCGATGCGCTTGCACCAAGTGGCGCGCCACTCCGTGCTGCAAGTGGCGTACACCGCCCGCACGATCGCTCGCGAGCATCGGCCGGTGGGTCGATTCCTGATCGCGCGATTCCTCTACGTGGACGCGATCGCCACCGTGATCGCCTACATGACCGTGTACATGGACCGTCTCGGCGGCTTCTCCGCTGGCGATCGACAGCTCGTGCTCGCGATCGCGATGGTCTGCGCCGCGATCGGCGGGTTCGTGGCCGGCCGCTTGGTGGAGCGGCACGGCCCCAAGCGCGTGTTGCAAGGCATCCTCGCGCTCGCGGTGGCCACGCTCGCCACGGCGGGCATCAGCGGCAGCGCGACGCTCGTGTGGGTGCTCGGCCCGTCGGTGGGTGTCACGCTCGGCGCCGTGTGGACCAGCGATCGCGTGCTGATGATGCGGCTCACTCCCCCGCGCGCTCGCGGCGAGTTCTTCGGCATCTACAACCTCGTGGGCAAGCTCTCCAACGGCATCGGACCGCTCGTGCTCTGGAGCGGATCGCTCTGGCTGCTGCACGAGCACGGCAGCTGGAGCGCGCTCGCCGCCAGTCGGCTGGCGCTCGTGCTGCTCGCGTGCGCCGTGGTCGCGGGCATGCTCGTGCTGCGCCCGCTCAGCGACGCCGGGCGCTTTGCCGACCGCTTGCCGGAAGACGTGGACGAGGTGCCGGCGTGAGAATCGACCACCTGGCACCCGAGGATTGGATCGACCGCAACACCACGTGGATCCAACGACTCGTCGGCGTCCTGTTCTCCCGACCGGGCCGATGGTGGATGCGCTATCGCGGCTACGGGCACCAGCCTCGCGTGCCAGCCGACGGCGGCTTCCTGCTCGCGCCCGCCCCGCACGGCGCGTTCGGCGATCCGTTCGTGTTCGGCTTGGGGCAGCCACGGCGCCAGCTGCGATTCATGGCGAAGCACCAAGCGCTCGAATGGCCGATCCTCGGGCGGCTCATCCGCTGGGGCGGCGGCTTTCCCGTGCATCGCGGAGGCTCGCGCAGCCACGCGGCGCTCGACGTGGCGGCGCGCATCCTCGAAGCCGGCGACGGGATCGTGATCTTCATGGAGGGACATCTCGTGCTCGATCACGACGGTCTGGGCACCCCGCGCAACGGGCTCGCTCGACTCGCGCTTCGCACGGGCGTGCCAGTCGTGCCCGCGGCCGCGTATGGATCCAAGCGAGCGCGATCGTACGGCAGTCGTTGGTACAAGCACTGGCCGAGGACGACGGTGGTGTGGGGCGAGCCGCTGCAATTTCCGCGCGAGGTCGATCCCACCGACGAGCGCGTCGCCGAGGTGCGCGACGAGGTCTGGAGCGCGGTGACCACGCTCTTCGAGCAGGCTCGCGCCATCCACTTCCGACCGGGCGGGCGCCCACCAGCCGGCACGCCGCTCGAACTCGCGCTCGCGCACGTCACGGAGCCGACGAATGTCGAGGCGTGACACGGGGTCCATGCACGACGCGACGCCGCGCATGCCCGCGGCACAGCGGCGCGCGTCGATCGTCGACGCGGCGACGCGTGCGTTCGCCGATCGCGGATTCGCGGGCACGACCACCGCTCGGATCGCACGCGAGGCGAACGTCAACGAGGCGTTGCTGTTTCGACACTTCGGGTCAAAACAGCAGCTGTACGTCGCCTGCATCGACAATGCATGGGGCACGTTGCGTCAGCGTGTGGACGAACTCTGCGATGGCGAATCGCCCGCGCGCCGTTGGCGCATGCCCGGGCGCGCGTTCATCGAACTCGTTCGCTCGGCGCCGCATGTCGCGCGCGTGTGGGTGCGTGCGCTCGTGGAAACGACGGGAATCGCCGCGATCGACGACCACCTCGCAACGCTCATGCGCGACGTGCACGCCTACGTGGCCGACATGGTGCGGTCGAGCGCTGCAGCGGGCGGCGTGGTCGACGGTCGCGACCCCGACACGGAAGCATGGTCGATCATCGCGCTCGGCTTGCTCGGCGCGTCGCTCGGCACGCGGGGACTGGTGTCGCCCGACACGTTCGATCAGGTGCTCGCCAGCCACCGCGAGTGGCTCACGGGCGGCCCCGAGTGATTCGTCGTCAGTAGATCTGGCGCTCGCCGAGCTCGCGATCGAAGCGACGCGCTTCCGCGCCTTGCAGGCGGTCGTCGCCGTTCTCGTCGTATCGCTTGATCGTGTCGCGCAGCTCCGCGCGCGTCGCGATTCGATCACGATTCGCGTCGGCGGTGTTCGCGAGCGCGTCGATCGTGTAGAGGTCGTAGTCGACGTGCGTGTCGCCGTCGGAGTCCTCCCACTCGCGCCGCTCGGTGCGGATCGTTTCGGGTTGACGCCAGAACGATCCGTCCAGTTCCAGCTGACCGTTCCAATTGTGGTCGTACTTGGAGACCAGCGAATCGCGCAGCGTGTCCACGCCCACGCCGTGCCGAACGGTGAACGCGATTCCACTGGCCACGGCGCCGACCATCATGCCGGACCCAGCGCCGATCAATCCTGCACCGACCATCGGGTTCGCTCTGGCCGATGCGAACACGCCAAGGCCCGTGGTCAGGACTCCGAGGAATCCGGTGCCCAGAGACCACGCGGCGGCGGGTCCATCCGCGCTCGATCCGTTCGGATGCTTCTCCGCGATCGCGTCGGTGATCTTCGTCACGCCGAACCCGACGCCGAGCGCCGTCGCGACGCCCGCGCCCACGCCTACGGCAACAACGGGATTGACCGCCATCGAATACCTCCACACCGTCCGGACGCGCCCGTCCAAGACGCGTCTCCATCTGGTTTGTCGGGATACATGGCGTGCTGGTTGCAGCGTTAGAAGAGTTCGCCCGGAAGCGCGATCGCCACGCCCGACTCGCCGAGGTGCGCGCGCCCGCGCGGCGTGATGATCCGTCCGCGCGGCGTGCGTTGGATGAAGCCGCGCTGCAGCAGGAACGGTTCGTACACGTCCTCGATGGTGTGCGGCTCCTCGCCGATCGCCACCGCGAGCGTGGACAGTCCCACCGGACCGCCGCCGAACTTCACCAGGATCGTTTCGAGCACCTGTCGATCGATGCGGTCGAGTCCTTGCGGATCGATGTCGACGAGATCGAGCGCCTCGTGCGACACGTCGAGCGTGAGCCGCCCCTCGTAGCGCACCTGCGCCACGTCGCGCACGCGCCGCAGCAGCCGGTTCGCGATTCGCGGCGTGCCACGCGAGCGCGACGCGATCTCCTGCGCCGCTTCGGCGTCGATCTCGAGGCCCATCAGTCGGGCCGATCGCAGCACGACCTGAGTGAGCTCGTCGACGTCGTAGTACTCGAGACGCTGCGTGATGCCGAAGCGATCGCGCAGGGGCGTGGTGAGCAGCCCGGTGCGGGTGGTGGCGCCAACGAGCGTGAACGGTTCCAAGTCCAGGCGCAGCGTGCGCGCAGCCGGGCCTTGTCCGAGCACGATGTCGATCTGGTAGTCCTCCATCGCCGTGTAGAGCACTTCCTCGATCGCGGTGCTCAACCGATGGATCTCGTCGATGAACAACACGTCGTTCGGCCCGAGGGACGTGAGGATCGCCGCGACGTCCGCTTTCTTCTCGAGCGCCGGTCCGCTGGTGTTGTGCATCGTCGAACCGAGTTCGTTCGCCACCACGCTCGCGAGCGTGGTGTTATGGCAGACGATTCCGTTGCCCACGAACGTGTGCCCGTCCGGAACGCTCACGTCCACCGTGTGCGCATGACCGGGTTCGATCGACGTCACCGGCTCCCAAGCCAGCTCGACCATCTCGTCGCGGCGAAGCTTGGAGCGGGCGCTGCGCACCGCGAGAGCCTGATGGTCGTGCACCGCGTCGCGCAACAGCGCGCGTCCGCGCTCTCCCGGTTCCACTTCCGCGACGGTGACGCTCGCCTCCATGATCTGGATCGAACCTGTGTTCTCCACGGTGACCGGCGTGATGTCGGCGGACGTGGCGCCGCCACGTCGATACGAATCCGCGCTGTCGCCGTCGAGGGCGACGAGCACGCCCGCGGCGGTGAGCCCGAAGCCAACGTTGGAACCGGCGCCCACCCGCTGGGCCGCCATCTCGCGACCCACCGCCGTGCGCAATTCGGCGCGTTCACGGTCGCGCAGCCGCACGACCGCGTCGTCGGGTTCGGACCCGTGGTGGCGTTGTCCGCCCAGCTCGGCGTACGGGTCGTGGATCGACGGAGCGTCCTCGGGATCGAACGTGTCGTATCCCGCAGGTTCGGCGCTCGCCCGCAACGCCCATCCGTCCACGGACGGCGCGATCACCGATTCGATGCCCATGTTCGCGAGCATCAGCTGCAGGTGCGCGATCACCGTGCGCTCGGGATGCGTGAACACCGGGGCGTGCTCGACGCCCCAGAACACACCACGAAGGAATTCCGCGACGAGCAGTCGCGGAGCTCGATACACGCACGCCGGGATCGCGCCGAACCCGTCGCGCTCGAGTCCGAGCCCTCGCAGCAGCGTGGCGACCCGCGGGCTTCGCGCGCCCCATCGCTCTCCGAGCGGACCCGAACCGAACGACTCCAAGTGAAGGCACAAGCACGACTGCGCGATGCGTCGTATCTCCTCTGCGCGGGCCGAATCGCGCGCCACGAACACGAAACCGTCGCCCCCGGGGGACAATCGCCCGCCGCTGAGCATCAGACCCAGCAGCCGCGCCAGCTCGGGTTCCAGCTCGTCCGGCGCGTGCGCGGGATCGGACATGCTGGGCATGCCCACTCCCTCGACGTGCAGCTTCGTGGTGGAACCGAACACCTGCGCGCCCAGTCGGATCGCGACCTCGTCGCCGTTTCGCAGCTCGCCGAGGCGTCGGAACTGCAGCCTGCCGTCGCCGCCGCGCACGAGCAGCGGATGGTTCGGCGTGCCCTCCACGCGATACCCGGATCGGGTCGTCACGCGCAGCGTCGCGCCCTCGCCGTTGTCGTAGAAGTAGTCGGCCGTGCGCGTTCCGTACAACCCCGCGATCGGACGCGTGATCGGCTGCCAGGTCTCGCCGCCGATCGTGCCGAGATCGCCGATCGGTTCCATGCCGTGCGTGGTGAACACCATCGTGTCCGGCGTGACGCACTTGCCCAATCCGGGAGGACCCGCGAACAGGGCGTGGTCGAGCGCCTCGTCGCGGTGGCGAGCCGCGTCGATGAACACGCCCAATTGCTCGCGCACGCGCCGCTGGCCGACGAACTCGTCGAGCGTGCGCGGGCGCAGCGACCGATCCAGCTCGTCGTCGCCGCGTCGCTCCACCGCGTCGCTGAGCGGGCTGCGAACCGGCGCTGCCTCGCCGTTGGGAATGCCGGGCTTGGGGCCGAAGTCGAGATCGTCGGTCATGTTCGCACCTGCCTGGTCGCCAATGCCTGCTTCACGCGCGCGCTCGCGCTCGCGCCTTTGTCGGTGCCCGCGAGCGAGGCTTCCGCCTCGAGGATCGACATGCCCAGCCCCACGAGCGCCTCGCGCGCCTCGTAGAACGTCGATCCGGAATCGCCGCTTTCCACGTGCGCGCTGAACGTGGTGACGCCGCTGCCCACCACGTCGTCGAGCTTGTCCTTGAGCTCCGTGACGATCCGGCGCGCCACCTTGGGACCGACTCCCGGCACGCTCTGCAGCAACGCGACGTCCTCGGTGAGCGTGGCCCGCTGCAGGTCCTGCGGCGAGATCGCGCTGAGCACGCCGATGGCGACTTTCGGCCCCACGCCCTGCAGCGCGGTGAGTCGCTCGAACACGAGCTGCTCGGTGCGCGTGGCGAATCCGAACAGCTGGATCGCGTCCTCGCGGACGTTCGTGTGCACATGCACGACGACGCCTTCCGGATCGCGCTGCGCCGCTTGGATCACTCCGGTCGTGGCGCGCACGAGATATCCCACACCGTTCACGTCGACGACGATGGATTCGGCATCTGCGTGCACGCAGCGTCCTGCAAGGCGGGCGATCATTCCCGAGAGTGTGACGAACGCGCCGGACGCAACCGGTAGCAGTTCGCTACTCCATGGCGATCGATCAGGCTCGTGCCAACGACGCGTGCGACCCCGCTGCGCCCGCGTGCGTGATCGCTGCCGCGAGCGCGTCGGCGGCGTGATCGGGTCGCGGCAGCTCCGTCATCCGCAATTGCACGCGAACCATCTCCATGACCTGCTGCTTGTCGGCTCGCCCATAGCCGGTCACGGCCTGCTTGATCGCGTTGTTGGTGTACTCGAACACCGGAATGCCCGCCTCCGCGCACGTCACGATGCACACCCCGCGCGCCTGGCCCACGGCGAGCGCCGCCTTGCCGTTCGCGCCGAAGAACAGCTCCTCGATCGCCACCGCATGCGGGCGCAGCTGCTCGATCGCTTGCCGCGTGGCGCGCGCGATGCGCACGAGCCGATCCGGCATCGGATCACGCGCGCTGGTGCGAAGGCAGTCGTACCAGATCGGCACGAGCTGCCCCACGCCGTGCCGGTCGACCACGCCGAACCCGGTCGCCGCGGTGCCCGGATCGATGCCGAGGATTCGCACGTGTTGCGTCTTGCTTGCGCGTGGGTGCACGAACACATGTTCGAGGACGCGTCGGACGTTCCTGCCGCGAGGTTCGCAAATCCGACGAACGCGGTATCGTGAGGGCATGCCGCACCGCGTCCTGCTCATCATCGGGATCTTCGTCGCCGCGTGCATCGTCGGGCCCGCGTTGGACCAGATCCACGTCGTCGGCGGCGCGCTCTGGTACGCGCACCCGTGGCTGCTCGGCCAAGCGTGGTGGGTTGGTCCGCAATTCGGAATCGCGTTCGCGATCATCTGCTCCGTCACGCTCGCCGTGCAGCACTACCTCGGCACGCGCACTCCCGCGCCCACGCCGCGTCCGCGCATCGCGCAACAGGCAGCATGGTTCCTCGTCGCCTATCTCGCCACGGGAATGCTCTGGGATCGCCCATGGCTGCTCACCGCGCTGCTTGCCGGCGGCTTGGTGGTGCGCCTGTTCACCGTTCGTCCCGACACCGCGAGCGTCCGCACGATCGTGTTCCTCGCGCTCGCCGGATCCACCTACGAAGCGCTCGTCTCGTCGATCCCCGGCACGTTCGACTACTCGATCACCGCGCACCTGCCCGTGCCGATCTGGCTGCCGCTCCTCTACGCGCACGGCGCGCCGCTGCTGCGCACGTTCTCCAAGAACGCGACGGCGGCGGTCACGCGCAGAACGAGCGGCGGCGAACTGGATTCGACGGGCGACGTCATCGAGAACGACGCGCTGACAAGCACGTGGATCTCGCCTGAAGGCACGCGCAACGCGAGCTGATCGACCCGCGCGCTCGGCCGCGACGCGCCACCCGCCCGCAATTTCCTCCACCCCTTGGGACAAATTGCGGGTCGGTCAGCGCCGCGGGATCAGCCGTCGCCGAGCACCGCTTCCATCACGGCGTCGTCGGCCTCGAAGTTGGCGCTCACCTTCTGCACGTCGTCGAGGTCCTCGAGCGCGTCGATCAGGCGCATGACCTTGCCCAGCCCGTCCTCGCCGAGCTCGATCGTGTTCGACGGGCGCAGCACGCTCTCCGAGCGCTCCACCGTGAAGCCGCCATCCTCGAGCGCTCCGCGCACCGCCTGCACCGCACCCGGCTCGCACGTGACCACCACGATCCCGTCCTCGCCCGAGATGTCCTCAGCGCCCGCGTCTGCCGCCGCGAGCAGCGCTTCGTCCTCGTCGCTGCCCTCGGCCAGCTGCACCTCACCCACGCGGTTGAACATCCACGCCACCGAGCCGTCGGTGCCGAGCGAGCCACCGGCGCGGCTGAATGCGTGGCGCACCTCCGCTGCCGTGCGGTTGCGGTTGTCGGTGAGGCACTCCACCATCACGGCCACGCCGTCGGGGCCGTAGCCCTCGTACAGCACGTTCTCGTAGTTCTCGCCCTCGGTCTGCCCGGCGCCCTTGGCGATCGCGCGCTCGATGTTGTCCTTCGGCATCGACTGGTCCTTGGCGGCCTGGATCGCCTGCGCCAGAGTCGCGTTGGAATCGGGATCCGCGCCGCCCATCTTCGCCGCCACCGTGATCGCGCGCGAGAGCTTACTGAAGAGGATGCCGCGCTTCTTGTCCTGCGCACCCTTGCGGTGCTTGATGTTCGCCCACTTGGAATGGCCGGCCATGGCGTGCGCCTCCTCAGTCTCGATGCATGTCCGCTCGCGAGGATACCCCACTCGCCGTTCGTGAACGCGCCAGGTCCACGAACGAGCGATGCAGCGCATCGTCGTCGGTCAGCTCGGGGTGGAAGGACGACGCCATGATCGAACCTTGCCGCACGGCGATCGGTTCCAGGTCCCCGTTTGCCAGACGAGCGATCACCTGCACGCGTTCGCCGACGCGCGTGATCCGAGGCGCGCGGATGAACACGCCCGTGCTCGTCGAGCCGTCGCCGTACTCTATCGGCAACTCTGCGGAGTGCAATTGCCGGCCCCATCCGTTGCGTTGCACGTCGACGTCGAGCAGGCCCAAGCACGGCGGCGCGCCGTCGGGTTCGGCGTCGGCGAGCACGATCATGCCCGCGCACGTGCCGAAGGCGGGCATTCCGCTCGCAATCCGTTCTCGCAGGGGCGCGAGCAGCTCGCACCGATCGAGCGCCTTGCGAATCGCCGTGCTCTCCCCGCCGGGGATCACGATGCCGTCGCACGAATCAAGCTCGGCCTTCGTGCGCACCTCGATCGCGTGCACGCTCATGCGTCGCAGCGCGCGCACGTGCTCGGCGAACGCCCCTTGCATCGCGAGCACGCCGACGGTGGGAACGGCTGGTTCGGAATCGATCACGCCCCGATGCTACTGGTCGTCACATCAGAAACGGCGCGGCGGTGCGTTGTTCGGGGTTGTAACCGCCCTCTTCGGACGTCACGAGCAGCTGGAACACGGCGTTGTACGTCGCTTGGTCGTTCACGCCTTCCGCGGCGAGCAGACCGTTGCGCTGCCGCTCCCATCCGTCGCCGAGCCCTGTGATGTCGTCCGCGGCATGCACCATCTCGTGCGCGATCACGAGCGCCGCACGATTTGCACGCGACGCACCCCTCCGCCTCCATGGAACTACATGGTCGCTCGTTCGTCGAGTCCCTGCCGTACCGGGGAGCAAGTCACGCGAATTGCACGGCCGCGGTGCGCCCCTGCTTGTTGTAGTTCGACTGCAGCAGGCGCTCCCAGACCTTCGCGTAGGTCGTGCGATCGTTGCCGCCCGCGGCAGCCACGGAGGTGGGATCGGCCGTTGGCAGGCTCACGCCGAGCTCGCGAGCGACCTGGCCCGCCATCAAGAACGCGCGGGCCTCCTTCACCATCATCACTTCGAACGCGCCCTGGTTGCGCGCTTCGATGCCGGCGGCGGTCTCCAGACCGCCCGCCGCGATCACCTGGTTGGTGATGCGCGTGGCCATCGGATCGGTCACCTTGCCCACGTCGTCGAGCAGATGCGTTCCCTCGTGCGCGATCGCGACCGCCGCGAACGCGCGCTTGCTCGGATCGGCGAGATCCGAGCGACGCAGGAACATCGTGTCCTTCGTCGGATCGTAGAACGCGTACGAATCGCCCTGCCCGAGCGCCGCGAACTCGGAATCGCTGATCACGTTGATCTTCGCGCCGGACGCGAGCAAGCGGTCGACGACCTGCGATCCCGTCGCCGACGTGCGCAACGTGGAGAGGGCCTGGTCGACGAGCGTCTGGTCGCTCTGCAGCGATCCGGGCACGAGCGACGTGATGCTCTGCGCGCCGGCGGCCGCCTGTGTGCCTTGCACGGGCGACTGCGTGGGAGACTGGGTCGGCGACTGCACGGGCGTGCATGAGCACGCGCCGAGCGTCTGTTGCAATGCCGGCATCGCGACAGTCATGCCAATCGGCGAAATTGCCAAGCCCCTCGTCCTTCCCCCGCAGCGCGCACGACCCCTTCGCGCGCGTAATGCTGCAACCCCATGGAACGACGAATCGGCGATCGCGTCAACGCGCAGGCATCACCAGCCGCGCTCGGCGAACGTGCCGCCGTTGGAACCACCCGCGAGCGACGCCATTTCCAGACCCGGCATCGCGCCGCCGAGGCCGGTGGACACTCGCGCGATCGTCTCCGGATCGGCGAAGTGCGTGGTCGCCTCCACTATCGCGCGTGCGCGTACCTGGGGGCTGTCGCTCTTGAAGATGCCGCTGCCCACGAACACGCCCTCGGCGCCGAGCTGCATCATCAGCGCCGCGTCCGCCGGAGTTGCGATGCCGCCTGCCGTGAACATCGGCACGGGAAGCCGCCCATGCTCGGCCACCCAGCGCACGAGCTCGATCGGGGCCTGCAGATCCTTCGCCATGGCGTACAGCTGCTCGCCGCTCGCACCCTGTAGGCGACGCATGTCGTCGAGCAGGCTGCGCAGGTGCCGCACCGCCTCCACCACGTTGCCGGTGCCGGCCTCGCCCTTGGTGCGGATCATCGCGCTGCCCTCGGCGATGCGCCGCAGCGCCTCGCCGAGGTTGGTGGCGCCGCACACGAACGGGATGGTGAACGCGTGCTTGTCGACGTGGTTGACCTCGTCGGCCGGCGTCAGCACTTCGCTCTCGTCGACGAAGTCCACCTCGAGCGCCTCGAGCACCTGCGCCTCCACGAAGTGGCCGATGCGCACCTTCGCCATCACGGGGATCGACACGGCCTCCTGGATCCCGCGGATCATCTCCGGGTCGCTCATGCGCGCCACGCCGCCGTCGCGACGGATGTCGCTCGGCACGCGCTCGAGCGCCATCACCGCGCACGCCCCCGCTTCCTCCGCGATCTTCGCCTGCTCGGGGTCGACCACGTCCATGATCACGCCGCCCTTGAGCATCTCCGCAAGGCCGGTCTTCACGGTCAGGGTGCCGAATTCGCTCATCGTGTCGTCGCTCGCTTCTTCGCAGGGATACGACGAGATCCTAGAGGATCTCGATATCTGTGCGATCGCGAGGTGCGCTCGCAAGTGCATCGTCGACGAGCTGCCGAGCTTTGCTTGCGCTGGTTCCGCCTCTCGCGAGGGCGCGTTGGAGCGCGGCGGCGACGTCGGCGCCAGTTCGCTCGAACAACGATGCGGCATCGTTGCCACGAATGCCGACGATGCCCAGCATCGCGTCGAGCCGCTGCTCATAACCACCGTATGGCCGGATCCGTTGCAGCGCGGCTGCGAGATCGTCGTCGGACACCGCGCCGTCGAAGCCCAGCACGGCCCTCGCGCGCTGCAGCGACGGCAGCGTGGTCGATCGTTTCTCGGCCATTGCTTCCATGAGCGTGGACTCCGCGGAATCCGAGAGCCCCGCGCGGGTCTGGTCGGCGAGATGCACGCTTTCGTGCGCGACGATGCGCACGACGTCGGCAGCGTCGGCGGACGACTGCGACCCTGGTGGCGACAGCAGCGTCGTCGTGGCCTTTGGGCCGAGGTTCATCCATCCGGCAACCACGTTCGCGAGCGTTCCGTTCGTCTCGGCCACGCTTTGCTGTACCAAGCTATCGTTCAGGAGTCGCAACTCGTTCGCGTCCATGCCCGCGACCTGCTCGCGGAGCACTCGGTCGTCGTCGAGCCGCGCTCGCGTCGTCAGCGCCGCGTATCCTGGCTGGGACGTGCCGAAGGCGACGCCGTTCACGTTCAGCCCCGCCGACGCCCGTGCACCGCCGGCGGTCGCCTCCACCGCGCGCAACACATCGCGCGCCGCCTGCTCGAGCCGTGGATGCGTGGCCGCGTACTTCACGGTCGCGCTCGTGGCGGGCACCAGCTCGCGCTGGGACACCGGCCCCGTGCCGACGACCCGGAACCGCGCCTGCTCGTCCACGAGACGATCCATCTGCGCGTCAACGATCGGTATGGGACCGGCAGCCGTGGTGAGCGTGGCGAGGTTCATGGTGGTGCCCATCCGTGGGCCGGTTCGTCGTTCCTGACTACCGGTCCTCGGCACGAGCGCGCGCCCGCGCACCGTTCACGCCGGATGCGTGGCCTCGTCCGTGCGCCCAGCGGGCGCAGGCGGCCACGCCGCAGGCACGAGCGCTGCCGCGCCCCGCGCGGCGTCCGGCATCGCCTCGGCCTGCGCGAACAGCTTGCCCGCGAGCCTGAGCAGCGGGCTCAGGTAGCCGGACTGGACGTTGTCCATCACCGACACGGTCGTTCCGGTGGACGGGTCGTGCAGCACGATGCTCTTCTCGCCGCCGTAGTCGCCGCTGTGGCCGAGCACCGTGCGCGTGGTGCCGTCGGGCATCGGGATCTGTTGCGACCACATGCCCGGTCCGTAGCCGCCGAGGTGCAGCGCGTCGAACGTCTGTTGCGCGGGCTCGGTGGCGAACGGCGGACGCGTCGTCGCCTCCGAACGCGCGTGCTCGCGCTCCTGCGGCGAGAGCAGCGAGCTGCCATCCCACATGATCGCCTCGCCGAGCTGCGCCAGTCCCGCGGCGCTCGACACGAGCGCGCCCGCGCCGAGCATCGTCGTGCGCATCGCCGTGCCGCTGCGCGTGTCCGACGACACGTCCCATTACTTCGGCGCCTGCTTGGGGTCCCGCAGGTTCTCGTTGTAGTACGGCGTCACCGTTGCGAGCGTTCGTCCCCGACCGGGCTCGAACGCCGCTCGACCGGCGGCGCCCGCGGGCGCGATCACCTCGTCGAGCGCGACCTGTTCGAAGGGTTTGCCACCGACGCGCTCGACGATGCGGCTGAGCAGCTGGAAGTTGCCGTTCGAGTAGGCCCAGCCACTGCCGTGCTCCTGGGT
>JBDHZF010000009.1:0-41582 GCA_039811765.1 Thermoleophilia bacterium | reverse complement strand
CGGGATCCCGCTGGCTGGCGGCCATTCGCTGGCCTTTTCTGCAACGCCAAGAGCGGCCACCACGACAGACAGGGGAATGGCCGCACCTGCCCAGCAGGGGCGCGCCGCGAAAGAGGCCAAGCGTCATCGACGAAGTCCAGGGAGCACACGTGACCGCAGCACTCGCAAGCAGCACAGGATTCGGCAACATGTTCGCTTCGCTCTTCCAGCGCGTGAAGCCGATCAACCAGCAAGAACTGTACGACGTCGCAACGACGATCGCTGCGCAGGGGCAGACGGCAGCCGCGGTGTACACCGAGACGCCGACGACGACTGCGGCCGCCACAACCACGACTGGCCAGGCCGCGGAGACGATCTACACGGTGGCGCCCACCGCCGGCACGCAGATCGAAACCACGGAGACCGAGACGCCTGTGCTTGCGCAGACGTCGACGCCGGTCGCGACGGCGAACGTGACCACGGCCGCGGCGACCACCGCCACTGCCGCGACCGCGTCCACCTCCAATACCAGCGGCGCCGTCGACATCCCGTCCTCGTCCATCGCCCCGCGCACCCAGTACGACTACTGGACCAAGCACATCGCGCAGTTCGCGGGAAAGTACTTGCCGGACGGACCCTCGATGCGCCCCAACTGCGGACCGGCGTCCGTCACCATGGCGCTGCGCATGATCGGGCTCGACATCCCGGGCTTCAGCGGTCAGAACTCCGAGGCGGTGCTCGACCAGGCGCGCATCCTCGCCACCGGCAAGAACGACACGTCCGTGGGCACCACCGACACGGAGCTGGAGACGCTGCTCACCAAGAGCGGCGCGAAGTGGTCGGAATCCACGAGCTTCGACGAGATGCTCAGCTGGGTGAAGCAAGGCATCCCCGTGGTGATGAGTGGCAACCCGTCCAAAGGCTGGAACGATCGCTACACCAACGACCAGGTGTACAAGTTCGACGGTGGCCACTGGGTGACCGTGTCCGGCTACGACTCCGCCACTGGCAACTTCATCGTGAACGATCCGCTCTCGCAGATCGGACCGATCTACGTGTCCGAGGCCGAGCTCAAGTCGTTCAACCAGGCGCACGGCAACCTCGGGATCGCCGTGTTCAAGTGACGCTTCGTCGGGCCGTTCGCGGTCCGGTTCGAGCGCGACGAAAATCTTGTCCGAACCCCGTCGCGCACCACGCGCGAAGGCCCGTTCCCGCATGCTGGTCCGCACCGCTGGCAGGGGGCGGGCCTTCGTGCGTTCGCGACGAATCAGCGGCCGAGAACGTGGCCTCGCAGGTGACGCCGATCTGGCCGCTTCCGGCCCAACATCCTGCACCTGACACCCGACAGTACGGTGATGACTTCCGTCGTGCCCACCACAGTCTCCCTCGGCAACGTCATGATCCCCGTGGAGTGGATCAGTTCCGGCGCGATCACCCCGGTGGGTGGGAGTCCCATCCTCGTGTCGCCAGCCGTGGTTTCCGAGCCGCCCACCACGAGCGCGTTCCTCGACGCGCTGACCGCGGCGCAGATGACGCCTCCGGCGACGATCGACGCCACGACCGACACCACGGCCGCCGTCACGACGTCCGACGAGCCCGTCCCGAGCGCGCCCGTCACCACGCTGGCGATGTCGGCGTCCACGAGCGATCCGACGTTGATATCGAGCGTCGCGGCCGCAACGACCGGTTACGCGAGCGCCACTGGCACGGCAATCAAGAAGGCCGTCGGCGCGGGGTTGTCGACCGCGCGTCGCGTCGGCAGCGAGCTGTGGGCCGGCGTGCGCAACCCGCGCGCCGTGCATGTGAGTCAGGTGCCGTCCAAGTTCAATCCGACGCCCGCCGCCGGCAATCGCGATTGCGGTCCGGCCAGCGTGGTGATGACGCTCGGGCTGCTCGGCAAGCGCATCCCGGGCGCGTCCGCGAAGGCGTCCGCGCAGGCGCGCATCAATCGCGTGCGCCAACTCGCCGGAAACACGGCCAACGGTCAGTCGACCACGAATCTGCAGCTCGAGCAGGCGCTCGCGGCCGCCGGCACCACGACGCGCGAGATCTCCGACCTCGCGTCGATCAAGGCATCGGTGCGATCGGGCAAGCCGGTGATCCTCAACGGCAACCCGCGCAACCCGGGAGCCTACGGCCCGACCTTCTCGGCAGCGAAGATGACGCCGTACGACGGCGCGCACTGGATCGTGGTGTCCGGATTCGACACGAAGACCGGGCAGTTCATCATCAACGACCCGCTCTCCAAGGTCGGCCCGGTGAAGGTCACCGCCGCGCAGCTCGACGCCTACCGCGGTGGCTCGATCGGCATCGAAGTCGCTTCCTGATCTGGCGCGTCGGCCGTCCTCGCGCTACTCTTACCGGTAAGAGTATTACTTTCGCGTCGAGGGGACCACTGATGGCTGCGCACCGCCTCACCAGCAAGGGTCAGGTCACGATCCCGAAAGCCATGCGCGACGCGATCGGGCTTCGGCCCGGCGATGCCGTCGAGTTCGAGCGCGACGAGGGACGTATCGTGTTGATGCGGACTGGGCACCAGGATCCGCGGAATCACCCGACGATCAAGCGCTTGCGATCGTCGGCATGGGATGTCGGCGGCAAGTCGACCGATGAATACATGCGTCTGATTCGCGATGGTGACGACGAGTGAACGGCACATTGCTCGACACGAGCGTCCTCGTCGACGTCATCGGCGGCGACCCAGCATGGGAGGGTTGGTCGACCGACGCGATCATCGTCGCGATGGCTCGAGGCCCCGTGTACGTGAACCAGATAATCATGGCCGAGGTCGCCGGTGGCTTTGCCAGGGTCGAGGATTTCGAGGAGTCGTTTTCCGACCCGGCCATCGAACGGGCTTCGCTCCCATGGGAAGCGGCGTTTCTCGCGAGCCGTGCGTTTCGCGAGTACCGGCGCCGTGGCGGTGGGCGTACGTCGCCGATGCCGGACTTCTACATCGGCGCCCACGCCGCGCTTGCCGATCTCGCAGTCCTCACCAGAGTTCCTGTGCGATTCCGATCGTACTTCCCGACCATCACCGTCATCTCGCCGGGCGAGGCGTGACGATCAGGCGACCGGTCCCACCTGGGGGATGTCGACGGACATGCGATCACGCAGGTCCCAGAACCCCGAGCTTCCGGCGATGCCAGCGAGCGTCCGGCTCGACTTGAGCAGGCGCACGCTGCGGATCGCGTCGTCGGTGCCGACCTCGTCGACCAGCACGGTTGAAGGGCTGTGCGGCTGCACCAGCCGCACGACCTCGTAGGCTCCATTCGCTGCCTGCAGCACCGCGTGCGACACCAGCAGCTCGTTGGACAACCGCTGGGCTTCACGCGCCGCGATCGCGAAATTCGAAATCGCGTGTCGCTTGGCTCGGCGGTTCCGAGTCAGCGCGATTCGAGTGGTGAACTCGACCGGTCCCTGAGCAACGGTGATGGAGAGCGAAGCCAACGTCATGCGTGAAGCGTACCGGGTCGCGGCGGTCACTGCGGCGGTGCGGGCACGTCGTCGCCGCGGTGCGCGCCGGCTTCGATGCGCGGGCGCATGATCGCTTGCAGGCGCTGATGCACAGCCGGTTGATCGGCGTCGAACACCACCGGCTCGAACGCTTCGAGCTCGTCGAGGAACGCGTCCGCGTCCAGCGCGAAGCTCGACGCCGAACGGAAGATCTTGCCGTGCGACGTGCGATCCGGTCGCTCGTCGCCCGCGAACAGTTCCTCGTGCAGCTTCTCTCCCTCGCGCAGCCCGACCACTTTGATCTCGATGTCGATCCCGGGGCGCAGCCCGCTCAGTTCGATCATGTTGCGCGCGAGATCCATGATCTTCACGGGCTCGCCCATGTCGAGCACGAACACCTCGCCGCCCTCGCCCATCGCGCCGGCCTGCACGATCAGCTGCGCGGCCTCCGGGATCGTCATGAAAAAGCGCGTCATGCGTTCGTCGGTGAGCGTCACCGGGCCGCCGCGCTCGATTTGGCGACGGAAGATGGGGATGACCGAGCCCGATGACCCGAGCACGTTTCCGAAGCGCACCGCCATGTAGCGCGTGTGGAAGCTGCGCTCGGCGAACGCCTGCACCACCCATTCGGCGAGCGCCTTGCTTTGACCCATCACGGTGGTGGGCTCCACTGCCTTGTCGGTGCTCACGAGCACGAAGCGCTCGACGCCCACGCGCTCGGCGAGCTCGCAGCACACGCGCGTGCCGATCGTGTTGTTGCGCACAGCCTCGGCTGGCATCGTCTCCAGCATCGGCTGGTGCTTGTAGGCGGCGGCATGGAACACCACCTTCGGTTGGTGACGTTCGAACACGCCGCGCATGCGCGCGCGATCGGTCACGTCCGCCAGCTCGATCGCGAGGTGGTCGAATCCGCGCTCGTGCAGCAGCTCCTGCTGGATGTTGAACAGGTTCTCCTCAGCGTGCTCCACGAGCACCAGCTTCGATGGCTGCATCGACGCGATCTGGCGCACCAGTTCCGAACCGATCGATCCGCCCGCGCCCGTCACGAGCACCACCTGGTCGGTGAGGTACGCCGCGATGCGTTGCAGGTCCACTTCGATTGGATCGCGCCCGAGCACGTCCTCCACGCGAACGTCGCGGATCTGGCTCGCGAGCGTGCTGCCCGCCGCGCCGCCGAGCATCAGCTCGTGCATCGACGGCAGGATCCGCACGCGAATGTCAGCCGCGCGGCACTTCTCCACGATCCGTCGGACATCCGATCCCGGCGCGCTCGGCATCGCGATGATCACTTCCTCCGCGCCCGCGTCCACCGCGTGTGCGGCGACGTCATCGGTTCGCCCGAGCACCGGCACCCCGAGGATGCGCATGTCGTGCTTGCGCGCATCGTCGTCCACCAAGCCGATCGGCACGAAACCCAGCGGTTGCCGCTGCGATTCGCGGATCAACAAATGCCCCGCGCTGCCTGCGCCGGCGATCAGCACTCGCGTGCCGCCATGGTCGCGATTGCGCGCCGCGCCGCCCACGAGCGTGGGACGCTCGAAGATGCTGCGAGCGAGCAGCCGCAGCCCGCACAGGAACGCCACGGAGAAGCCCAAGTAGTAGACGAGCACGCTGCGCGGGATGTTCACGTTCTGCAGCGGCGGATCGAGCGGCGGCACGATGTTCACGTACGCCACCACGCTCAGCCACGCGAGCACGACGCGCACGAGCACGGCTTCCATGTCCTTCACGCTCGTGTAGCGCCACATCTTCGCGTACACGCCGCTGCCCACGAACAACACCACGTTGATCAGCGCGACCCAGCCGATCGTGGCGAACATCGCGCGCTCGTAGAACGCGGGCGTGCCGTTGTCGAAGCGCACGAAGAACGCGAGCCACCATGCGAGCGCGGCCACGGTGGCGTCGGCCACGACCTGCCAGATCCGGTGCCCGCGCATCAGCACGAGCACGCGGGTGCGAAGCGTCGAATTCAGCGTGCGCGCTGCGCGTGCTCGCAAGGGATCCGGGCGGTTTGGATCGGGATTCGCGGGAGCCATCACAAGGATTGTACAAACGAGACTACCGGAACCTGCGCTTTGGGGGCGTGCAAACGGGCAAGGCGGCCGCTGCGCGTGGCCGCTGGCGGTCAGTTCGCGACGACCGGCGACGGCACGCCATCAAGCAGCAGATCGAGCAATTCGGCGGGCGATCGATCATGCACGAGCCGTGGGCGATCGGCGCGTGATTCACGACGTTCGATGCGCACGGCGGCGGCGTCGCGCAGCAGCTGGAGCCTGCCGTCGGCCAGGAGCTGCTCGTCCACGCCGCCCATGTGCCCCGCGAACACGGTGTAGACGGGAACGCCGAGCGCAGCGGCCTCGCGATTCATCGTGCCCCCGGCGCTGACGACGAGATCGGCCGCCGCCACGAGCGACGCACCGTCGAGCGCGTCGCGCGGAATCCGAACGTGCGCGTCGCGCCCCACGGACGCCTGCAACGACGTTCGTTGCTGCGCCGTGCGCGGGAGCACCACGGCTACCGCGCCGTCGGTGCTTCGAACTCGATCGAGCACTGCGCCGAACACGTCGTTGGTGATGCCGCGGTGATACAGCGCCATGTCAGCGGGTGGACGCAGCACGACGAGGATGGTGGACGGATCGATCGACAGTTGCGCGCGAATCGCGGCGGGATCGAGCGCGTCGGCATCGAGGTAGTGCTCTTCCTTGAGTCCCGGGTAGGCGACGATCCGGCCCGCGCATCCGTACTGGTCGAGGCGTTCGAGCGGGATCGAATCCGGCACGGCCACGCGCCAGCTCGCGCGGCAGTTCACGCGATGCTGCAAGCGCGCCCACTCGTAGTCGAAGATCGTCACGTGCGGGATGCGTCTCCTACGCGAAACCAGCGGCAGGTCCGTGGACCCGTGCGAGAGCGCCGCGTCGAAGGGTCCGCCATCGCGCACGGCGCGTCCCACGAATCGATCCAGCGAGCACGTTCGGCCGATCGCGGCTCGTGCCTTGCCCGCGCGGCTCGTGCCGCCGTGGCGGCCGATCACCGTCACGTCGAGCTCGTGCAGCTTCGCGAGCTCGACCGTTTGCGCAAAGCGGCGCGCGGTGATGACGACCTCGTCCCCTCGATCCGTCGCGGCGCGCACGAGCGGCGCGAAGAACGGCACGTGCGGCGAGTTGGTGAGATCGACGAGCAGGCGCATCGCGGTGACCGTACGTCGCGGATCAGACGCGGGCGGGAACGCCAGCGCGCACTGCGTCCACGACCTCGTCGACCTGCTCGCGCGTCATCGTTGGGAACATCGGCAGCGCCACGCCCGTTGCGCACAGGCGCTCGGTCACGGGCAGGTCGCCGGGGGCGTAACCAAGATCGGCATACACCGGCTGCAGGTGGTGCGGCGATCCGTAGTAGACGGTGGCGCCGACCCCGCGCTCGCGGCACGCGGCGAGCAACTCGTCGCGATGCTCGGTGCGCACCACGTACAGGTGCCAGATCGGCGTCACGCCATCTTCGGTGGCGGGCAGTTCCACGAACTCGCCCAGGCCAGCGTCCTCGTACCATTGCGCGATCTGGCGACGGTTCGCGTTCCACGCGTCGACCTCGCGCAAGTTGCGGCGAAGGAATGCTGCCTGCAGCGCGTCGAGGCGGCTGTTGTAACCCAGGTGCGTGAAGGTCTGCTTGTCCTTCGAGCCGTGAAAGCGCAGCATGCGGACGAGCTCGGCCACGTCGTCGCGATCGGTGGCGACGAGTCCTCCGTCGCCGAAACACGGCAAGTTCTTCGTGGGGAAGAAGCTGAACGTGGCGGCGTCGCCGAACGCGCCAGCCTTCGTGCCGTCGCGCTCCGCGCCCCATGCCTGCGCGGAATCCTCGATCACCGCGAGGTCGTGCTCGCGCGCGAGTTCGTTGAGCGCGGACATGTCGGCCACGTACCCGAACAGGTGCACGGGCATCATCGCCTTCGTGCGGCCGGTGAGCCGGCTGCGAACGTCCTCCACGTCGAGACAGCACGTCGCTGGGTCGACGTCCACGAACACGGGCGTCGCGCCAACGCTCGAGATCGTTTCCGGCGTGGCGAAGAACGTGTACGCCGGGCAGATCACTTCGTCGCCAGCGCCGATGTCGAGCGCGCGCAGCGCGATCGTGAGCGCGTCGGTGCCGTTTGCCACGCCGATCGCGTGCTTGACGCCCAAGTACTCGGCCGCCTCGGTTTCGAATCCTTCGACCTCGGGCCCGAAGATGAATCGTCCCGAGCGAATCACGCGCGAGGCGATCTGCTCGAGCTCGTCGAGGTATGGCGCGATCTGCGCGTTCGGATCCATCAGCGGCACTGCCATGAGCAAGCTCCCCGTCGTTCGGTCATCGCGCGACACACTACCGAAGCGTGCTGGTGTCGTCGCTCGTCGATTCGGGGAATGTCACTGCAATGCGACGATTCTCGACATCCGCGCTCGCGTCCGCGACGATCGTGCTCGCGGGATGGCGAATCGTCGTCGCGCTCGCCGCGAGCTGGCGTCGCGCCGCCCGATCGGGCGCGATCGAGCGGCGTATTCGCGCGCGCCGCGAGCGGATGATCCAGCACGCGCTGGTTGTTGCGGCGATCCCGGATGCCATGCCTGTGCCCGAGGCACCGCGCTACCGGGGACTGCTCGCCGATCGCGTGCGCGAAATGCCCGTCGAGCACGCGTCAGCAGATCGTTCCGGGCAACCGCCCACGTGGGCGCTGCCCGTCGCGGGCCTAGGCGTCGCCCTCACGATCGTGCCGCTCGTGCGGCCGCTCGCCGACGTCGCGCCTTGGCTTGCCCTCGCCGGCGGCGCGCTCGTGCTCGCCGCGATGCTCGGCGCTCGGCGACCTTAGGAATCGTCGACCGTGGTCGACGCGCGTCGCCGTCGCCGCCCGCGCATGACCAACCACCCGATCCCGACCACGATCGCGAGCACGACCACGTAGTCGAATCGGTGCAGCGTCTCGCGCGCGTCCTCCCAGTTGTCGCCCAATCGGTAGCCGATCTCGGCGAGGCCCCACACCCACGGGATGCAGCCGAGCGTGGTCAACGCCACGAACGGGGCGAAGCGCATCTTCGCGATTCCAGCCGGGAGCGAGATGAACGTGCGCACGATTGGAAGCATGCGCGCGACGAACACCGTGAGCGCGCCACGACGCGAGAAGAATCGCTCGGCGAGTTCCACATGATGATGGTTGAGACGAACGTACTTGCCCCATGAATCGATCAACGGGCGGCCGCCGTACGCGCCGATCGCCCAGCACAAGCTCGAGCCGATCACGTTCCCGGCCACGCCCGCGAGCACGACCCGGAACATCGTCGCGTCGCCGGCCCACACGAGGTACCCGGCGAACAGCATGATCACTTCGCTCGGCGCGGGAATGCAGCAGCTCTCGAGGATCATCAAGCCGAAGATCGCCCAGACGCCTCCGGCCCGCAGCGCGTCGAGGGTGGCGTTGACGATGGGATCGAGCAGCGCGTTCATGGGCGCGGGAGGTTAGCAGGATCGCGCTCGTGCCCGGCGCGCGAGGGGCATCCGAACGTTCGGCGAGCGAATGCTTCGCATGCCGGTGGGCGACCCCGCTTCCGCTCCCCGTCTCCATGTGTAGTATCGCGACGCGGACCGTTCGTGCGGGCGGACCGCGCAACGAGATCGCAGGGTGCGCGAGCGTGCGCCCCGATGGAAAGGTGCGACGAGGTCCATGAAGGGTCAATGGGGCAAGCTGGTCGGCTACATGCTCGGAACGGGCATCGTTTCCGCCGCGGTCGTTTTTTTGGTGCCGAAGATCGGCGGAGGCGGCTGGTTGCCGGACCTCATCTCTGAGGAAGGAAGCTCGATCGACGGGCTTTTCTGGGGACTCGTGATCTTGTCCATCGTGATCTTCGCGATCGTCGCCGGACTCGTCGTCTACTCGATCGTTCACTTCCGCGCCGCCCCGGGCGACATGTCCGACGGCGCGCACATCCACGGCAATGCGAAGATGGAGATCGCGTGGATCGTGATCCCGTCGATCATCGTCGTGGTGATCGGCGTGCTCAGCTATGGCGTGCTGAAGAACAACGAGGTCGGGCTGTACGACAAGGCCGCAGCCAAGGACAAGGGCGCGGCCACCATGAAGGTCGACGTTCGTGGCTTCTCCTTCGGCTGGGCGTTCCGATACGTCGACCACAACGACAAGCCGATCGGCGACTTCGGTGACGCGCCCTCGTCCGAGCTGGTGCTGCCGGTGAACCAAGTCGTGAAGTTCACCGTGATGTCGTGCTCGGGCAAGGAGCACCTCGGTCGCATCCACGAGGAAGTCCTGCGCGAGCTCGCTTCGGGCGACGACGAGAACGAGTTCGCAGAGATCGAGCCGGGGCTGTGCGAGCAGCACTGGGACGCCACCACCAAGGCCGACCAAGATGCCGCGCGCGAAGACGCCGAACGCTTCTACAACGTGAAGACGGCGCTGCAGGACGGCAAGACGATTTCCGCGGACGACCGCAAGTTCTGGGATCAGCAGCCCACGTTCCACGGCGACAAGCAATTCTCCGACGTGAACCACTCGTTCTGGGTGCCGGAAGCGCGCCTGAAGATCGATGCCGTGTCCGGTTTGGTCACGTACACGCAGTGGAAGCCCACGAAGGTCACGGGTCCGGACGACCTGTACCAAGTGGTGTGCGCCGAGCTGTGCGGCTCGGGTCACAACGCGATGCGCACCGACATGTGCGTGGTCGACCAAGCGACGTTCGACTGGTTCGTGGAACAGAAGGCCGAGGATCGCGCGAACGCCACGTGCGTGAACCTGCGCCGCCTCACGTGCTTGGACGACGCGGGCGACCTCGGCGAGACGCTCGACGCGATCGCCGAGGTCACCACCAAGGATCCGAATGCAAGTTGTGACGAAGTCGAGGAGCAGGCAGCGTGACCAGCACCACCACCACGACCACTGCGCCCGTCGGGCGCTCGAATCCCAACGGTGACGGCTCGCTGCCCATGCGTCCGGGCGCCGGCATCCTCGGCATCGTTGGCGGCTGGGTGCTCGCGAGCGTCATCCTGACGCTGTTCCGCATCTGGAGCGGCGGAGTCGATTGGGACGGCTCGGCGAGCGACTGGAAGGCCCTGCTTGGAATCGGCGGCGGCAACCTGATGCTCGTCTCCGCCTATGGCGGGCTTGTCGGTCTGCTCTGGGTCATCGCTGGTGGCGCCGCGATGCTGCGCCCGGCATTCCTGCGGGCGATTCCGATGATCGGCATCGGCTTCGCCGCTGGATCCGCGATCACGATGGGGAGTCGCTCGGCGTTCGGGCTGATCACGTACTCCACAGGGCCGGTGATGATCTTCGGCACGATCGCGGCGTACTTCTTCTACGTCGGCGGCATGGGCGGCTGGCGTGGATGGTGGAACTACGCGAAAGGCGCGCCCACGCCCGAGCACGAGGACCACGCAAATCACGGCGCGCGCTCCTGGCGCAGCTTCTTCATCTTCAACACCGATCACAAAGTGATCGGGTTGCAGTACCTCGTCGCCGTGTTCTTCTTCATGTTGATCGGCGGCGCGCTGGCCGAGGGCATCCGCGCCGAGCTGGCTTCGCCGAAGCTGCAGTTCTTCGCAGACGGCTCCCACTTCAACCAGGTGATGTCGCTGCACGGCGTGATCATGCTGCTGCTGTTCATCATCCCGGTGTTCTCGGGCATCGCGAACTACATCGTCCCGATCATGCTCGGCGCGCCCGACATGGCATACCCGCGGCTCAACGCGCTGTCGTTCTGGACGTTCCTGTTCGGCGGCGGCGTGTTCCTCGCCGCGATTCCGCTCGGCGCGTTCGAGGCCGGCTGGACCAACTACGCAACGCTCTCGTCCACGAACGGCGCGGTGGAGGTGGGGCTCGGCCAGATCATGTGGCTCGTCGGCCTGCAGCTCGTCGGCGCGTCGTCGATCATGACGGCGATCAACTTCATCGTCACGATCGTTGCGATGCGCGCGCCGGGCATGACGATGTGGCGCATGCCGCTGTTCGTGTGGGGCAACCTCACGCAGGCGCTGTTGATCGTGTTCGGCACGCCGTTCATCGCCGGCTCGCAGTTCATGGTCATGTTCGACCTGATCATGGGCACGAACTTCTTCAACGCGATGCTCGGTGGCGATCCGATCAGTTACCAGCACATCTTCTGGTTCTACTCGCACCCAGCCGTCTACATCATGATCTTGCCGGGCTTCGGCCTGATCACCGACGTGCTGACCACGCATGCGCGCAAGCCCGCGTTCGGCTACCGGGCATTGGCGATCTCCACGATCGGCATCGGCTTCCTGGGCTTCACCGTGTGGGCGCATCACATGTTCGCGTCCGGCATGGCCAATTGGCTGCGCTTGCCGATGATGATCCTCACGATGCTGATCGCGGTTCCCACCGGCATCAAGGTGCTTGGTTGGGCGGCCACGCTCTGGAAAGCCAAGATCCAGATGACCGTGCCGATGATGTGGACGCTTGGGTTCTTGTTCACGTTCACGTGCGGTGGGTTGACCGGCATCATGGTGGCGGCCGTGCCGTTCGACATCCACGTGACCGACACGTACTTCGTCGTGGCGCACTTCCACTACGTGCTGTTCGGCGGGTCGGTGATGACGGTGTTCGCCGGCGTCTACCACTGGTTCCCGAAGATGACGGGGCGCATGTTCGACGAGCAGCTCGGCAAGCTGCACTTCTGGCTGATGTTCGTCGGGTCGAACGTGACGTTCTTCCCAATGCACTGGCTTGGCACGCTCGGCATGCCGCGCCGCGTGGCCGACTACCAGCAGCTCGCGATCGAGCACCCGTCCGTGCACGGCTGGAACACCGTGATCACGATCGGCGCGCTATTGCAGGGTCTCGGCTTCATCGTGTTCGTCTACAACATGGCCACGTCGTGGCGACGCGGCCCGATCGCGAGCGCGAACCCGTGGCGCAGCAAGACGCTCGAATGGATGGTGTCGAGCCCTCCGCCGCTGTTCAACTTCCACGACACGCCGGTCGTGGTCGGCGGCCCGTACGAGTACGGCGTGGAGGGCGCGAAGCACGCGTTGCTCGCGGGCGAGCCTGGATACGAAGAGGCGATGGCCGCGGCGCTCAAGCGCCGTCCGCCGCAACCTGCCGCAACCGCAGCCCACTGACCCGACGTTCGACTGACGAGAAGGCACGACGACATGGCATCGCACGCAGCAACAGCCGCCGACATCCACCACGACGAGGAGCATCCGCCCCCCGTCATCTGGAGCGCGCGCACGCCCATCAACCTCATGGGCATGTTCTACTTCATCGGGTCGGAGATCGCGCTGTTCGGCGCGTTCTTCATGTCGTACTTCTTCCTGCGCGTCGCAGGCGTGGCCGACTACTCGAGCTGGGCGCATCAGATCGGCGACGTGTTGCCGATGCGCGTGGTGACGTTCAACAGCTTGATCCTGTTCTCGAGCTCGGTGACGATCCATTACGCCGAGATCGCGCTCATGCGCGGCGCGCGCGCGATGATGAAACTTTGGATCTTCCTGACGATCGTGCTCGGCGCGGTGTTCTTGAGCATCCAGATTCGGGAGTATTCCGAGCTGATCGGCCACGAGCACCTTGGCCCGTCCACGAGCGCGTACTCGAGCGTGTTCTTCTCGCTCACCGGCATCCACGGCTCGCACGTGCTCGTCGGGTTGATCTTGCTTACGGTGATGTTCACGCGCTCGGTCCGCGGCCATTACAGCGCCCAGCCCGACAAGCACGTGGGCTTTCGCACGATGTCGGTGTACTGGCACTTCGTCGACCTGATCTGGGTTTTCGTCTTCAGCCTGATCTACGTGCCGGGCAACTGGGATCGCTGGGACGAGAAGCCGATCTTCTTCGGTGGCGCGGCGGTCATCATCGTGCTGCTCAATCTTCCCAAGATGATCGGCAAGGGCTTCCCGAAGGACGCGCACCTCTGACGTTCACGACTGGGCGCGGGCTCAGCGGTCCACGTCGCCTTCGAACGCGGGCACTCGCTCGCTTTCGAGTTGGTCGAGGTCCGCACGGTCGGCCCATGTGGCGAGCATGAGGCCGGCGCACAGCCCGAACGCCATGTTGCCCCACAGCATGACGACGATCGGAAGGTTCCCGAGCGCGGTTCCGCCGAGTCCCGCCTGGATCAGCACGGTCGACCAGACGAACAGAATCGCGCCGTAGAGCAGTCCGATGAGCGCGACTGGCGTCCATCCTTCGAGGTCGAACATCGCGACGACGAACGCGTACAGCATGCCCGCGACCACGCCGATCGCCAAGTGCAGGAGCGTGCCGACCATCACGGGAACGAAGTCGAAGCCAGTGAGCGGGGACGCGGCGTCGTCGCCGAGCACCACGGAGGACACCACCTTCAGGAACGTCCAGCCATCGGTGGCGGAGTCGATCACCGGATAGATCAGCGTCGCGATCGCCATCATCACCAGCGCGCTCACCATGCCGACGACTGCGCCTTGCGCGGCGAGCACCCGCCACCGGATACGATGTCCGCGGATGTTGGTGATCTGCTGCATGTTGATTCGTCCTCGCTCGTGGCCGGGTGCTGTTGTTGATGCGTGAGGATGCATCCCCGGCAGCACGCCCAGTACGCCTGCCAAGGTGGGCAAAACTTGGGATTTCGGCGTGCATCGCACTGCTCGTGCTCGGGTTCGTCGTGATCGTGCTCGGCAGGTCCGAAAACGACGACCGCGGCAATGTCGTCAATCGCGGACTGCGTGGATCGCTGCCGCCACAGGGGCAGACGTGGCCGAGCGAGCTGGCGAACGTAAACGGAATCCGACCCGGATTTCCGAATCGATCGGCGGTTGAAGGCGCGGCTGCGATGCTCGTCGCCACGTGTATCGAGTGCCGTTCAGGCGAGGTGATCGGCGGGTTCCTTGGGCGACTGCGCGCCGACGATTTGCCCGACGACGCGCGCGTGGTGGTGCTGACGTGGGACGGCGATCCACGGGCATGGCGGCGCGAGTGGGGGGTCGACGGCGCGGCTGCGGAGTGGCATCAGGCGACGACTGCGAAAGCCACCGACGCGATCCGCGATCGGCTCGGCATCGGCTCGATCGACGGCGCCGACGAGAGTGGCGTCACGCTGCTGTTCGACCCGCGCGGCCGCTGGCGCGCGTCCTATTCGATCGGCCAGCTCAACCGCGACGACATCGCGCACGACTTGAAGTCGCTGGGCACGGGTCTCGGCAGGTAGATCGACCTGGGGTTCAGCCGATCACGCGTTCGCCAATCTCGCGATCGAATCGCTTCATCTCCTCGTAGTCGAGACGACCATCGCCCTTGAGATCGTACGCGGAGACCGCCGTGGTGAGTTCGTCGCGAGTGGCGATCTGGTCGTGGTTCAGATCGGCGCGAGTCGCGAGGCGATCGATCGAGTAGTACGTCGTGTCGTAGTGCGTGTCGCCGTCGGAGTCCTCGTGGGAGTCCGTTTCGACGCGCGTAGTTTCCGCGGGCTGGAACCAACCCTGGTCGGTGAGTTCGAGTTGGTCGTTGCGGTTGTGGTCGTAGTCGCGCAAGACGTTGTCGACCGTTGTCTTCACGCCGACCCCGTGGCGAACACCGAAGGCAACCGACGCGCCGAGACTGCCGGCCATGGTGCCGAAGCCGCCGCCCAGCAGCGCGGCGCCGAGCTTCAACCGACCTTTGGCGAGCGCGACCACTCCACCTGCGGCGACCGCAAATCCGAGGAGCGCAGCACCACCTGCAACCCGACCGGCGGGGCGATCGGCATCCGATCCAGTTGGGTGTTCGCCGGCAATGGAATCCATGAGCATCGTGCTGCCCACGCCCACCGCCGCGCCGCCACCGACGAGCGCGCCAATGCCGACGATTGCCGGGCTTACGTTCATGTCCCACGCTCCGAGTCGTCCCGTGAAGCACGTCTGTCCAGAACGTGCCCTCTCGACCTAGTTTCGATGGATCGACAGCGATCGTTCCTCCATCGATGCCGCGCACATGTCGCGAACTGCGTCTCACAGATGTAGTCACCAATTCATTTGCTACGATGACTACATGATGAATCCCGTCGGCATCCGCGACCTGAAGGCGAACCTGAGCGCGTACGTGGAGCGTGCGCGCGCGGGCGAGGAGATCATCGTCATGCACCGCGGCGAACCTGTGGTGAAGGTGATCGCGCTGGACTATGAGGACCCGCGCGCGCGGGGTATCCGCGAGGGGTGGTTGAAACCGGCGCAAACCCCCGGCGGGTTGCGGGAGCACGTGTTCCCGTCGATGATCGGCAACCCGGACGTCGATCCTTTCGTGGAACTCCAGCACGACCGGGATCGTTGGGCTGAACGCGCCGAGCCGGATCGGGACGGGAGCGAATGATCTTCGTCGATTCAAACGCCTGGATATCGCTCTATCGGCCGGAGGAGGGTCGCGGATACCTGATACGCACGATCCTCGCAGCTTTGTCTTGGAGGGTCGTGGGCAGCCCGCTCGTTCGTGTGGAGACCGAGCGAACGCTCGTCGTCTCGGCCGCTGACGCTGCCGAGGCAACCAGGCTCCTCGACGACTTTCGCATTGCGTGGAACAGCGTCGAGCAGGTCGAGATCGACGATGAGATGTGGGATCTCGCCCGGCAGATTTCGATCACGACCCGACTGCGCGCGCCCGATGCGCTCCACTTGGCTGCCGTCGAACGCCTCGGCGCGCGCGGTACCCTGCTGCTCACCTTCGACCGTGAACTTGCGCGGGTTGCTCGCGACAGGGGGTTCAGCGTGGTCGGCGAAGTCGCGTGAGCGTACCAATCGTCGCTCGCTGACCTACGTCGTGTGCGCACGATGACATTGCATCGCCGGGTGCAACGAAATCGTCCCCCCCGATAGGCGGGCAGGTGGCCCTCGCTGCGGGACGTGGAGGAGGCCTCAACAGCGGACGAACGGGACGAATCATGAATGTAATTCCTTTGCGAGAAGTCGCGACCTATGCAGCCATCGGCCTCGGAGCCGGATTCGTGGCGGGAGCAGCAACCGGTGGGATTGTGCACGCGACCTCCGGCAAGCCCGAACCACTTCCGAAGTTGTTCACTGAAACAGCCGTGGGCGTCGGCACGATTTCGGCTAGCTTGGTGGCCGCGCTCGCCCTGTCAGCCGGGCGCGGGAACCACGCGGCGACGGCCGCTTGGACCGGGGCGCTCCTCGGTGGTGTGACGCTCGGGGTTGCGGGCGCGTACGCGCTGACGGCGCCGAAGTCGTGACCAGCGCTCAGTAGCGCGCGACCTCGCGGTACAGCGTGTCGCGCTGCACTGGCGTGAAGCCTGCTGCCTTGATCAGGTGCACGAAGTCGTCGGTGGTGGCGTGGAACGTGGTGCCGGCGCTCGAGACGACGTTCTCCTCGATCATGATCGAGCCCATGTCGTTCGCGCCGAACATCAGCGCCGTCTGACCGACCTTGAGTCCTTGCGTGACCCAGCTCGACTGCACGTTGTCGAGGTTGTCGAGGTAGATGCGGCCCACGGCCTGTGTGAGCAGGTACGTGAACGGCGTGGGCGTGGGCGGCAGGTGGCGTTGGTAGGGCGCGGCGCCCGCTTCGAGCAGCTTGCCGAGCGGCGTGCCGCCAGGCTGGAAGGTCCAGCTGGTGAAGCTGCGGAACCCGCGGGTCTCGTCCTGCAACTCGCGCACGCCCTGCAGGTGCAGCACGCGCTCGGCGAGCAGCTCCGCGTGCCCGTACATGAGCGACGCGGTGGTGGAGATGCCCATGCGCTGCGCGGTGCGCATGATCCCGAGCCAGTCGCCGGCTTTCGTCTTCTTGGGGGCCATCACGCGGCGCACGCGATCGATCAGTACCTCCCCGCCGCCGCCGGGCAGCGAGTCCATGCCGGCGTCGCGCAGGCGCGACAGCGTCTCGGTGATCGAGAGCTTCGAGCGCTTGGCGATGTGCTGGATTTCCGGCGGGCTGAGCGCGTGCAGGTGGAAGGTCGGATGCGCGTGCTTGATAGCGCGGAACAGCCCCTCGTACCACTCGATGTCGAGATCGGGGTTGTGTCCGCCCTGCAACAGCGCGGCGGTGCCGCTCAGCGCGACGGTCTCGGACACCTTCTCGATGATCGAGTCGTAGGAGTGCAGGTACCCGCCGACGCCTTCTTCGCCGGGGCGGCGGTAGAACGCGCAGAAGCCGCAGTCGGTGGAGCAGTAGTTGGTGTAGTTGATGTTGCGGTCGACGATGAAGCTGATCTCGTCCGGATTCGTGCGGCGCAGGCGCAGCGCGTGCGCCACTTGGCCGATGTCCATGAGGCGATCGCTTTGCAGCAGCGCGAGCGCGTCCACCTCGTCGATGCGCTGATCGTCGAGTGCGCGGTGCAGCACGTCGTCCACGTCGCGAGCGCGGCCGTCGGCTTCGAGGTCGAGGCACATCGCAACATGCGCGTCGGTCTCAGCGGTCTCGTCGAGCGCGCGCTTGGAACCCACGGTCTTCAAGTAGTGGCGGCGCAGCGTCTCGGCGTCGGCGATCCCCAGCTCGGCGACGTCATGGGCCGACGCTGCGTGGTCTTCGTCCACCTCCACGTACTGCGGGCTGGGAACCTCGCCGAGGAATCCTTGCTCGCGGGCCATGCGCAGGTAGCGAAGCAGGCCCTTGCGCTCGTCGCGACCGAACGCGTAGCGCAGCCCGTCGTAGTAGGTCTGCGCGGCGTGCGGCTCCACGTGGAAGCGCGCGGCGGCTTGGTCGATCGCTTCGTCGCTCGTGCGAAAACGCGCCACGCCCTGCACGATGAGTCGATCCAATGCTGCCGCGGCTTCGGGCGCGCGCTCGGCCGCCTCGCGCCGCACGGCCCACACGGCATACACCATCGGCAGGCCGGTTTCCGAAAGCCATCGCTCGCCCAGATCGGTGAACGCGTGGGGGGCAAGACGCGCATCGCCGCGCGCCGCGAGCGCGTCGTCGCCGATCAGCAATACCGCGGCGTTGCCGTGCGCCTGCAGCACGTCGACCGGCGCGCACTCGAGCAGGTGCAGTTCGGGGCGGAAGCCGCGAAGGCGCGTCAGCAGCTGGTAGAGCACCACGCTGGTGGCGGTCTGGGGCGTCACCCACACGTCGGTGACGTCCTCGAACGCGACGTTCGAGATCGCGAAGATCGAGCCGACCGCGCCCTCCGCGCTGATGCACGTGGACGGCAGCAGCACGAGCTCGTCGGCGTGGCGCGCGTACTCGATGCTGGACATGCACGCCACGTCCACGTCGCCGGCGATGATCGCGCGATTGATGTCCGTCGGCACGCCCGAGCGAGCGGGCTCGATGCCAAGCGCCCAATGCATCGGGTACATGTTGAGAAAGTCGATGCGGCCCAGCCTCAGCTCGCGCTGCACGAGCTCGCGATCGCTGTCGCTGCCTGCAGTGGGGACGAGGGTGGTGTCAGTCATGCCGAAGCTCCTGCGGCGGTGTGGACGATCGGTCCGGGCTGGCCATGCGGGACCTGCTTGTCCCAGCGGCGCAGCTCGTTGTAGACGGTGTCGCGTTCGACGGGGATGCGGCCGGCGCCGCGGATCAGCTCCACGAGCTTGTCCTGCTGCGTCTCCTGCTGCGTCTTCGCGCCCGCCATGTGCACGATGCGCTCCACCATCACGGTGCCGTCCACGTCGTTCGCGCCGAAGTGCAGCGCCACCTGGGCGAGCTCCGGGCTGATCATGATCCAGTACGCCTTCACGTTCGGGACGTTGTCGAGCATCAGGCGCGACACGGCGACCATGCGCAGGTCGTCCGAACCGGACGTGAACGCCCAGCCGCGACGTGCGAACACGGTGTTCTCGGGGTGGAACGCGAGCGGGATGAAGCACTGGAACGCGCCCACCTCGCCGGTGCGGTTGATCGCGGGCAGCTCGCCGCTCTCGCGCCACTGGGCCTGCGTGGCGAGCGATTCGTCCTGCAGCTCGCGCAGGCGAACGAGGTGGTCGATGCGCTCCTCGAGCGTCTCCACGTGACCGTAGAGCATCGTGCAGTTGGTCTTGAAGCCCACCTCGTGCGCGCGGCGGTGCACCTCGAGCCACTCCTCGGCGGTGTCCTTGCCTCGGCAGACGAGGTCGCGCACGCGCTGGCTGAACACTTCCGCGCCGCCACCGGGCATCGAGCCCAGGCCCGCGTCGGCGAGGTCCTGCAGGACCTGCGTGTCGGAGAGCCCGCCGCCGAGCCGGCCGAGGTGGCGGATCTCGGAGGCCGTCCACATCTTCAGGTGGACGTGCGGCACGGCCTCGTGCATGCGGCGCACCAGCTCGATGTACCACTCGTACGTGATGTCGGGGTGCTCGCCACCGACCACGTGGATCTCGGTCACGCCCAGCTCCGACGCCTCGAGCGCCTGCTGCACCATCTCGTCGTGGCTGAACGCGTACGCGCCGTCCATCGTCTCCTTGGTGCGGCTGAACGCGCAGAAGCGGCACTTGATGCGGCAGATGTTCGTGTGGTTGATGTGCCGGTTGTGGTTGAAGAACACCTCGTCGCCGTGCAGCGCGCGCCGCCGCAGGTCGGCGAGGCGCCCCACGGAGAGCAGGTCGGTGCTCTCGATCAGGGTGAGGCCATCGTCGAAGCTGAGCCGCTCGCCGGCGAGCACGGGTTCGATCAGGGGCAGCAGCGCGTCGTCCTGGACGAGGCGGCGGAAGGTGTCGACCTGCGCGTCCAGCGCGGCCGTCGGCGTCTGCGTCATGCGCATCCTCACGGGTTGGGAAAACCTGCCTGAATACTAGGCGATTCAGCGTCCCCACGGGCAACGATCGGGGTGTCAACGCATGCACAGCTTGGCAATTTTTCGTCCTGTGCCCTCGCTCTGCCGCTTGGCTGTCGCGTCGCGGCCCTCGCTCCCCTCGCTAGCCCCTCCCGAGCAACCTCGCCCGGGCTACTCCGCTTGGGCTGCTTCGCACGGGCTGCTCCGCCCGTGAGTGGTGGGACTGAGTGGTACTCAATCCCACTTAGTCCCACCACTCCCAGTGTGCAGAAGGGACTGGTGGGAGCTAGTGGGAAATTGTCCCACTCAGTCCCACCAGTCCCCGTCGGGGAGGGCGAGCGGGGAGATGTGGCTGGGGACGGTCGATGGACCGAGTGGGCCGCTTGGTAGGTTCGGTGCATGACTGATGCTGCTTTGCCGCCGTGCCCCGATTGCTCCGGCACGTACGCCTACGAATCCGGCGACCTGCTCGCGTGCCCGGAGTGCGGGCACGAGTGGAACCCCAGCGAACAGGTCGCTGCTGACGCGCCGCGCGTCGTGCGCGACAGCGTGGGCAACGTGCTTGCCGACGGCGACACAGTCACCGTGGTGAAGGACCTCAAGGTCGGCGGCAGCGCGATCAAGATCGGCACCAAGGTCGCCAACATTCGCTTGATCGAGGACGGCGTTGGCGACCACGACATCGACTGCAAGGTGCCCGGGTTCGGCGCAATGCAGCTCAAGTCGAGCGTCGTGAAGAAGGCATGACGAGGATCAGCTGAGGCGATCCACGCTGGTCGTCGCGACCAGCTCGAGCGCGGCTCGGTCGAAGCGGTCGCCGAGCTCGTCGAGCAGGCGCAGCGCGTCGTCGTGCAGGCGGTGCGCGGCGGCGACAGATTCGTCGAGCGCGCCAGTGGCTCGAATACGCGCGAGCAGCGGTTCGACGTCGTCGTCGGCGATGCCCGCCGAAAGCGGCGTGGCCAACGACACGTCGTGCTGCACGGCGCGGAGCATCGGCAGCGTGATCGTGCCGTCGCGCAGATCCGCGCCCGGTCGCTTGCCGAGCACCGCCTCGACCTCCGGCGCGCCGCAGTCGAGCACGTCGTCCGCCACCTGGAACGCGACGCCGACCGTGCGTCCGAACCGGCCGAGCACGTCCACGTCATCGAGCGACGCGCCGCCGATGATCGCGCCAAGTTGGAGCGACGCCTCGAACAGCACGCCCGTCTTCATCGCGCAGCGATCCAAGTACGCAGACTCGGCGAGATGTGGATCGCGCTCCTGGCGCGCCTGTAGCGCCTCGCCTTCCGCGAGCGTTCGCGACGCGCGAGCGAGCACGCGAACCGCGCGCTGCACACGCGTCTCGTCGATCAGTTCGCGACACTCGACGAGCGTCTCGAACGCGAGGCTGAACAACAAGTCGCCCGCCCCGATCGCGACGTCGCGACCATCGACAGCACCGATCGTCGGCTCGCCTCGTCGAAGGTTTGCTCCGTCGAGCAGGTCGTCGTGCACGAGGCTTGCCGTGTGGATCAACTCCACCGACGCAGCGGCTCGAACCGAGCATGCGTCGAATGCCGCAGCAGCATGTTCGTCGAGCTCGAGCGCCAGTGGTCGTGTAGCACGCACCAAGAGCGGGCGCAAACGCTTGCCGCCTGCCGCGATCGGTCGAAGCGCCGCGGCCGAGACATCGCCGTCTCTACGTTCCACCAACGCGCGCATATGCGCGTCCACCGCACCGACGAACTCGCTCGCGTCGACGACGGTCCCAGCGCTCACGCCGATGCGCTCACGGTGGTGGCTGCAGGCTCGGTGCTCGAATCCCCGCGCGGTGAATCGAGCGGCAACTCGCCCCGGTGCAGCGCGACGATGCCCGCGCCGAAGCGTCGCCACGACACGTTGCGAATGCCGGCGTCCTCGATGATCTTCTTGAGCTTCGGCGGCCGCGGAAACGACTTCGTCGACTCCGGCAGGTACGTGTACGCGTCTCGGTCGCGCGAGATCAGCGCCCCCAATAGCGGCACGATCCGATCGAACCAGATGTCATAAAACCAGTTCGACACGCGCCACTTGGGGCGCGTGATCTCCAAGCACACGATGCGCGCGCCTGGACGTCCGACCCGAGCGAACTCGCGAAACGCCTTCGCTATGTCCTCGACGTTTCGCACTCCGAAACTCACGGTGATCGCGTCGAACGAGTCGTCGTCGAACGGCAGCGCGAGCGCGTCGCCTTGCACGAACTCGATGCGCGTGGCGGCTTCCGGATCGCGATGCCCCTTCTGCCGACGGCGCGCCTGCTCGAGCATCCCTTCCGAGAAGTCGAGCCCGGTGACATGCTCGGCGCCAGCCTCGGCGAGCAGGAACGAGATGTCGCCCGTGCCGCAGCACACGTCGAGCGCGCGGGTGGACGGATCCACCTTCGCGGCCCTGATCGCTTCCCTGCGCCAACGCTTGTCGATGCCGAGCGTCATCACGCGATTCATCAGGTCGTAGCGCCGCGAGATGCGGTCGAACATGTGCTGGACTTCGGCGGCCTTGGGCATGCGATCGATCCTATCCGGCATTCCACTCGGCGAGCAGGGTCTGCTCCGCGCCGATCAGGTTCATGATCTTCGCCGCCACGAAGTCGATCATGTCGTCGATCGACGCCGGCAGCTGGTAGAACCCGGGCATCGCCGGAAGCACGTGCGCGCCCGCGCGACGCACCCGTAGCATGTTCTCGAGATGAATCGTCGAGAGCGGCGTCTCGCGCGGCACGAGCACGAGCTTGCGATCTTCCTTGAGCGCGACGCTCGCCGCCCGGTGCAACAGGTTCGACCCCGCGCCCGATGCGATCGTGGCGAGCGTGTCCATGGAGCACGGCACGATCACTGCCGCGTCCCACCGTGCGCTGCCGCTCGCGTACGGCGAACCGAAATCATGTGCGTCCCACAGCTGTTCGGCTGCAAGTCCGGTGTCGGCGAGCCAGCGATCGAGCACGTCGCCGCGCTCCATGCGCAGGTCGCCGTAGAGCTCCTGACCGCTCACCTGCACCGACGCATTCGAAAAGCACGCGCCAACCGTGTGCCCCTGCGCGAGCAGCGCCTGCACCAAGCGACGCGCATACGGAGCACCGCTTGCTCCCGTGATTCCGACGAACACGTCCATGGAGCGCAGGCTATCGGAAGATCACGCGGCTGGCGTGTCGACCGGAGCGCCAGCCTTCGATGCTGCATCCGCGTCAGCGACGTCGGCGTCCGCGTCGCTGCTCGCCGCGCCGTCTTCGCCGCCGATCACTCGATCCCAGTCGGCTTGGCCGTAGCTCGTCAACGTGCCCGCGTCGCTCGCCGCGCCGAGCGTCTTGAGGAATGCCGCCACCTGCGCCGTCTGCTCGTCCGTCATCGCCGTGCCGCCCTTCACGGGCATCGCGCCGCCACCCTTGCCGTGCGCAAGCACCTCGAGGATGTCGTCCGCGCTGTCATAGCGCGTGCCGACCGCGTCGAGGTTCGGTCCCGGACCACCGTTGCCGATGCCGCCCAATTGGTGGCACGACTGACACGTCTCGAACATGCCGTCCTCGAACAGCACCGCATAGCCGGGCATGCCCATCTGCGTTTCGTCGACGCCCTCGGGGCCTGCCGCTTCCTTGCCCTGCTGCGAACCGAGGTACGTGAAGCTGAGCAACGACACCGCCGTGAGCACCATCGCCGCCATCGCCACAGGGCGCCTCGACGGCCTGCGCTCCTTGCGCCGGTCCACGATCGGCAGCGCGATCAACATCACCAGCCAGATCGTCGGCACGATGATCGTGCCGAGCACCACAAGCTGCGGGTTGGCGAAGATGATCAGCAAGTAGAACAGGAAGTAGAAGTACCACTCCGGTCGTGGGTGGTAGCTCGTGGTGGTCGGATCGGCCTTCTCTTCGTAGAGCAAGCCGAGCACCGGCTTGTCGACGCTCGAGTCGATCTCGCCCTTCTTGTTGAGCGCTACCTCGTCCGGGTTCTTTGCGTTCGGCAGGTACTGCTCCTGCTCCACCGGGGTGGAGACGCGATCGCAGCTCACGTCCCACGGCGAATCGCAGTTCGCCATGCCGAACCACATCACGCTCAGCGTGATCAACGCGGCGAGCACGACGGCCGCGGCGATCACGTCGTGCCACACGCCATTCGGGAAGAACGGCTTTCCGCTCGCGTTGACGCGCTTCTTGTACTCGAGGAACGCCCGTCGCTGGTCGCTGACGTGGTCGCCTTCGGCGGGGTGCAGGAAGTCGTGCGATTCGTTGCTCACGACCAGGCCTCCGGATCATTCGCGGGGTCGTTCTTCTTCCACGGCGCCGGCGTGACGCCGAGGCGCGTGACGAGGTACATGTGGAGCACGATCAAGCCGATCAGGCCACCGGGTATCAACAGCATGTGCAGCGCGTAGAAGCGCGGCAGGATGTTGCCCGTGTACGTGGCGCCGCCGCGCAGGAACTCGCTGATGTACGGCCCGAGGAACGGCGCGGTGCCGTTCAGGTTGATCGCCACCACCGACGCCCAGAACGCGCGCTGGTCCCACACCAGCAAGTAGCCGGTGAGGCCCATGCCGAGCGTTGCCGCGAAGATCAACACGCCGCTGATCCACGTCAGCTCGCGGGGATACTTGTACGCGCCCATCATGAACGACGCGCCCATGTGCAGGAACATCAGCACGATCATCGCGCTCGCGCCCCACTTGTGCATGCCGCGCACGAGCCAGCCGAAATCGAACTCGAACATGATCCGCTGCACCGATTCGTACGCAGTGTCGGCGCCCGGCTGGTAGTACATCGCCAAGATCGAGCCCGTCACCGCTTGGTTGACGAAGACGATCAGCAGGCAGAAGCCGAGCGTGTGCAGCCAGCTGAGCCCTTTGGGGACGTTGCGAAACAGGAACCACTTGTGGAACCCGACGAGTCCGCCGCGCTCGTCGACGGCGTCGAGCGCCTTCGAGCCGTGGTGGGTGAGATCTTCCTTCAGGCCTGCCATCGGTCAGCCCTCGCTCCTGGATGGTGGTGTGTCCGTGCGCACGTGACGTCGCCTCACGGTTGCAGCGGGTAGAGCCAGCTCTCCGGACCGCTGGTGTGCTGGCCCGGGTCGCGGTGTGATTTCTTGTTGCCGTGATTGTCGAGCGAGTAGATCGCCGTCGCCCACAGCTCGTCGTCGCGCTTCTCCCAAATGTAGCGGTCGAGCGGGCGCACTGGCGGCCCGCCGATTCGCTTGCCGTCCTCGTCGTACGCGCCACCGTGGCACGGGCAGACGAAGCCGCTGGTCGAAGCCTGCACGGGGCATCCGAGGTGCATGCACACGTTGGAGATGACCGTGAAGTCCTCTTGGCCCTTGAGCGCGAGACGATCGTCGTCCGCGGACTTGTTCTTGCGCACGAACGCGACCTTGCGGCGCACGTACGCGTCGGGCTTGTCGGCGTGCGGCATCAGCACGACCTTGGTGAAGATGCCGTCCTTGAACTCGTCGATCTTGCCGATGAACACCGGCTCGAAGTCGTCGCCGCCGAACACGGGGCCGAGCGCCAAGCCGGCGACGGGGGCCGCGAGCAGCACTCCCATCACGCCGCCCACTCCGACGGTCGCCGCGGTGAGGAACTGGCCGCGGGTCATCTGCTTCTCGGCAACGGTGCCGCCTTCGGCGGGCGGCGTGTGTGTCGCGTCGGACACGGTAGCTCCTTCGTCGTGCTTCCCGCGCGCGCAAGGGGCGTGCGCGTGGCGGTCCCGAGCATACGTGAACGAGCGCTTCCCGTGGGGAGCCGGTCGCGTAGCCGGGCACTCATCCTCGCGAGCGCGTCGGATGTCGTCAACCGTCGAGCGCGCGAAGCGGCGGGCATGACCCGTGCGCTAGTCGAAGCAACGTGCCGTTCTCGACGTCGCGGCGCAACATCGCCAGCGCGACGATGTGCCCGTCGGGATGCGTCGACCACGTCGTGAGACGGCCAGGCGAGCGCGTGGTTTCGCTGGGTTCGCAGCGCACGAGCTCCAATGGATCGTCGTCCGGGGTTTCAGCGGTCGTTGGCGCTGGCGCTAGCGCGTGCTCGTCCGCGCCGCCGTCGCTCGCGAGCCTGCGCAGCGTGCGATTCGCATGCCCTCGGTAGTGCAAGCGGGCGACGGGCTCTTGCCCGAGGTAGCAGCCCGCGTCGAGCGCGACGGCGGATTCCATCCCTCCGACTTCCGCCGGCATGCGTCCCGGTAGCAGATCGTGCAGGCCTGCGGCGCCTCGTTCGATTCGCGCCGCCTCGAGCGCATCGGGATCGGCATGGCCGAATCCGAGCTGCGCGAGCGCCACGGGCGCGTCGGCAGGATCGCCGATCCATGCCAGCGTCGGCCACGGCTGGTCGTCGACACGCGACCAATCGCCGGCGACCGCGTCTGGGGGAGTCGACATCGGCGCCTGGTTCCCCACGATCGCCACGGTCGCATGCTCCACAGGTTCGATCGTTGCCTTCGCGCGAAGACGGTACTTCTTCAGGTGCTTGTGCAGCGGATCGATCAACGATGGCAACGTCTCGAGCATCAACCGCGTCGTCTCGCCGAGCAATCGATGCACGATCGCGGGTGCGATGATCTTCGCTTTCGCGTCCAAGAACAGGCCCATCCGAGCGGTTCCCGGATCGATGCGGCCGACCGCTTGGGTGCACAATCCGTCCAGCATGGAGACTGCGTCGTCGCCGCTCACGTCGAGGAACGCGGTTGTCTGCCACCAGCGAATCACCGCGCCGCTCGCGAGCGCGTCGGTCGTCTCGTTCGCGGTGAGCGTCGGGGTGCGCGTGCTGGCATCGGCGGCCGTCATCGAGCGTGATCTTCGCACATGGACGTGATCAGTCCGCCGCGAGCTGCTCGCGCAACGCGGCCGCCGCGTCGGCGGTGTCCGCCGTGCTCCGACCGAAGAACGCCGCATAGAGCTCGTCCATGTATGCGTCCATCAACATGCGATTGCTCGTGCCGCGGATCTGCTGCGTCATGCGCCGTTTGTCGCCGGGCAGCAGAGTCGCTGTCTTGTTTTGATCGGCGTCGAGGCGGTCATTGAGCGTCTTGCTGCACGCCGCGGGGTCGTCTGCGGCGTCGGCCTTCTCCTGGAACTTCGCCTTGGTGTCCGCGTCCTCGAACAGCGTCGACAGGTTTGCGTCTTCCTGCACGACCGGGCAGCCGGTGTTGTCGAGCACCATGCCGTCCTCGCCGGTGATCGGAGGCGTCGTGTAGGCGTCTTGGTCGACGAGCTGGCCGGGCAGCAGCACGCGTCGATCGCCGTCGACGAGGCGGCCATGCTCGTTGGAGTTGCGCTTCTCCACGCTCACCGTGTCGCGCAGGTCCCCGGTCTCCTCGTTCAGCTCGTGCCCCTTGAGCATCATGCTGTTCGTCACCTTGGCGTCCGATTGGCTCGCGTCGATCTTGCGCGCCTGTTCGAACGCCTTCTGCTGATCTTCGAGCAGTCCGGCCTTCACGAGGGCGGTCTCGAGTCCCGCCGACGCCGGCTGGAGCAACGCGGGGATCGACACCACCATGAGAACGGCGATGAGGAGGATCAATCCGATGAACGAGCGGGTTCGCATGTGTTCGCGTCCGTGCGTGACGTCGTCGCCTCGGCGCGTGCGCGTGCCGTCCGTGGCACCACGCGAGGCGGTTTGATCGCCCCATCGGCAAGAATTGCATGAGGCTTTATATGCTCAGTTGAGAATTGCGATCCGTCAGTGCGATCGGATGGCGCGGGTGAGCACTGCCTCGAGCGCGTCCGTCGACGTTGCGAGGCCGTACTTCGCGTCGCCCCACGCGAACGCACGCTCGCCGATCTGCGCGCGTTCGCGTGGATCCATCGCCGCCCAACGGCGCATCGCTGCTGCGAGCTCGTCGGCGTCGCGCGCGAGATCGCCGCCCGTGGCCGCGGCAACCTGCGCTGGCAATCCGGGAACCGTCGTGATGAACGGCAGGTGGCAGCCCAAGTATTCGAGCACTTTCGTGGGCAGCGCGCTTTCGAACACTGGGTCGGGGCGAAGCAGGTGCAAGCCCACGTCGGCTGCGGCGAGCAGGTCGCGGGCGTCCTGTTTGGGCAGTGCGCCGAGCTTGTGAACGCCGTCAATAGGCGTGGCCGCGAGCCGCTCGTCGAGCCTTGCGGACGCGCTGCCCGCGCCGGCCATGAGCACGTGAACGGGCGTGTCGGGTGGCGTCGACGCGAGCTGCGTCGCCGCGTCGAGCAGCACATCGAGCCCATTCACCACGCCATGCGCGCCCACGTAAGCGAAGACGCACGCGTCGTCGGGAATGCCGTGCTCGCCGCGGATCCGAGCGCGAACGGCAGGATCGCGCGGGTGGTCCTCGATCGCGCCAGTCACGAGCGTGACGTCGAGTGCGCCGTGCCCGCGAACCAGATCCACCAAGCCGGGGGTCGGCACGATCGCGGCATCGGCGCCTCTCGCGTACGCGCGCGCGAGTCGATCGAGCACGCGGTACGCGCGCGAGTTCTCGTCGAGCAATCCCACTGCCGCCGCGCTCTCCGGCCACAGGTCGCGAACCTCGAGCACCCATGGCGCGCGAAAGCGGCGTGCGATCCAGCGGCCGGCGCTCGCAACGCTGAGCGGTGGCGACGACGCCCACACCACGTCGGGACGCGCAAGCCGAATGCCGCGCAGCGTCGCGTTCGTCGCAAACGTCACGTAGTTGCGGGCACGTCTCCGAAACGATCGGTGCACGTCGTCGGTGGCACGCACCCAGTGGTGCACGATCCCGTCGATCTCCTCTCGCACGTACCGGCGGCCCCGATATCGCTCGGGCACGGTGCCGTCCATGTAATTGATCGGCGACGAGACGAGGTCCACGTCCCAGCCTCGGCGCACGAGCTCCGCGAGCAGCATGCGGTGACGGTAGATCCCTGGGGCGCCCGGCGTGGGGGCGTGCTGATAGACGACGAGCAAGCGCACTCGACTCGCGGTACCCGATCCGCCCTCGGTTCGCACGCGAGGGTCGTGCGGCGATCGAACGAGGCCCTCCAGAATCCTCCATAACCTGTAACGAGCCGCGCGGACCTGCAGCTTCGCTGCGGAAACTCGACAAGCGTGCCAACAGGTGCGCGGGGGTGCCGGAATGTCGTTGAAGATATGCAAGAACGGCTTGGCAGCGTTGAATTCCAGTTTCGATCCACGTGTTCTGCGGGGATCTTGACTGCATGTCCACTATCGCCCCCACACCAGTTCGCCCCATCAATCGACTGTCGTCCATCACGACGACGAAGGCCCCGTTGCTCCTGCTCTTCGGCGAGTACACGAGCGGTCAGTCGCGTCGCATGGACGGGTTCGTCGCGCACGTGCTGCAACGCCGCCACAACCATGGATCGTTCCGCTACCGCATCGTCCTGCGCGAGCAGCGTCCAGATCTGTTCGAGCGATTCGGCGTCGACGACACGCCCACGTTGCTCGTCATCGACGATGGCGCGGTCCAAGCCCGACTCGAGGGATATCACCGACCGAGCGCAGTCGAGGACTTGCTCACGCCATGGCTTCACTGACCGTGGCGGTCACGGCGAATAGCTTGCGCCTCGTCCCACGCCTTCGCCGTAGGCAAGACGGATCCGGTTCGCGTACGGATTCGAGTAGCCACCGTACGGATTGAAGTACGGGTTCGTCATGCTCGACGGCGCGCTGCCCACGGGTTTTCCGCCTGACGGGTCAAGATCGCCGCCATACTCGTCGAACACGTCCGGTACGGCGTCGGGCTGCGAGTAGAGCGGGTCCGCGGAGTCGCGCCCGCTCGCGCGGCGACGCATGCCGTCGCTGCCGTAGCTGCCGTACTTGTACGGTCCTTCATAGTCCCATCGGCTCGTGTCGCCGAGCACGGCCTCGTCGGGATCGCTGGAGCGGGAGCGATCGCTCGACCACTTCGCCGAGTCGCTGCCTGCGTCGTAATCGGTGTCGTGGTAGTAGCTCCACGTGCCGTCGCCGCTCTTCGCATCGACGGCGGATCCGCTCGTGGACGGGCCTTGCAAGAGCATGAACGCCGCACCGACCACGCCGAGGACGAGCAGTGCAGCGAGTCCCCACTTGAGCATGTCGCCCATCCCGCCCTGCCTGCGGTGACTGTGATGCGTGTGGTGGACGAGCGGAATCGATTCGACGATCGATGCGGTCGGCCCCAGTTCGTCCCCACTCGCGGGCGCGGGGGGCGTGGGGTGGGTATTCGGTGGGGGGAATCCTGAATTCATCGTCGAGCGGTTCGGTTTCTGCCATCGTGCGCTGGTAGCATTCCGCGCGTGCCGTACTTCATCTGTCCGAGCTGCGCGTGGCGCGGCACCCGTACATCGAGAACCGAGGGTTTCTCGGATCGCCCCGTCGCATGCGAGAAGTGCGGGTTCGGTTTCCTGTTCGAGCTGATGGACGACTATTTCCCGTCGCCCAAGGCCGGGATCTTCGTATGCGATCAGCAGGGACGGATCATCGCGTTCGGTCGTGGCGCGGGCGAACTCACCGGATTCGATGAGGACGAGCTCATGGGCATCGACCTCGCCGATGCCCTCGAACTGCGCGTGCCGGACGAGCCTGACGCCACGCCGCCGCATGAAACGGCCATCGAATGGGGCGCGCGCGTGCTCGGCAAGCCGATGACGATGCGCGTGGCCCGCGGCACGGTGGAACTCGTCACAGGCGACTTCTTCCCCGCGTACGACGAGGACGGCGGACTGCTTGCCGTCTTCACTCCACGCAGCATCTGAGCTCGGTCCCGCGCGATCGAACGCGAACGTGAAACAAGACACGGGTTGATTCCGACAAGTGGTTGAGGGGTCGTCTAGATCTGAGGGGATCAGACCGTGTCAACTGGGGGAATCAATTCGTCGCAGGTCACTGCGCTGCCGCAACAGCCGGCGCCGGTGTCCACGCTCCCAGCAACCGCTGGCACGCCCGCGGCGACCACTGCTTCGACCACGAGCACGGCGTACGTGCCCGCAAACGGGAACGACGCCGGTTCGGTGAGTTCGTCCGGCGGCGACGGGATTCCAGCGCGAACGGCGATTATCGCCGGCGCGACCGCGATTTCCGCGGCGCGTCAGCAAGCGATGATGGAAGCCGCGCGCACGGCCTATGCCGCAATCGGCCCAACAGCGGACACCTCCGGGCTGGGGCAGGCGAACGCGTCTTCCGGGGCCGGCCAGCAGCCGGCTGCGAGCGGCCCGGCAGCGTGGGGTCCGGAATGGTCCAAGAAACTGCAGGACGCCGGCGTCGACGCGGCGACGATCCAGTCGCTTGATCTCACCGGCGCGAACGGCGCTGACGCAACCCAACTCCAGCAGTTCCTGGATCAGGTGACGAAGGAGAACGACCAGCTGCTCGCGGAATTCGAGCACGATCATCCCGAGCAGTTCCAGACTCTTGCTGCAGTGAAGGGCTTGGGGCGGAGTTTGACCGACCAAGCGTCGGCGAATCCGCTCGCGGTGTTTGGCATCGGCGGTCAGGCCGTCGCGGCTACCGCGGATTCGGATCGAGCAGCGCTCGTGAAGATCGCCAATGCGGTCAAGACCAAGCAGCTCGACGACGCCACGCTCGACATGACGGCGTTGAACGCGGGCAAGTCCAAGTCGCGCGCGTTCTTCGATTCGATGGTGTTGCCGAACATCGTGTGGGGCGTGATCCCCGCATACGGTGCGGTGCGCGTGCTTGCGGCACCGTTCACGGGAGGGCGCGATCCGCTCACGCGCGAGAAGTTGTTCGGCGATCCGATGACGTCCGTTTCAACAGTGTTGATGGCGGCTGGCGGCGCGATGACGATCGCCAACAACGTGAAGGGCGCGCTGCAGGTTGCGAACGGTTTCAAAGCCATTTCGGCTGGCGGTGACGCGGCAACCGTTTGGGCACGCGAAGGCGTCAAGGAACTCACGGCCGGCCAGAAGTTGCTTGCGTACTTGCCGGGAACGAAGCTCAACCAGCAGATGCTGGCGCTCGGTCGGCTCGACGATCTCAAGGCCGGCATCGACGCGCTCAAGGTGGGCAGCCTCGAGAAGGACCTCGCCAACGGCATCTACAAGAAGATCCTGAGCGGCGACATCAAGCTCACCGGCGATCCGGTGCTGAAGCCGAGCTGGTGGGGATTCCAGCCGAACTCCCGTGGGTTCATCGTCGGCAATGTGTTCTTCAAGAAGGAAGCCACCAAGGTGCTTGCCGACGGCGTGGCGCCGCAGATCGTGCTCGACGGTCGTACGACCGGCAAGAGCATCGCTGCGCACGTCGCATCGCTCGGGTACGAGTTCGCCGACGACGCCACCAAAGCGAAATTCGCTGCGGAGGCGGCGAAAAAGGGCATCGACCTCGCAGCCAAGGATGGCCTCTCCCAAGCGAAGAGCCTCATCCTCGGCACCGCAGGCAAGCAACTGCTCGACGCGAACGCGATCGCTCGTCCCACCGGCATTTCCGGCGTGCTCAGCAAGATGCGCCCAGGCGGCCTGCAGGACACGCTGTGGGCCGTCGACAACCTGGCCAAGGACACGGTTGGCAAGGTTCGCGGCTGGAAGGGCCTGCCGAACATCGCGCGAAAGGGCATCGGCCTCGGCATCGGGTTGCTGGCGGTTGGCGCGTTTGTCGGCAGCCAGCTACTCGGTGCGAAGGAGGCCGGCGCGGGCACTGCGACCGGCACGATCGACACGTCGCAGCTCTCCGCCGAAGACAAGCAGGCGCTCCAACAGTTCGCCGCGATGTCGGCGGACCAGCAGCAGCAGATCATCCAGAAGCTGCAAACCGATCTGGATGCGCTGTCGCAAACGCAGTCGCCAACAGCGGATCAACAGCAACAGATCGAATCGACGAAGTACCAGATTCAATTGTTGACGCAGGTGGCACAGCAGGCCGCTGCGGCCGGATCGGCCGCGCCGGCGGCGACGGCTTCTACAACGCCGACTGTCCAATCGGGTACCACCGGTGGTGGCGGCTACACCGCCGCAGGTCTCGGCCTCGGCTGACCGCGAGCGCGCGGATGTGCGAATTCGGTGAAACGGATCCGTGCCTGGTCTCGAAGCACTGATGAGAGGGTTCGTTTCCTAGGCTTCGGGGGGAGTCAGGATGTCTGCAAGCATTCAATCGTGTTGCACGCCGGTCGCAGCTGCGCCCGTCGCGACGCCGCAAACGGTTGCCGTCGATGGCGGCGGCGCGCCGGCCAAGGGCGACGACACGGTCTCCGGCGGCGGCAGCACCGGCTACGACGCCTCCACTGCGCCGACCGGATGTGGTCAGTGGGTTCCGGCGCCAGTCGTGGTATCTGGAAACGAACCCACGGTCGCCCCGACCACGCCGACAACGCCAACGATCTCGCCTGATTCCACCGGCGGCACCGATGCTCCGCCCGCGCCGATCGACACGCCCAACGCGCCGACCACGGGCACCAGCGCGACCACGCCGGCGAGCCAGCTCGCGACATGGCCGCAGTGGCAGCAGCAGTTCGCCGCGCTCAAGCTGTCCAATGCGGACATCGCGAAGATCGGCGCCGCGAACCTGACCGATCAGCAGCTCGCGCAGGTCTACGAGAAGATCTACAACACCGTCGTCGAGTCCGGTGGCACGCCAGGCACGACCTCCGTCTCCGTCGACGTCGCCAGCGCGTGGACCCCCGAGTGGGATCAGAAGTTTGCAGCGCTCGGCGTTCCTGCCGCGTTGATCGCCGAGCTCAAGGCGCAGGCCGTGGCGACTGGCGCCGACGACGCTGCGATCCAGAAGGTGTACGACCAGCTCGTCGCCGATCCGACCGGATCGAAGATCGCCGGCACGGGCACGAGCGCGTGGGATCCGGAGTGGGATCAGAAGTTCGCCGCGCTGGGCTTGCCCGCCGATTTCATCGCCGAGCTCAAGGCGCAGGCCACGGCGAGCGGCGCGGACGACGCGACGATCCAGAAGGTGTACGACGCCGTCGCCGCGAAGGTGAAGGACGCCGATTCCACCAACGCCGATTCCACCAACGCCGATTCCACCACGACCGGAGCTGGCTGGAACGCCACGTTCGAGCAGCAGTTCCGCGCGCTCGGCATGCCGGACGACGTGATCTCGCTGTACGCGAACAGTGGCGCGCCGGCGAGCGGTCTCGAGAAGGCGTACGAGCACGCCAAGTCGCGCGTGGACGATTTCACCAACCGTGGCTGGATGCAGAAGTTCACCGAAGCCGGCGTGCCCGCGAGCGACATGTGGCAACTGATCCTCGGCCCGCAGGTCGCCACGGACGACGAGTGCAACAAAGCGGTCGAGAACGCTCGCGCGTCCAAGCGATCGATTTGGCAGACACTCGGCCAAGGACTCGTTTCCCTGTTCCCTGGCGGGCGACTCGTGGAATACGCTATCGGTCGCGAAGCGGTCACCGGCAACAAGATCGATCAGAAGGATCCGATGCAGATCGGCATGGCGCTGCTGAGCGGCGTCGCGGCGTTCGCCGCGATCCGCGGTGGCCGCTCGGTGCTCGCCGGCATCTCCGCGCGAAACGGCAACTATGCGGCGCTCAACGGCGTGAGCACCACGCTCGAAAAGCTCGGTCTCCCCAAGGCCGGCGTCGCCGGCATGGAGCAAACGGCGATGGGCGCCACGCAGACATGGGGCTGGAAGCAGAAGCTGCTTGCGTGGATCCCTGGCACGAGCCTCCATCGCGAGGTGGTTGGACTCGGCCATGCCGAGGCCGCAGCCCGTGCCTTCAACGCCGGCGCCGCGGAGAAGATCTTCAAGAACCAGACCGACGGCGCATTGAAGATCGCCGGTCTCACGCAGATGTTCGACGACATCAAGTCGGGCGCAGTGCGCATGAGCGGTGGCACGAACGCCTACTTCCCGCAGTTCCGCAACCCGTCGCTCGTGACCACCAAGCAGCTCAAGAACGGCGTCGAGTTGCTCAAATTCGCCAAGAACCTCGGGATCGGAAACGGCAACGCGCAGCTCGTTGGTCTCATGCAGACGGCCGGCACGAAGATCTCGCAAAATCCGGAATGGCTGAAGTCCGCGAACGTGATAGGCGCAGTCGAGGGACTCGACGAACTCACGCGCTCCACGCTCTCCACCGCGATGGCCAGCAGCCTCGCCAAGGATCTCGGACCGTTCTCGTTCAAGGACGGCCTGCGTCAGATTCGCGGCCTGAACGTGCTCGCGAAGAACTCGCTCGGCGATTGGTACAACGCGTTGGGCGCGGCCGCGAAGTCGGCGAAGCCGCTTCCCGCGATCAGCGCGGACGCGCTGCAAATCGGCGCGCAGCGCAAGATCGTCGACGCGTTGATCGGCGAAGGGCGCGACGCGATCGCGAAGCTCGATCGATCGAAGCTGAGCGCCGAAGCGAGCAAGCTCGTCGACGATCTCGCTGCGCGGACCGACCAGATGGACAGCGCGTTGGCCACGAGCGTGAAGGCCGGCAAGCTCGACGCGGCGTTCGGCACGGCGCAGAAGAACTGGGAAACCGCGGTATCGGCGCTTGGCGCGCACGATGACGCGCTCGCCAAGCAGCTCGTGCCGACGGTCACCGACGAAGCCGCGATGCGGAACCTCATCGAGCGCGCTCAAACTGCTGCCAAATCCGAGTTGCTTCGCGGTGGAGTGGCGCCGGTGACCCACAACGTCGTCGCGCCGGTCGCACCCGTCGCGACCAGTGAAGCAGCGACGAGGGTGGCCGCGACCGTCGCTGACGACGGCATGCTCACGAAACTGGGCAGCCTCGACCAGATGACCGGCGGCGGTGCAGCGCACGTCGCGCCGGCCGTTCCGAAGTTCGCCGACGATCCGTTTGGAGCGATGGAGCACGTGTAACGACATCGATCGCAACCACAAGAATTCCCGAGCCTGTCGGGATACATCGACCGAGAATCCGCTTCGCCTGCACTTCGTCGGGCGCGACCCTCTCAACCAGCGCAAACGATGCGCGCACGGGCCCCCCAGGCCGGACGCGACTACCGCATCAGCGCTCTCGCTCGACCGGAGCGAACCTCGGTCCCGGCATCGGCCCTCTCACCGATGCCGAACCCAGTGCAGCGAGGCCCGACATTGCCGTGTCGGGCCTCGTCGCAATTCAGCTCGTGGCGACTGCGGTGCGCTTGGCCGCGACACCGTCGAGCAGCGTGTCGAATGCCCCGACGAACGCTGCCACGCCTTCGTCCCGAAGCTCGTCGGTGACGCGACCGAGGTCGATGCCGCATTCGTGGAGTCGGTCGAGCTCGCGCCGCGCGCGACTCACGCGATCCACATCGATCGTCGATCGAACGTCCTCGCCCGTGGCCTGGGCAAACGCTTCGATCGTTGCGAGCGGCATCGTGTTCACGGTCCCGGACGCGATCAGCTCGTCCACGTACTTGGTCGGGGAGAACGACGGATCCTTGGTGCCAGTGCTCGCCCAGAGCAGGCGCTGGGGCCGTGCTCCTGCGATCACGAGCCGCGCCCAGCGCTCGTCTTCGTTCAGTCGCTGCGCGTCCGCCCACGCAATCACCGCGTTCGCGACTGCCGCCGTGCCGCGAAGGTCGCGGCACTCGTCGCTGTCCATCGCATCGAGCAGGCCGTCGACCTTCGTGTCGACGCGACTGACGAAGAATGACGCCACGCTCGCCACGCTCGACACATCGCCACCGTCCTCGTGCAGCCGCTCCAAACCGCGCAGCCACGCCTCCCGAACACGGGAATAGACGGACACGTCGAACAGGAGCGTCACGTTCACGTTGATGCCGTCCGCGATCACCTGTTCGATGGCGGGAATGCCCGCTTCGGTGGCGGGGATCTTCACCATCAGGTTCGGGCGGGCCACGGTCTTCCACAATGCCCGCGCCTGCGCGATCGTCGCGTCCGTGTCGTGCGCCAGGTCCGGATCCACCTCGATCGACACGTATCCATCGCCGGTGGCATCGTGCACCGGCGCGAACACGTCGCACGCTTCGCGGATGTCGTCGGTCGCGAGGCGCTGGAAGATCGCGCGATCGTCGAGGCCCTCGGCCGCCAGCTGGCGCACGTCGGCGTCGTAGACGTCGCTTCGCAGCGCCGCCTCGAAGATCGATGGGTTGCTCGTCACGCCACGCAGCGAGAATCGATCGCGCAGCACCTCGAGTTCGCCGGAGCGCAGCCAGTCGCGGCTGATCGAATCGAGCCACGGCGCTTGGTCGCACGCGTCGGCCAGTCGTGCCAGTCGTTCGTTCGTGCTCATCCGCGCTCCTCGATCGCCATCACCTTGTCGAGCCGGCGTTGGTGACGCGCGTCGTGCGAGAAGCGCGCGCGAGCCCACGCGAGGACGATCTCCTCGGCGAGCGCCGGTCCAATGATTCGCGCGCCCAAGCACAACACGTTCGCGTCGTCGTGCTCCACGGCCTGGTGCGCGCTGTAGGTGTCGTGCGCGAGCGCGGCCCGGATGCCGTGCAGCTTGTTCGCAGCGATGCATGCGCCGGCACCCGATCCGCACACAACGACGCCGCGGGAGGCCCGTCCATCTTGGATCGCGCGTCCCACAGCTTCGGCGTAGTCGGGGTAGTCCACGCTCTCCGGACCGTTGGTGCCGAGATCGAGCACGTCGAAGCCCTCGCGCCGCAGGATCGCGCCGACTTCGTCCTTCAGTTCGTAGCCGGCGTGGTCGGCGCCGATGGCGATCGTGTCGCTCATCGGATCAGTCCTCCGACCCATGGACGGTGGCAAGCGTGCGATGCGCCGCCGCAACGACCACGTCGACGCTGATGCCGAGCTCCGCCGCCGCTTGATCGCCCGGAGCCGACAACCCGAAGCGATCGATGCCAACTGTTTCGCCCGCATCGCCGATCCAGCGTTCCCAGCCGAATGTCGCGCCGGCCTCGACGCTCACGCGAGCGCGCACGTTGCGCGGCAGCACCTCGTCTCGATACTGCTGCGATTGCTCCGCGAACAATTCCCAACTGGGCATGCTCACCACGCGCGTGGGCGTGCCGTCGTCCTCCAGCTGCGCGGCCGCGGCGAGCGCGGTGTGCACTTCGCTGCCGCTCGCGAGGAGCAGGACTTCTGGAGCGTTGCCCGTCGCTTCCTTGAGCACGTACCCGCCGCGCTCGACCTGCGCGCCCTGCAGCTTCGAATCCGCGTACGTGAACGGCGCCAGCTTCTGACGTGTGAGCGCGAGTGCCACCGGACGATTCGATTGCTCGATCGCTACCTTCCATGCAGCCAGCGTCTCGTTCGCTTCTGCCGGTCGCAACACGAGCAGGTTCGGCATCGCGCGCAGCGACGCGAGCTGTTCGATTGGCTGGTGCGTGGGGCCGTCCTCACCCAAGTACACGGAATCGTGGGTGAACACGTAGATCGACGGCAACCCTTGCAACGCGGCGAGACGGATCGCCGGGCGCATGTAGTCGCTGAAGATCAGGAACGTGCCGCCGAATCCGCGCATCCCGCCGTGCGCGTGCAGTCCGTTGAGGATCGCGCCCATCGCGTGTTCGCGGATGCCGAAGTGCAGGTTGCGACCGGAGTAGTCGCTTGCGTTCACGTCGCCGCCGTCGACGATCGTCGTCAGGTTCGAGCCGGCAAGGTCGGCGCTGCCGCCCACCAGCTCTGGCAGGTGCGGAGCAATCAAGTTGATCGCCTGACCGCTCGACTGGCGCGTGGCTGCCGCGCCTGAGTCCTCGAACGACTGCGCGACGAGGTCGCTCGCCCAACCGTCCGGCAGCGCGCCGTCGGCTCGACGCTTCAGCTCGCTGGCGAGCTTCGGGTTCGCCGTGGCCCACGCGGTCAACGTTTCGTCCCATGCTTTGCCCGCGGCCGCGCCGCGCTCGGCGACGGACGCATACTCCGCGCGCACCTCGTCGGGCACGAGGAATGATGAATCCTCGGGCCAACCATAGTTCTGCTTCGTGATCCGCACGTTGTCCGCGCCGAGCGGCTCACCATGTGCTTGCGGTGTGTCTTGGCGCGGCGAGCCGATACCGATGTGCGTGCGCGTCACTACGAGCGTGGGGCGGCCCTCGTCCGCGATCGCGTCGGCCACGACCGCATCGATTGCGTCGAGGTCGTCCAGGTCGTCCAGGTGCAGCACCTGCCAGCCGTAGGCGGCGTAGCGAGCGGCGACGTCCTCGGTGAAGCTGATGTCGGTGGTGCCGTCGATCGTGATCCGGTTGTCGTCCCAGAACACGGTGAGCTTGTCGAGCGCGAGATGGCCCGCGAGCGACGCGGTCTCCTGCGCCACTCCCTCCATGAGATCGCCGTCGGAGGCGATCACCCACGTGCGATGGTCGATCACGTCGTGGTCATCGGCATTGAAGCGTGCCGCGAGCATTCGCTCGGCGAGTGCCATGCCCACGGCTGCGCTCACGCCCTGGCCGAGCGGTCCGGTCGTGAATTCCACGCCGGGCACTTCGCCTCGCTCGGGGTGCCCGGCGGTGGGGGAGTGCAGTTGGCGGAAGTTGCGCAGGTCGTCGAGCGAGACGTCGTACCCCGACAAGTGCAGCAGCGAATAGATGAGCATCGACGCGTGCCCGCACGAGAGCACGAAACGATCGCGATCGATCCAGTTCGGATCGGCGGGGTCGTGCTTCAGGTGCTTCGTGAACAGCCTGTGCCCGAGCGGCGCGAGCGCCATCGGCGTGCCCGGATGCCCCGAGTTGGCCGCCTGCACGCCATCCATGGAGAGCGTGCGGATCGTGTTGACGCAAAGCTGGTCGAGCGCGGGCGGCGCGGCTGTGGTCGCGTCCATCGTGGGGGCGGTGCTCCTGGTTCGTGGGCTTGGGTCGGGCAGACCCGGTCGGTACGCGGATGCTACCAAGCGCGGTCCGCGCTCAAGGGATCCGGGTGCGCGTGCCGATGGTGCGACCACGATGCGTCACGAAACTACACGACCACGATTCGCCGCGGCGATCCTCGCCTCGTTCGCAGTCGCGGCTGCGTCAATCATCGCGATGGCGTCGTCGAGCTCGCCGACCAGCGTGCTCGCGATGGCGGGTGCGATCGGTGTCGTGCTCGCGTTCTCGTTGCTCATCCTCGCGGTGCTTGCGTGGCGATGGCAGTCGGTGTCGCGCGGCTACGTTCGCACGGCAACCGATTCGGACACCGTCGCGGTCGAACCTCAGCTCGAGGGCGAGCGACAGATCAGCGCGTGACGCGCGAATCGGGCGGCGCGTCGGTCCAACGCTCCGGCGTGACCACTCGCTGCACGCCCACCACTGCGACGAGATCTCGCGTGGCGCTGCGAACGCTGGGGGCGACGAACGCTGGATCGGCGCCGTCGAATGCGACGCCGTCGATCGTGTGGGGAGCGTCCACCCAATTGCCGCCGATCTTCACGGTCGTCGACAGCGGCGTTATCCAGTACGCGCCGAGCTTCGCGTCGCGGAGCACCGCGATCGCCGGATTCGCGGAGATCATGCCGTGCCGGCCGTTGCGGTAGGTGAACGATACCGGGACGGGTGTCGCGGATAGCAGGTGCGCTGCGCGAATCGCACCGTCGAGCGACGTTCCGGCGTATGTGACGCTGGCGCGAAGCGCTCCGGTCAGGTTCCGGTGGGCGGGAAGCGTGGCGTCCTGCCAGAGTGGAACGCGGCTCGCGGAGCCGTAATCGAGGCGCGCGATCGGGCTGGTCCACCAGCGCGACCAGCGAATTGGTGGCAGTGGTTGCGGGGCAGTCGCGGTAGGTGCGAATTCAGCACCGACGGGGGAGGCGGTCAAAATCATGCGCAGATCGTACTCGCCTCGAGCGATTCAGTCTAATCGCCCAATTGCTCGTATCCCATAAGATAATCAATGGAGATTCGTTGCGCAAGCCGCGATAGGTGGCAAATAGCTACTTGCGGGAATGGCGACGAATTCGTGCGGCGTGGGTGGGATTCCTGTGTATCCGGCCACGGAATGGGCAATTTCGCCTTGTCGAATCTCGCCCTTGCTGGTTCACTGGACACGTGCGACGCGTTCTCCTCATCGCCATCGTTGCTGCAGTCGTGATCGCCGCCTTCGCGGGTCTGGCTTCTGCTCGAATTGCGAGCGGTGCAGACGGGGCAATCGCTCGGCGCGCGGCGTCGCGATCCGGACCCATGCGCGCGCCAGTGGCGAAACCGACTGCGGATCGCGCCCATCCAGGCGCCTATGGATACGTGTCGAGCGCGGCGATCGCCGCCCGAATGAATGGCGCGGCGTCACGGCCGCCACGTGAATCGGCCGTGGGCGCGTCGGCAACGGTCACCGTTACCGCCACGGTTCTGCCCGTCGTGTTCGTCGTGTTCGACGAATCCGGGCGCGTGATTCGAATCGTCACGAACACCGCGGATCGCGACCCGCGCGCAGTGTTGTTTCTGCCACGAAAGGGCGACGAATCGGGCGCGCCCGCGAAGCTGGACGATGCGGCTTGGCGTCTCGTGCGAGCGTCGCTCGCGCACGCGCGCGCGGGAACTGGCGTCGTCTGGCGGGGTTGAGTGCGTCGGCCCAGTGCGGTAGCGTGCGCCCCATGGTCGACGGCATCGTCATCTTCTTACACGTCATCTTCTCGATCTTCCTGATCGTGCTGGTGCTCATGCACTCGGGCGCGCAAAGCGGCATCGGCTCGATCGGCGGCGCTGCCGGCGGGCAATCCGGCGGGCAACACGTCATGGAGCGCAACCTCGACCGCGTCAC
>JBDHZF010000008.1:0-44368 GCA_039811765.1 Thermoleophilia bacterium | reverse complement strand
TGCGGCGCAAGAAATGCGTGAACGCATCGCCGATCGTCTCGTGTCGCTCGGCGCGCGCGACGTGCTCGGGCAGCTCGAGCTGGCACGAATCGGCACGATCCATTCGCTGTGCGCCGTGATCCTTCGCCTGCATGGCGCGGCGGTTGGCGTGGATCCGGATGTGGGGCTGCTCGACGAAGCGCAGCACGCTTGGATCCTGCGCGAGGCGATCCGCGCCGCGCTGTCCGCGCACGACGATGATCCGGAGATCCACTGGCTTCGTGCTCGCATGGGCGACGAACGCATCGACGCGCTCGTGCGCGGGATCTACGGCATCGCCCAACAAGGCGATGGCACGGCGTATCTCGTGGACGAGAACGACATTTCCGCGGTCCTCGATCCCAAGACGAGCGCGGCGATCGTGACTACCGAGGACGCGCGCCGATCGATCGCGGGAATCGATCGGTTGTGGAATGCCGTCTCGCGCGAGGTGCAGTCGCGCAAGCACGCTGTGGGGCGGATCTCCTTCGACGACTTGGAACGGCTCGCGGTCGAAGCGGTGCGCGTGGACGCGGTGCGCGCCGACGTGCGCGATCGCTGGACCATGGTGCTCGTCGACGAGTTCCAGGACACGAATGCGCGCCAATACGAGCTGCTCGACGCGATCGGCGGCGAGCGGCTCTTCATGGTTGGCGACGAGTGGCAGTCGATCTATCGATTTCGTGGCGCGGACGTCGACGTGTTTCGTGCACGACGCGACGATCCCACCGGTGGTCGCGTGCTGCCGATGCGCGAGAACTTCCGTTCAGACGCACCCGTGCTCGACGTGGTGAACGCCGTGTTCGGCGACGAGCGATCTTTCGGCGATCGCTACGAACCCGTGTTGGTGGGAACCGACGCGCAACGCGCGCCAGCGCCGCCTGCAGTGGAGCTGCTCGTCGTGCCCGATCAGCCGCTCGACTGCGAACGCGGCACGTGGTCGGAGGGCTTGTCGCGGCGCGAACGCGAGGCCCATCGAGTCGCCGAACGGGTGGCGGCGCTCGTTCGCGACGACGGCGTCGATCCCGGGCACGTCGCGCTGCTGTATGCGCGCGGCACGGGCGTCGACCACTACGAGCGTGCACTGCGTGCGTGGGGCCTTCCCGTACTGCGCGACGCGTCGAGCGGCTTCTACGATCAGCGCGACGTGCGCGACGTGCTCGCCGTGCTCGCAGTGGTGCGCAACCATCGCGACGACCACGCGATGCTCGCGTTGCTTGCCGGGCCGATCGGTCGGTTGGAGTGGTCGGAGCTCGCCGCCGTGATGGACGCGAGCCGAGCGGCGCCATCGTCGATCCTGGACGCAGCCCGATCGTCGTCCATTCCGGGGGCGGTGGTTGCGGCGGAGTTGGTGGACGAACTCGACGCAGTCGAACGCAGCGCCACGCTCGTGCAACTCGTCGCGCGCGTCACTGCGCTGCCGCAGATCGAGCTGGGCGCGGCACTCGATCCGAGCGGCGTCGTGCGGCTGGCGAACCTGCGACGACTCGTCGAGCTTGCGTCGAGCGCGGAGCAAGTGGGAATCCGCGACGTGAGCGGCTACTTGGAATTCGTCGCGGCCCAACGACGTGACGCGCGCGTCGGGGAGGCCAGCATCGCCGACGAGGATTCCGGCGCCGTGCGCTTGATGACCGTGCATGCGTCGAAGGGGCTGGAGTTCGGCCACGTGTTCGTGATCGAGGCGGCGTCCGACGCGCGAGCGCGATCAAGCCTCGTGCCACAACCAGCGATCGATCAGGACGGGATCGTGCACGTGCCGGTTCCACGTGAAGACGGCAGATGCTCGCCGACGGTCGCGCTCGAAGCGTTGCATGGACTCGACGCCGCGGCCGATCGCGAGGAATCGCTGCGCCTGTGGTACGTGGCGCTCACGCGCGCCCGCAAGCGGCTGTTCATTTCGGGGCGCTGGAATTTCGAGCCGACGAAGGCCGGCAAGCCGCGCGCGATGGGTGGAGCGCTCGCATGGCTGCGCGACGTGCTGGAACTGCCCGCCGACCTGGGCGGCGCCAACACCGTGTCGTCGGCGCTCGACGATTTGGTGCGCATCGACACGTCCGTGCCTCGCGAGCAACCATCGCCGATCCAGTTCGACGAGGCCTCGACGCAACGTCTCGCTTCGACTCCCACGTTCGATGCTTCGCAGGATGCCGCGCCGTCACCCCCGGCGACCGTCGATCCGTTCGTGCTGCGCGGTGCATTGCGCGAATCCGTCGAAGCAGGCCGCGCGGCGGAGTGGCGTCAGCTGCAGGGCACACGCCTGCACGACGCGGTGGCGCGATTGCTCGACGCGGCGAAGGACGGAACGGCTTTCGACGATCTGCTCGATCCGCGTCATGGTCCCTGGCTGACAGACGCCACCCGTGAGCGATTGCAACCGGTCGTTGCGTCACAGGTGTTCCGGCGACTCGTCGAGCTGGGTTCGCGAACCGAGGTGCCGTACGTTTCGCGCATCGGCGAGCGCGTTGATTCGCGCGCGGTCCCAGGTTCGGAGGTCGTCGCGCGCTCGTCGGACGTCGACGCTGGCCGCATTGACGCGCTCGCGATGCTCGACGACGGTCGTTGGTGGATCGTCGATTGGAAGACGACCCTTCCGGACGCGCCGCAGGACGCCCTTGCCGCGCATCGCGCGCAGCTCGCACGCTATGCCCGCGTCGCCGAGGCGGCGGGCGCGGGTGGAACCGTTGTCACGCTCGTGTCGCTGGATCGTCCTCACGATTCGTGCACGTGGAACGTCGGTGTCGCCGCCGACACGTTCGTGCCATCACCGCTTCCGTGACGCGCGCTGGACGAGCCGACCACGCGACGGGCATTCGCTCGCGATCGCATCCGGGCAGTCGTCGCACAATGGACGCGGCGCCTTGCACACGGCGCGTCCGTGGTCGATCAGCAAGTGCGTGAGATGGTTCCACTCGCTCCGGTCGATCAGCCGCAGCAGGTCCTGTTCCACCTTCACGGGCTCCCATAAACGGGTCCAACCAAGCCGCCGCGCGATGCGCTGCACGTGCGTATCGACCGCGATCCCTTCGGCGTTGTTGGGAAAGCACGCGGAGACGACGACGTTCGCGGTCTTGCGCGCAGCGCCGGGCATCGTCGCGAGTTCGGCAACGGTATCAGGCGTCTTGCCGTCGTACACGTCGACGATCCGCTGCGCCGTCGCGAGGATGTTCTTCGCCTTCTGCCGGAAGAACCCGGTGGGTTGCACGAGCCGCTCGAGATCCTCGATCGGCGCGGACGCCATCGACTGTGGGTCGGGATACGCCTCAAACAGCGCGGGCGTCACCTGATTCACCCGCTCGTCGGTGCATTGCGCCGACAAGATCACCGCGACGAGCAGCTGGAACGGCGTGCTCCAGTGCAGCGCGATGCGCGTGTCCGGATACAGCTCGTGCATCGCGCGGACGATCCGCGCGGCGCGCTCGCGCCGCTCGCCGGCGCGCTCGCCGCCCGGCACCCACTGGACGGGCGGCAATCGCTCCTTGGCGCTCACCCGCCGACGGGCGCCGTGTGATGCGCTTCGTCGCGGTCGGCGTCGATCGACGCGTCCGGCGCATCGCCTCGCATGGCGAGCCACCGTTCCGCGTCCAGCGCCGCGGCGCATCCGGACCCGGCCGCGGTGATCGCTTGACGGTAGGTCTGGTCCTGCACGTCGCCGCAGGCGAAGACCCCGTCCACGTTCGTGCGGGTGGACGGCGACTGGGTGATCAGGTAGCCGTTGTCGTCCATGTCGAGCACGCCTCGGAACAGCGCGGTGTTCGGGTCGTGGCCGATCGCCACGAACACGCCTTCGCAATCGAGCCGTCGGGTGCTGCCGTCGCGCGTGTCCTGAAGCGTCACGCCGGCGACTGCTCCCGTTCCGTCGTCGAGCACCTCGCTCACCGCGGCCCACTCGACGAACTCGACCTTCTCGTTCGCGCGTGCGCGATCGAGCATGATCTTCGACGCGCGGTACTGGTCGCGCCGGTGCACGATCGTCACCTTGCTGGCGAACTTGGTGAGGAAGGTCGCTTCCTCCATCGCCGAATCGCCGCCGCCGACGACGACGAGCTCCTTGTCGCGGAAGAAGTAGCCGTCGCAGGTCGCGCACGTGGACACGCCGTGGCCGAGCAAGCGTTTCTCGCTTTCGAGCCCGATCATCCGCGCGGTCGCTCCCGTGGAGACGATCACCGCGTCCGCGGTCAGTTCGCGCGAGCCAACGCGGATCACCTTCGGATTCGCGGCGAGGTCCACGCTAGTCACGTCGTCGGTGATGAAGTTCGTGCCGAAGCGCTCCGCCTGCTCTCGGAAGTTGATCATCAGCTCGGGACCCATCAATCCCTGCGGGAACCCGGGGAAGTTCTCGATTTCGGTGGTTTGCATCAGCTGGCCGCCGGCCTCCATGCCTTCCACGCACAGCGGCGCGAGCTCGGCGCGCGCCGCGTAGATCGCCGCGGTCAACCCCGCAGGACCGCTGCCGATGATGACCAGTTCGTGATGCTCCGCGCCGTTCTTCGTCATGGGGCAAGTCTATCGCGCGCGTCCGCCACCAACGAACCGTGGCGCCACTCGTTGCGCGAGCGTCGGCGAGATGTCAAGCCAAAAAAAGGGGGAAACGAGACACCCTCCCCAGGTGTGTCTCGTTTCCCCGTGATGGCAAGACCTCGCGTCGTTCCCATCGATCCCCCCGAAACGATGGGTGCGAGGTGCCATGTCGGTTTCCGATCCGGACCTGCCCGATGACAGGTCCGGACGGAAAGCGCGTTCGTGCACAGCTCACTTCTGCGTCGGCGTCTGAGTCGGAGCCTGGTACTGCGGGCTGACCCAAGTCGGATTCGGGTTCGCCTTGTCCATCGGCGCCTTCATCGTGGCGAGGGCCGCCGCGAACTCCTTCAGGTGCGCTTCGGTGAGCGACGTCGTCAGACCCATCTGATCGCCCTTGTTGCCGTCGCGATCTCGCGTGGTGACGGTGCGGTCGTAGTTCGTGCCGGCCGCGTCGATCGTGAAGTCCTGGAGACGGTACTGGGCGGTCGCGCCCTTCACCTTTTCGCCCTTGTCCCACGTGTCCCAGGAGATCTGGGTTCCGTCGAACAGCGTGACCTTGCCGGCGCCGTAGCCGATGTCGAACTTCTGCGTCTTGCCGTCGAGGTTCACGACGACGTGCGGGTCGCCCCAGATCTCGACGCTGTCGGTGGTCTTCTTGCCATCCTTCGCGCTGAGCTTGACGCTCCAGTCCTCGTCGTCGTTGTCGAGCACCACGCTGCCGCCGCTCGCGCCGGCGACCTGCGTCGGAACTTCGGGCGTCTTCGACGGCGGCGCCTGAATAGGACCCTGCGTGGGAACCTGCGTCACCGGTCCACCCTTCTCGCCACCGACCTCGGTCGGGACGGGCTTCTCCACCGGCAGCCCGATCACGCCCTTCGGAGGAGCCTGGATCGGGAACTGCTGGATCGGGCCACCCTTGGCGCCGCCGACCTCGCCCTGGATCGGCTTCTGCACCGGTAGCTGGATCGGGTGCTGGATCGGTCCTTGGATCGGTCCTTGGATCGGTCCGCCCTTCTCGCCGCCGACCTCCGTCTTGGCGGGCGGCAATTGCACTGGCGCCTGCAGCACGGGTCCGCCCTTCTCGCCGGCGACCTCGCCCTTCTGCGTGGGCACCTGAGTCGGAAGCTGCGTCGGTGCCTGCTGCACCGGTCCGCCCTTCTCGCCAGCCACGTCGGTCTTGGCCGGTGCGGACTGAGTCGGAACCTGCGTGGGCACCTGCGTGGGCACGTCCTTTCCGGTCGGACCGCCGCCCGAAGCGCCAGCCACGCTCGACTGCGCCTGGAGCGCGGCGATCAGCGCGGTCAGCGCTTGGATCACGCCCTGCAACGCACTGATGATCGCCGACATGTCCGTCGTCGCGCCGCCGCCTTGCACGGTGGCCGCTGCCGCCGCAGCGTCAGTCGTCGGAGTCGTGGTCGCGGCCGGCGTGGTCGCTGCTGCCGCCGTGGTCGTTGCCGGCGCTGCAGTCGTCGCGGCCGTCGTTGCGCCGCCACCCGACGCGCCTGCGACCTGGCCCGGATCCGTGCCCTTCTGCGCGGGCTCGCCCTTCGTGGCGGGTCCGCCGCCCGAGATGCCACCGATCGCGGTGGACAGCTGCCCGATCACGCTGGTGAGGCTCGCGAGCGCCGATGCGAGGTTGCTGCCACCACCGGCGATCACGCCACCACCGGACGCCCCGGCAACCTGGCCGACACCCGTCTGCGTGGGCTCTTCGCCCTTGCCGACGGGCATCGGCCCGGTGCACGAGCCGGGCGCAGGAATCGACTTGTAGAAGCCGCCGCCTGCGCTGATGCTTGCATCGAAGCTCGTCGCAGACCCGGCGGTCGGGAGCGACGTGGAAGAAGGAGTGGTCGACGTCGCGCCGCCGCCAGTGGCGACCGCGTCGTAGTCGCTCGGCAGTGCGCCCGGCAGGTTCCCGATGGTCGGTGCCGGCGGCGTCGTAGTAGCTGCTGTCGTGGCCATTGTCCCTGTGTCCCCCTGGTCAGTCCCGTGGGAGGCATCGTGCGGGAAGGGCGTAGTCCTCGTCCTAAGGGTCCGTCCCGCTGCCTCGGGGACATGCGCGCCACACCACATGTGCGCATGTCCTTGCATCCGTTATGCGACGAGATCGACGCGGCGTCAACCGCAAACCGTCGACGAACCGTCCGTTGGCCGCTTTCGAGGCGACGGCGCTTCCCGGTAGGCTTGCGCGCATGACGAATCCACGACGTGCATGCATCATCGTGCTCGACGCCTGCGGCGCGGGCGAAGCGCCGGACTCCGCGGCGTTCGGCGACGAGGGCGCCGACACGCTCGGCCACTGCGCCGAAGCGGTCGGCGGGTTCAACCTGCCGAACCTGCAGCGGCTCGGGCTTGGTTCGACGCGACCACTCGACGGTTGCGCGCCGGCCGAGCCTGGCGTGTCGATCACGGGCGTGCTCGAGGAGCGCAGCGCCGGCAAGGACACCACCACAGGCCACTGGGAGCTAGTCGGCGTGCTCACCACCACGCCGCCGCCAACCTACCCGGACGGCTTCCCGCAGGATCTCGTCAGCGCGTTCGTTCGGCGCGTGGGCCGCGGCGTGCTCGGCAACACCGTGGCGAGCGGCACCGCGATCATCGACGAGCTCGGCGCCGAGCACGTTCGCACCGGCGACCTGATCGTCTACACCAGCGCGGACTCGGTGTTCCAGATCGCCGCGCACGAAGACGTCGTGCCGCTCAAGGAGCTGTACGAGATTTGCGAGACGGCGCGCGAGCTGCTCGCCGGCGAACACGCCGTCAGTCGCGTGATCGCACGGCCGTTCGTCGGCTCGGAAGGCGACTTCCATCGCACCGGCAACCGCCGCGACTTCTCGCTCGAGCCGCCCGGCCCGTCGCACCTCACGGCGTTGCAAGACGCCGGCAAGCGCGTGATCGGCGTGGGCAAGATCGGGGACATCTTCGCGATGAAAGGCATCGACGAGGACAACCACACCGACGACAACCAGCACGGCATCACGGTGACGGCCGACAAGCTGCGCGAGCTCGGCGACGACGAGGGCCTCGTGTTCGTCAACCTCGTGGAGACAGACATGAACTGGGGCCACCGTCGCGATCCGGAGGGCTTCCATCGCTGCTTGCGCGAGTTCGACGCACGCATCCCCGAGATCGAGGCGCAGCTGCGCGATGGCGATCTGTTGATCATCACCGCCGACCATGGCTGCGACCCGACGTATCGTGGCAGCGACCACACGCGCGAGTTGGTGCCGTTGATCGCGCACGTGGTCGGCGAGCCGCCGGTCGCCGGGTCCCATCGCGGCTTCTTCAGCGACGTGGGCGCCACGGTTTGCGCGTGGCTCGGCGTCACGCCACCGGCACAGTTGCCGGGGGTGAGCTTCCTCGACGCGAGCACGGTCGCGCGATGACGTTCGACATGGTCGGCGCGATTCGCGCCAAGCGCGACGGGGGCGAGCTGTCCAACGAGCAGATCGACGCGTTCGTCGCGGGCTACTCGAGCGACGCGATCCCCGACTACCAAGCGAGCGCGCTGTTGATGGCGATCGTGTGGCGCGGCATGAGCGAGCGCGAGACGCTTCGGCTCACGCAGGCGATGGTCGCGAGCGGCGACGTGCTGCATCCAAGCGAGGCGCTCGGCGGTCGCAGGATCGTCGACAAGCATTCCACGGGAGGGGTGGGCGACAAGACGAGTCTTGCGCTGGGTCCGATCGTCGCGGCGTGCGGCGTGCCCGTCGGCAAGATGAGCGGGCGCGGACTCGGGCACACGGGCGGCACGCTCGACAAGCTCGAATCGATCCCTGGCTACACGGTGGAGCTGGACGAGGCGCGCTTCGTCGAGCAGGTGCGCACGGTCGGGCTGGCGATCGCTGGGCAGACGGGCGATCTCGTTCCCGCCGACAAGCAGCTGTACGCGCTGCGCGACGTCACTGGCACGGTTGAGAGCATCCCGCTGATCGCCGCGTCGATCATGTCGAAGAAGCTCGCGGCCGGAGCCGACGCGATCGTGCTCGACGTGAAGGTCGGATCGGGCGCGTTCATGAAGGAACTCGACGACGCGCGCGCGCTCGCCGACGAGATGATAGCGATCGGGCGGGGCGCGGGGCGCGAGGTGCAGGTGCTGATCACCGACATGTCGACGCCGCTCGGGCACGCGGTCGGCAACGCGGTGGAGATCCTCGAGATCGTCGAGCTGCTTCGCGGCAACGGCCCGGACGACCTTCGCGAGCTCGTGCTCAGCGCCGCGGCGCTGCTGCTCGCGTTGTCGGACCTCGGCGTGGACGAGGCCGAGGGGCGACGTCGTGCCGAAGCGGCGATCACGTCCGGCGCCGCGCTCGAGAAATATCGCGAGTGGATCAGCGCGCAGGGAGGGGACCCGGACGCCGAACTCGAACTCGCGCCCGAGCAGGTCGTAGTACACGCGAGCGCGGGCGGCACGATCGTCGAGCTCGACGCGCTGGCCATCGGGCTGGCCGCGGTCGGGCTCGGCGCGGGGCGACGCACGAAGGCCGACGAGGTCGACCACGCGGTCGGAATCGTGCTGCAGCGCGACGTGGGCGACGTCGTCGAGGCCGGTGCGCCGATCGCGGTGGTGTACGCGCGCGACGCGCAGGACGCGCGGCACGCCGTGGACGAGGTGCTCGTGGCGACCCGGATCGACCCGGACGCCGCCCCCGCGTCGCGATCCGTCATCATCGAACGTCGCGGTTGATCTGCCATGCCCGAGCTGCCCGAAGTCGAGACCATGCGGCGCGGGCTCGAGCCATGGATGACGGGTCGTCGGCTCGCGCGCGTGGAGGTGCTCGACGAACGGCTCGTGCGTCCGTACCCGCCGCGCGACGTGGAGCGGCGAATGAGCGGGCACGAGGTTGACTCGCTGGATCGCCGCGGCAAGTACCTGCTGATCCGCTTCGCGGACGTGGACCTCGTCGCCATCCATCACTTGCGCATGACCGGGTCGTTCAGCTCGCCCAACCAGCCCGAGCCGAGCCATCCGCGCCTTCGCTACTGGATGGATGGCCTCGACGGCGCGATCGTCTACAACGATCCGCGCAGGTTCGGCACGCTGGAGCTGTTCACGTCCGCGGAGGCGAGCGACTACCTGAACGCGCGCCTCGGACCCGAACCGCTCGACCCGGCGTGGTCCGCGGCCGATCTGCACGCCGCGCTTCGCAGACGCAGCGCACCACTCAAGGCCGTGCTGCTCGATCAGAAGGTCGTCGCGGGGCTCGGCAACATCTACGTCGACGAGGCCTGTTTCCTCGCGGGGTTGCGTCCCGACATGCCTGCCGATCGCGTGACGCGCCCGGCCGCAGCCCGTCTCCATGACGCGATCCAATCGCGCCTGCACGAAGCGATCGACGTCGGCGGTTCCACGCTACGCGACTACCGTGGTGTGGAGGGCGAGGTGGGCGGGATGCGCGAACGATTCGTCGCGTACGGGCGCGCGGGCCTGCCGTGCGTGGCATGCGGCACGACGATGCGCGGCACGCGGATCGCCGGTCGCGGCACGAGCTTCTGCCCGCGGTGCCAACGGTCCCGATGACCGCTCGGGCGACCTGCACGAGAGCGTGAACGATCTATCGACCCGTGAAGCACGAGCATGCTGACTGCACTGCAAAACCCCTGCTCGGCGGCGATTCGTCGACCCTGCGAATCCCACGGCTCGATGGGAAGCATGACGAATTCTACTGTGGTTCTCGTTACCCCTGAATTTCGACGGGCGATTCGGCGTTGGGGGTCAAGTCCTTTCGGCAGGTCGCGATACTTGGACCACGGACATACAAGGATCCGGTCGAGGACGATCTCCCCAAGATCACCTTCGCCGCGGCACCTTCCACAATCACCCGGTGCACCGTACGCACCACGTGCCGCTCGCCTCGACTTCGATCCCCAGGAGTCCGGCTCCCGCCCCGCAGGACATTGACGTCCAGCCTCCGGTGAGCCCAGGACCCGCGCTTGCTTGCGCTCCGTTCCTTCGTGAACGCCCGTGCGTTTCCACCCATGGTGGCTGCCGGACTCCCTCGATCAACGCACCACGACACGAGGGGGAACACCATGAAGAAGACGCATGCTCGAATCGCCGCCGTCACGGTCGGCGTCGGCGCGCTCGCCGCATCGTTGATGGCGCCGCTGCACGCTGGCGCAGCGGACGGATCCGAATCGACGGGTCACCACGGACATGGGCGACCAGCCCGCGCCCAGGCGCAGGCACGAGCCAGTTGGGCGCCCGACCTCGCACGAAGAATCGTCCCCACCCGAGTGGACCAGATGGGCGATCAGCTCGCGACGTGGTACGGGCCGGGATTCTGGGGCAATGGCACGGCTTGTGGTTCGAAGCTGAATCCCGACACGTTCGGCATCGCGCATCGCACGCTTCCATGCGGCACGCTCGTGCGCTTGCGCAGCGGCTCGCGCAGCATCGTGGTGCGCGTGATCGATCGCGGTCCGTTCAGCGGCGCGACGGTGGATCTCACCGCCCGCACGAAGAACTTCTTGGGCTTCACCTCGGGGAGCGTCTCGATGAGCGTCGTGAAGCGCTATCGCACCCTGCCAACCCCCGTGCATCCCTGAGCATCGACACTCCCACGGCCTCGGGACTGGTTGGAGTTGACGACACTATGTGTCGAAAATTCCAACCACTTCCGGGGGCGGGCGTTGATGTGACCGTGAGGACGCCGCGCCGCGCTCCGACCGATCAGGCGATGCCGAGCAACTGGTCGAGCGTGCCGTCGCGATCGAGCGCGGCGAGGTCGTCGAAGCCGCCGATGCCGCGACCGTCGATGAAGATCTGCGGGACGGTCATCCGGCCGTCCGCTCGCTCGACCATCGCGCTGCGATCGAAGCTCACGTCGATCTCCCGCACGTCGTCGATGCCCTTCGCAGCGAGCAATCGCTTCGCACGAATGCAGGACGGGCAGGTCTGCGTGGTGTACATCTCGACAACGGTCATGCGTGTATCGTGCCACACCGAACCCGGACCGAGGCGGCAATGACGGAGCGAACGCTCGAACACGTGACCATCGCGCAAGCACAGGCGGGCCTCTCGCGCGTGCGCGCGCGCGTGAACGAAGCAGCCGCTCGTTCCGGACGCGACCACGCCGCCGTGCACGTGCTCGCCGCAGTGAAGTACGTCGACGCGGCCAGCTGCGTCGCGCTGCTCGACGCCGGCGTGGACGGCGTGGCCGAGAACCGTTTTCGAGCGCTCGTCGACAAGCAGAACACGATCGCAGGGGGCAACGCGGGTTCGACTGCGAGCACCGCGTGGCATTTCATCGGCCGTCTGCAATCGCGCGAAGCGCCGGCCATTGCCGAGCGCGTGGGAATGATTCACACGCTCGCCAGCATGAGCGCGGCTCGCCGTTTGGGCATGCTCACCCGCGATTCGGAACACCGGCTGCCCGAACTGCTCGTGCAGGTCAATGTCGATGGGGACGAGGGCAAAGACGGCGTGCCAGCACCCGAAGTCGAGCGATTCCTCGGCGAGTTGCCTGAGAACGTGCGCGTCTCCGGGTTCATGACCATGCCAGCCTTTGCGTCCGATCCCCAACAATCGCGCGCCACCTTCGCCGCGTTGCGCGAGCTGCGCGACACGCTCGCTCCCCGTTGCGCCGGCCGCCACGACCTCGAACATCTCAGCATGGGCACCAGCCAGGACTTCGCAGTCGCGGTGGAGGAGGGTGCGACCCATGTGCGGCTGGGCAGGATACTGTTCGGGCACGCGGAATAGGGGACCACGATGGGTGCACGCGACTATTGGGATCGGATGCTCGTCTACTTCGGCATCGCCGAGGAGGCGTACGACGAGGACGACGCTGGCGAGTGGGAGGACGAGCCCGCCAAGCCGTCGCGCACGTCGCGACGCAATGTCGCGCGCGCGGTGACCGACGACTCCGCCGATGAGCGCCCCGCTCGGCGTAGCGCGCCGCCGCGTCGCGCTCCAGGCCGTTCACCTTCGCAGCATGTTGCCGGCGTGGGCGTGGTGCCGCCGCGCACGTTCAACGACGCGCAGCAGATCGCGGATCAGTTCAAGCGCGGCAACCCCGTGATCGTCAACCTCCAAGCGAGCGATGCGGAACTCTCCAAGCGCATCATCGACTTCGCCTCGGGCCTCACGTATGGACTCGACGGATCGATGGGACGAATCGCCGACAAGGTGTTCCTGCTCACCCCGCCGGATGTGGACGTGAGCGCGGAAGACCGCGCCGCGATGGCCGCCAGCGGGTTCTTCAACCAGAGTTGAGCCAGGCCTCCGGCGTGCGCGCATACGCGCGCGAACGCAGGCGTGGCACGCGCATGCGCCGTCCACCCCAATGGTGACTCCCAACCCCTGCGGTGACTCGCAACCCGCGCCACCCGCGCAACCCGCGTTCCGGGTTCAGCCCAGTGCACCCGACGGGACTGGTGGGATCGAGTGGGAAATTGTCCCACCCAGTCCCACCAGTCCAGATCGGTCTGGGCAAGTGGTGGGACTGAACGGGAAGAAATCCCATCCGGTCCCACCACTTCCGACTCGGGGAGAGCCGAGGGGCAGTGGCGACGAGACGTGTTCACGGGCGGTTCGGCTCGCGTGTTTCCGCAGGCGGGCGTGATGGGCAGAAGCGGCTCGTGGGGGAGCTGAACATTGGACTGATCGGCGCCGGCAACATGGCCGGTGCAATGGTTGCCGGCTGGGTACGCGACGATCCGTCGATCGCAGCACGCATCCACCTCACCGACCGTGGCTCTGGTCGCGCGCGCCGGCTCGCCGAAGAAGCAGCGTCGGACGCCGGCTCGCCCACGGTGCACGCTGCCAATCGCGACCTCGTCGCCGCGAGCGATCTCGTGCTGCTGTGCGTGAAGCCAATCGACATCGAAGACGTGCTTCGCGAAATCTCGGACGCCGTGCAGAGCACCCACGTGATCGCGTCGGTTGCCGCGGGCGTGCAAACCGCCACGATGGAGAACTTGCTCGACGACGACGTGCCCGTGCTGCGTCTCATGCCGAACGTTCCCGTGCGCGTGAACGCCGGCACGCTCGTGTACGCGCTCGGACGCGCCAGCAACGATCTCGTCGCGCCCGCGCTCGAGCTGTTCGCGCGACTCGGCGCGTGCGTCGAACTCCAGGAGCGCTTGTTCGACGCCGCGACCGCGGTCTCCGGATCTGGCCCCGCGTTCTTCGGACTCGTGGTGGAGGCGTTCGAGGACGCCGCGATCGTCGCAGGCCTGAGCGCAGCGGTGGGACGTGAACTCGCCGTCACCACGATGGTCGGCACCGCCGAGATGCTCACCGTCGAGCACCTCAGTTGCAGCGAGCTGCGCCGCATGGTCACGTCGCCCGGCGGCACCGCCGCCACCGGGCTCGCGCAGATGGAACGCAAGGGCGTGCGCGGCGCGATCATCGACACGGTCGTCGCCGCGCGCGATCGCGCCCGCGAACTGGGCTAGCCCCTCCAACCAAGGTACGCACACATGGAAACGCTCATCCACTTCCTCTCCGTCTTCCTCACCATCTACGTGTTCTGCGTGCTCGGCTGGGTGCTGCTGTCATGGTTGCCGATGCTCTCGCCGCAGCTGGGTTACAACGACACGGTGATCGCGATTCGTCGCTTCCTCGACAGCGTCGTGCTGCCGTGGGTGCGCTTGTTCCGTTTCATTCCGCCCGTCCGCATGGGTGGGACGATGCTCGACCTGTCCGCGCTCGTGGCGATCCTCGTCTTGCAGATCGGTGGGCAGATCGTGCTGTCGCTACTGGCGAACCTCGCCGGCGTCAACTGACTGAGAGGCCATGGCGCGAGTCTGCACCCGTAGTCGAGGGTGCGTCCGATCGACGAGTCATGCTCCCAGAGGATACGAACGTCAGGAGCGATCCACATGACACTGTCACCGTTCGAAGTCGAACGACGCGAGTTCGGCTCGGCCCCCATGGGCTATCGCAAGCGCGATGTCGACGACTTCCTCGACGAGGTTCACCGTTCGTTGCGCGAGCTGTGGGAGGAGCGCAGCGACACGCGCGAGGAGAATGAGCGTCTCAAGGAGCGACTTGCGCGCTTCGAGCAGCTCGAGGAGCAGCTCAAGAACACATTGCTGCTTGCGCAGGACAGCGCGGAGAAGGCGCACGAGCAGGCACGCCGCGAGAGCGAGCTGATGCTGCGCGAGGCGGGGCAGAAGTCCCGAGACATCGTGCACGCCGCGCACGAGGACAAGCAGCGCGTGGAGATGGTGCTGCGCGATCTGCATGGCGCGGAGCAGGAAGCCCGTCAGCGCTTGCGCGCGCTGAGCGGCGCGATCCTCAGCCATCTGGACGACACCGAGCAGCTCGTCAACGAGAGCGCCGGGAACTTCCGCGCGGTCGTGAACGCGCATCCGGAAGCGAACGAGCTGCGATCCAGCTCGCTGGAGACGATGGCCGAACATGCGGAACGAGCTGCCGTGCTTGCCGACGCGGAAGTTGCCGAGCTCGAGATGACCGAAGCCGCGCGCGTGCACTTGGATGCGCAGATGGCCGCGGATGCGGACGAGCGGATCGGCGAGGTCGCCAGTCGTGGCACCACGGCGGACGCGTTCTTCGACGCGCCGCCGGTGTTCGATCCCAGCGACGTCGCACGACGCTGAAACCTGTCGCGCGGATACGCCTGCGCGTCGCGCCGGGCAGCGATCGAGCGCGAATCGTCGGCCGTCATGGCGATGGCTGGAAGGTTCGCGTCGACGCGCCACCGGAGCGTGGCAAGGCGAATCAACGGCTGCAGGAACTGCTCGCGTCGATCACCGGGCTACATCGTTCCGATGTCGAAGTGATCGCGGGGGCGTCCAGCCGCGACAAGCTGCTCGCCGTTCACGGCATCGACGACGCGGAACTGGCACGCATGCTCGACGCAGCGAGCGGGAAGTGACAGCATGAAGCCCCGCCGCACCGACGCGGCGCCGGCACATCGAGACCAGGAGCACGAACCGAATGTCCCTCACGCCCGAGCAGACCGAAGAGCTCAAGACACAACTGCGCAGCGAGCGGCGGCGCATCCTCTTCAACATCGAGGCGCTGCACCACGAGTTCGGCTCCACGATCACCGAAGAGAGCGACGAGAACGGTCTCGAGACGCACCTCGCCGACCAAGGAACGATCACGTTCCTGCGCGAGCGCGACTTGTCGCTCGAAGAGCATGAGGAGCACCTGCTCGCCGAGATCGACGCGGCGCTCGCCCGCATGGAGCAAGGCACGTATGGCATGTGCGAGGTCGACGGCACGCAAATCGACTTCGAGCGATTGCAGGCGCTGCCGTGGGCGCGCACGAACCTGAAGCACGCGTCCACCTGAACCGAACGCGAGCAGCCGTGCGCGGACGCATCGTTTTCGTGATCGTCGCCGTCGGCGCGTTCGTGCTGGATCGAGTCCTGAAGGTGCTCGTGCGCGATCGCCTCGCTGTCGGCGAGCACCATACGATCCTCGGCGACGATCTGCTCGTGTTGCGGCACGTGCACAATCCCGGCATCGCGTTCGGTTGGCTCTCCGGAGCAGGCGGCTTGGTAGTAGTCGGCTCGCTCGTGGTCGGTTTGCTGCTGTTCGTGTTCATGCTGCGCGTCGATCCCAGCGACTATCTGACGATCGTCGGCGGCGGTTTGATCACCGGCGGCGCGCTCGGCAACCTCGTCGATCGCGTGCAACTCAGATACGTCACCGATTACATCTCAGTCCCGAATTTCCCGACCTTCAATTTCGCGGACGCGTCGATCACCGTGGGCGTCGTGCTCGTGCTGCTCTCGCAGCTGCGCGAGATCGTGCGCGAGCGAGGCGAATCCGCATGAAGATCGTCGTCGACGAGGACTTCGCCGGACAGCGCATCGACCGCTTTCTCGCCCGGATCGAACGCATCGGATCGCGCGCACGCGCGGAGAAGCTGCTCGAAGCAGGACTCGTCACCATCGACGATCGCGTGGCGATCAAGAGCAACCGCGTGCAAGTTGGGTACGTCATCACCGTGCCGGACGAGGAGCTCGTCGAACCGGAGCCACGCACGTTCGAGGGCACGTCGCCCGTGCCGGTGCTGTTCGAAGACGACGACGTGCTCGTGGTCGACAAGCCGGCCGGGATCGTCGTGCACCCGGCGCCGGGGCATCGCGATCCCACGCTCGTGGAGCTGCTCGCGAGCGGTGGCGTGCAGCTGGCCGAGAGCGACGACCCCGTGATGTTCCGCCCAGGCGTGGTGCACCGGCTCGACAAGGACACGAGCGGCGTGATGGTGCTCGCCAAGAACCACCTCGCGCAACGAGAGCTTCAACGCGCGCTGCGCGAGCGCACCGCGAGCCGCGAGTACCTCGCGCTCGTGCACGGCACGGTGCCCAGCCGCGCGGGACGCATCGAGGCACCGATCGGACGCGACGTGCGCGACTCGTCCAAACGCTCGATCGACACCGATTTCCCGCAGGACGCGATCACGCACTTCGTCGTGCAAGAGATCCTGCCCACGACCACGCTCGTGCGCCTCAAGCTGGAGACGGGTCGAACGCATCAGATTCGCGTTCACATGCAAGCGATCGATCACCCGGTCGTGGCCGATCCCAGCTATGGCACGTCACCCGAGTTCGGACTGCACCGCCAGTTCCTGCACGCCGCCAAGCTGCGCTTTCCGCACCCGCGCACGGGCGAGCCGGTGGAGGTTGCCTCGCCGTTGCCCGACGATCTCAAGGACGCGCTGGCCGAAGCGCGCCGCGCTGGCTGACCGAGCGCCTCGCGTCGGGGCTAGTCCTGCTTGGGCAGGCCCAGACCCATGTCGCGGTACATCGACAGGTCGACGGGGTTCATCTTCACGCCGGCGAGATCGAGGCCGCCTTCTTTCAGGCCCGCGCGCAGTTCGGTGGTGTCCACGTCGCCGTAGGCGAGCACCTTCACGTTGTCCAGGCTCAGCAGCGGCGCCGCGGTCTTTGCGAACTGCTCGCCGGTGATCGCGTTCAGCTTGCGGATGTCTGCGTCGATGTCCTTCTGCTGGCGCTTCGCCGAATCGGGCGGCGATGGCATGGATCCGTCGATGCCCTTGTCGGTGAGGGCGGTCTGGAACGCGACCTCGGCGACGTCGCCCAGCTCGCCGATCGTCATGTCGGGTTCTTTCATGCGCAGGCGAGAGGCGAGTTGCTGCTTGTCGCGTTGGAGCGCGAGCTTGCCGAATCCGTCCCGAGCATCGCGAATGATGGAGACGAAGTCCTTCGCGGCTTGTCGGATCTCGGACGGTTCCACGGACGCGTTGAGGACGAGTTGCGCGCCGGTGCCGGCATCCTCGCCGCCGAACGATGCCGAACCGCCATAGGTGAGGTGGTGGTAGCGGCGGAGCGTGTTGTTGAGCTGCTGGTCGAGCGACGTCGCGATCAGCTTCTTGCGCATCGGGTCGATGCCGTCCATCTGCGCGTCGGTGAGCGGGATGGTGAGCGTGAGATCGATCGCGCCGTGCGCCGGGTCCTTCACTACTTGGATCGCCTTGCCGGGCAACGGATCCACGAGCTCGTCGTCGTGCGCCACGCGTGCGCCGGCGGGCAGCGCCGACAACGCCTTGCGAACCTGATCGAGCGGCAACGACTTTGGATCGCCCTCCACGAGCGCGACGGTGTTGCGCCCAGTGAAGTATGCGTCGTGGAACGCGCGCATGTCTTTCGTCGTGATCTTGTCCACGGTCTTGCGCGTGCCGATCACGTTGTTCGTGCGCGGGTCGTCGCCGTAGACGAGGCGCTGGTTGACGTGCCACAGATCGCCGGCAATCGAGCCGTCGCCGTAGATCATCTCGTTCTCGACCGCGGCCTTTTCCTGCGCCACGCGCGGTCCGGTGACGGCGGGGTTGCGGAACATGTCGCCGAGCAAATTGGCTGCCTTCGCCGCGTCCTTGTTCGGCACGATGCCGTAGTACACGATCGAGTTGCGATCGGTGTACGCGTTCCAGTTGTTGCCCATCGAGATGCGCAGCTTCTCTTGCACCGGCGCACTTCGCGTGGGCGAGCCCTCGAACGCGAGATGCTCGAGCAGGTGCGCCATGCCGAGCTTGCCCTCGGGATCCTGCAAGCTCCCCGCGCCGATCCCGAACTGCACTTTCACGCTCTTCGCGCCCGGGCGCTCGGCGATCACCATGCGTACGCCATTGGGAAGCGTCTCCACATGCAGTGCGCCAGCCGTGCCGCCGAGCGCGTCGCCACCACGCGCTTTGGCGATCGAATCGCCATGCGGGGTGTAGTCCATGCCGATGGGCATGGGGGTGGGCAGGGGAGAGGCTGATACGGGAGCGGCGAGGTTCATGCCGCATAGTGTTCACCGCGAGCGGCCAAGTCTCACATCGGTGCGAGCGCGTGCGTCCTCGCTCGTCCGCTGTCGTGGCCGCATCCGTCCACAGTGGGCCGGGAGCTACGGCAGCGCCACGTCCACGGTGGCGGCGTACGTCTCGGGGCGTCGGTCGCGGAAGAACTGCCATGTGTCGCGTGTGCGCGTGATCTCGTCGAGGTCGAGGTCGGCGATCACGATCGCGTCGTTGGTGTCGTTGGCCTGCGCCACGATCTGGCCCTTCGGATCGGCGAAGTAACTCGACCCGTAGAACTTCGCCTCGCTGAGCGGCGACTCCACGCCCACGCGGTTGATCGCGCCCACCCAGTAGCCGTTCGCCGCGGCGCTCGCGGTCTGCTCGAGCTCCCACAGGTAGCGCGACAGGCTCTCCACGGTCGCGCTCGGGTTGAACACGATCTGCGCGCCCTTGAGGCCCAGCTCGCGCCAGATCTCCGGGAAGTGGCGGTCGTAGCAGATCACCACGCCGATCCGGCCCACCGCGGTGTCGAACACCGGGTAGCCGAGGTTGCCGGGCTTGAAGAAGTACTTCTCCCAGAAGATCGGCGCGACCTGCGGGATGTGCGCCTTGCGGTACTTGCCCAGGTGCGTGCCGTCGGAGTCGATCACGATGGTCGTGTTGTAGTACACGCCCTGCATCGCCTCCTCGTAGATCGGCACGACGAGGACCAGGCCGAGCTCCTTCGCGAGCTCCATCATCAGCTGCGCGGTGGGGCCGGTTTCGGCGTTCTCGGCGGTGCGGAACCACTCGGTGTTGCCCTCATCGGCGCAGAAGTAGGGCCCGTAGAAGATCTCCTGCAGGCACACCACCTGCGCGCCCTGCGCGGCGGCGTCGCGGATCATCGTGACGTGCTTGTCGATCGCCTCCTGCTTGGGCAGGTTGGCGTGGGCCTGGATCAGCGCTGCCTTCACGATATTCGTCATGTCAGCCCTCCTTGGGTGCGTATCGGTGGTGGAGCATCAGTGCGTTGCCGTCCGGGTCCGCGAGGAACGCCATGTGGCACACGCCGGTGTCGAAGTGGTCCCGCGTGAAGACGACGCCGCGCTCGGCGAGGGTCGCGCACGCAGCGTCGAAGTCGTCCACGTGCAGCGCGAGCGGCTGCGGGTTCGAGCTGAACTCGCCGATGCCCATGCGCACGGGATCGATCAGCCCGAGCGTCACCGTGCCGGTGTCGAACTCCGCGTTGTGCGGCGCGCGATCGACTGTCTGGCGCAGCCCGAGCACGTCCCGGTAGAACGCGGCGGCTCGATCCAGATCCTGCGTGGCGATGCTGACGAAGTCGACCCCGGTCACGATCGGTGCGACTGCGGCCTCAGGCATGACTCGTCTCCCGCACGGTGGAGGGGCCGGTGTACTCGCCGGGGCGGGCGTGCTCGAAGCGCCTGCGATGCACGAACTTCCCGCGCCCGGGCACCGCATCGCCGGTGAGCTCGCCGTCCTCGATCACGAGCGTGCCGCGGCTCAGCACGTGCGTGGCGCCGCCGCGCGTGGTCGTGCCGTCGAAGCAGGTGTAGTCGACCGCGGAGTGGATCGTGTCGGCCGACCACGTGGTGGCGAGATCGGCGTCCCACACCACGATGTCGGCGTCGGAGCCCGGCGCGATCGTGCCCTTGCGCGGGTAGCAGCCGAACAGCTTCGCGGGGTTCGTGGAGGCGACCTCCACGAGTCGCTGCACGCTCAGGTGCCCCTCGTGCACCGCCTCGCTCAGGAGGGGCATGCGCTCCTCGATTGCCGGCAGGCCATTGGGGATCGCGGAGAACGTCTCGCGCCCGAGCGTCTTCTGGTCGGCGAAGCGGAACGGGCAGTGGTCGGTGCTCACGACCTCGAGTTCGTCCCTGCGGATCGCCTCCCACAGGCGCTGCTGGTCGGCCTCGGTGCGCAGCGGCGGCGAGCAGACGAACTTCGCGCCCTCGAAGTCGGGCCGGTCGAGGTCGTCCTGCGTGAGGTGGAGGTACTGGATGCAGGTCTCGCCCCACACCTTCTGGCCTGCCTCGCGGGCGCGGGCGATCGCATCGACTGCCTCGGCGCAGGTCACGTGCACGACGTAGAGCGGCGCGTCGGCTACCTTGGCGAGGGCGATCGCGCGCTCGGTGCTCTCGCCCTCGAGCGTGGCGGGTCGCGTGCGGTAGTGCCAGCCGGGGGTGGTGTTGCCCTCGGCGTTCGCGCGCTGCACGAGCGTGTCGATCACGTGCCCGTTCTCGCAGTGCATCATCACGAGAGCGCCGATGTCGGCTGACTTCTCCATCACCGCGAAGAGCGTGTCGTCGTCCACCATGAACACGCCGGGGTAGGCGAGGAACAGCTTGAAGCTCGGCACGCCCTGCTCGACCATCGAGTCCATCTCGGCGATCACGTCGGGCCGGGCGTCGGTGATGATCATGTGGAAGCCGTAGTCCATCACGGCGCGGCCGTCCGCCTTCGCGTGCCAGGCGTCGAGCCCGTCCTGCAGCGAGCCGCCCTTGGGCTGCGTGGAGAAGTCGATGTGCATCGTGGTGCCGCCGTGCAGCGCGGCCACGTGCCCGGACGTGAAGTCGTCGCAGCTGGTGGTGCCGCCGAACGGCATGTCCAGGTGCGTGTGCACGTCGATCGCACCCGGCAGCACGAGCTTGCCGGCAGCATCGATCACGCGATCGGCCTGGGCTGCGAGGTCGGTCCCGAGCGCGACCACGCGCTCGTCCTCGATCAGCACGTCAGCGCGAAAGGTCTCCGCGGCGGTGACGACGGTTCCTCCGACGATGGCGGTCTTCATGGCTCGGTTCCCCTTCCGACAATGACGATCGCCCGCGTCGCGAACCATCCCCCGAACGACGCGCGCCGCACGACACTAGCAGGGTCCGAGCCGTGGGTCAGGAATCGAGAAACTCGCGCACGTGCTCGTTGGGAATGCCCAGCACGATGTCCGACGTGCCGAGCGTGCCCACGGCGAACGACGTGGCGATCACTTCGCCGGAGCCGTTGATCACCGCGCCACCGCTCACGCCATGATCGGATTTGCCCACGAACATGATCGCGTCGCGGTGGCGTCCGTCGTCGGTGACGCCGACCATGCTCGCGGCATATGCCGACGCGTGGTCGAACGCGCCGTTGGGATACCCCGTCGTCTCGCCCGCCTCGCCGGTCTCGACGGTGTCGTCCATCGCGAGGGGCGCGTCAGCGAGATCCGGCGCATCGATGAGCGCCAGGTCGTGCGTGCGATCGAGCTTGAGCACCGTGCCTGCGTGCTTCGTGCCCTCGTGATCGGTCACGGTGACTTTGGTGGAACCCTGCGCCACGTGGTAGTTCGTGATCACGCGCCCGGGCTGCGCCACCCATCCGGATCCCTGGCCGAGTTCGGCGCGAATCTCGACAACGCCTTCGCGCGCGTCGCGAGCCGCCGACGCAGGCACATAGTCTTTCGGCGCGGGGTTTGTGGAATCCGCGCCGGCGATCGCGATTTCGTACTTGTGGTTGTCGTCGAGCTGGAGATCGCTCCCGGCCGGTCCTTCGTCGCCGGGAACGTTTGTCTTGGCCGCTGCGCCCGTGCACCCCGTCAGCAAGCTCGCGCCGAACAGGACGCCACTGATCGCCGCCAGCGTGGTCCCCACGCCCGAAAGCCCATGCGCGCGCATGGACAAACCAGCGGCGACTCCCACAGCGCCGACCGCGGCAAGCCCGATCCCATGCGACGCGCCGCCATGCGACGCGCCCTCGGTTCGCAACGGCTTGTGCGCCGTCGCCCATCCACTGCTGAGTTGGCTTGGCAACAACGGCTGCCCAAGCGCTGCAATCGGCATGATTCGACCTCGTCCACGATCAATGTCCCACGAGCACGCACGGGGTCCAGCCGTGAATGCGTCTCCGGTGTATCGGTGTGGACGACGAATTCGTCGCACCGCGGGCGCACGGTGAAACGGATGCTGCGCGAGATGCGACGAAGCGGTGGACGAGTTCTGCACGTGTGGACGAGCTGCAGAACGCTTGGGACGAAAGGTTCGGCATAACTGTTGCTGTAGGCACCGGCGTTTCGACGACGATTCCGGAAGCGCCCGTCGTGCGATACGACAACGACCAATTGTCGAGCGAACCGCTCGCCGACACAGTGGCCAAGGCCAAGGCGTACGGCGTCGACTATGGCGTGCTCGACACAGGCACGCCAAGTGAACGGGCTGCGTTCGTCGCCGCCTTGAATCGAGCGTCCTCCGCCGACTGGCATCTGCACTATGGAAACAAGCTGCTCTCCGAGGCGACGAGCCAGAAATCGACGGTGAACTTTACGTACGTCCTTCCAGGTGCATTGTTCGGCGCGCTGGCAGGCGGTATCGCCGGATTCGGAGCGGTGACCGGTGCGATGGCGCTCCATGTGCCGGAGCGAGTGGCTGTGGGCATCGGGGCGGTCGTAGCGGGCGCGTGCCTGATCGGCGGGTCGGTCCTCACGGGAAACTACTTTGCGAAGTCGACCGACGACCACATCGCAAGCCTCCAGAAGGACATTGCTTCGCACACCCAGGAACGGGATGCGGCGGTCGCCGACGCCCGCGAGATCAACGCTTCGCGCTGAATCTTCCGGCAGGACTTCCTCCATTCACGCCGAACGTGCAAACCACGAGCATCGGTCAGTGGAGTGCGGATGGCAGCGAAGCGTGGAACGGTGAAGAAGTCGGGTTCGAGCGGTGCTCGACGAACGGCGCCCAAGCGCCCCGCGAAGAAGGCGAAGCGCAATCCGTTGCTTGCGCCGCAGCAGCGCCGCGACATGATCGGCCTCGCGCTCGTCGCGTTCGGGTGTTATCTCGGCGGGGTGTTGTACGTGGGCTGGCAAGGCGGACAGGTCGGCAGCTGGTTGGAGGATGGCGCGAAGCTCGCCGTTGGCAACGCCGCGTACATGTTCCCGCTCTTGGCGGTCGTGCTGGGCATGTTGATGCTGGTTCGAAGCGAACTCGTGGACCCGGGCCCCTTCCTCGCCGGCATCTACGTGCTCGTTCCGGCGGTGCTGCTCGCGTTCGGATCGGGCCAATTCGGCATCGGCAGCGGCCCAGCGCCGCACGGCCCGCTGCCGGCGGATCAGGTCGCCGAGTTCGGCGGTTGGATCGGCGGTGGGTTGTACGTGCTCACGTGGAACCTGTTCGGCGATGCTGGAACCACGATCGTGTGCCTGCTCGGTCTCACGCTCGGCGTCCTGTTCACGAGCGGTTCTTCGGCGCAAGCGGCAACCCGGTGGTGGGCGCGACGAATGGGCACCGCGGCCACGGTGACCGCCGAGGCCGCTCGCGACGCCGCGGTGCGCGTGGGGGAGACCGCCGCTACGCAGTTCGAAGCTGCCAAGCAGGCAGCTGCCGCGGCCCGGGAGGCGCGTCCGTTCGACGGATCGTCCACGTTCCCCGACATCTTCGGCGACGTTCCGGCCACGTTCGCGCACGCCACGAGCGGAAACGACGGCGCGGGCGTGATCGAGTTGGACGAATCGAAGGCCGAGTCGAACGCTTCCGGCGCGGACGCCGAACCCCTCGAGCAATTGGAGCTCGTCGCGGCAACGACCACCGACACGAACGACCGCGACGAGCCGACGACCGAATCGGACGCGCCCGCGAAACCGAAGCGATCCCGCAAGACGACGTTCAAGGCCACCGTCACCGATCCGGACTACGAGCTGCCGCCGGCAACGTTGCTCGCCAAGGGCACTGGCAACGCGAAGGCTCGCCCCGCCGACGTCGACCGCATCAAGCGCCTGCTCGTGGAGACATTCGGACACTTCGGCATCGAAGCGAAGGTCGTGGGCATGGTGCCCGGCCCGCGCGTGTCACGCTACGAACTTTCCCTCGCGCCAGGCACCAAGATGAGCAAGGTCGAGAACCTGCGCAAGGACCTCTCCTACGCGCTCGCCACGACCGAGATTCGCATCCTCGCGCCGATCCCCGGCAAAAGCGCGGTCGGCATCGAGATCGAGAACGCGTCTCCATCCATCGTCACCCTCGGCGACATCCATCAGCCACCGCCGAAGGACAGCTCGCCGCTCTACGTGAGCTTCGGCAAGGACATCACCGGCGACGTCGTCGGCGCCGACCTCGCGAAGATGCCGCACTTGCTCGTGGCCGGCACCACCGGCGCTGGCAAGTCCGGCTGCATGAACGCGCTGCTCTCCAGCATCGTCCTCAACGCGACGCCGGACGAAGTGAAGCTGCTGCTGATCGACCCGAAGAAGGTCGAACTGAGCACGTACGAGGGCCTGCCACATTTGATGACGCCCGTGGTCACGAACATGAAGAAGGCTGCGAACGCGCTCGGCAACGTCGTGGCGCAAATGGAGGAGCGCTTCTCGTCGATGGAAATCGCGGGCGCGCGCAACCTGCCCGAATACAACGAGATCCGCTCCAAGCGCGGCGATGCGCCCGTGCCCTACGTGCTGATCGTCATCGACGAGCTCGCCGACCTGATGATGCAATCCAAGTCCGACGTTGAGGACGCCGTGATCCGCGTCGCCCAGAAAGGACGCGCCGCCGGCTTCCACTTGGTCGTCGCCACTCAGCGGCCAAGCGTCGACGTCATCACCGGCATGATCAAGTCGAACGTGCCGAGCCGCATCGCGTTCGCGGTGTCCAGCCAGACCGACAGCCGCGTGATCCTCGACCAGAACGGCGCAGAGACGCTGCTTGGATCCGGCGACATGCTGTTCAAGCCAATCTGGTCACGTGGCGCGCCGCAGCGCGTGCAAGGCGCATGGATCAGCGAGAAGGAAGTGCGCGCGCTCTGCGACGCGGCGCGTGCCCAGCGCGAACCGGAATTCGACGACGACCTGCTTTCCGAACCGGAACCCGCCGCAACTGGCGCGGACGCCGACTTCGTCGATCAAGACGACCGGCTCGCCGAAGCGATTCGGCTCGTGGCCGAGCACCAGACGTGCAGCGCGTCGTTCTTCCAACGCCGCATGCGCGTGGGCTACACGCGCGGCGCGCGTCTCGTCGACATGCTCGAGCGACGTGGTGTGTGCGCGCCGGGCGAGGGGCCGCGCCCGCGCAACGTGCTCATCACCGAATCCGACGTGCCGCGCCTGCTTGCCGAGATCGGCGGCGAACTCGTTACAGCAGCGGATGTGCCCGAAACGGCGGGGAATCCCTCCTGATCTGCAAGGCCGATCGTGTGAATTGAGTAGGTTGCAAGGCTGGGCGGTTGTAAAGGTTTTCGAGCGACGTGCCGATATCCGTCGTGATGGATCGCCCCACGCCATCCTCTCGTGCTCGAACGGTCACGTATCGTGACCGGTCTGAGCATGCCTTCACGATGATCGAACTCGTCATCGTGACCGTCATCGTCTTGGCGTTGATGGGCATCGCCATGCTCGCGTTCCGAGGCGCTCGCACGAGCACGGACAACACGATCGTGAAGACGGCCGCGCAGTCGTATGCGGAGGTGATCGATTCGTTCGCGCTCGACCACGCTGGACGCGTGCCCGTGTACGGCAACGAGACGGATTGGCCGACCAACGCGATCGATCGCGGTCCCGTCAAGCCGTCGCCGACTGTGGGTGCAGCAACCGGCACGAACACGTACCTCGGCAGGTCCGTGCCCGAGGCCGTGACCGGCACGTCGGTCGACTGGGTGACGAGCGTCACGCCGAACGGCACGCCGCCGGCCACTGGCACCCGCGGCGTGCTGCGGTACGTCACCGCTCCGATCACTGCGCCCGCAACGGTCGCGACTTCATATCGCATCGAGGTGTGGGCCGCGACCGCCGAGAAGAAGCTTCCTGCGTCCATGACCTGCTGGCTCGGCACGTACGCGCCGCCCAAGGTCGATGGGAAGGACGTGCCTCAGTGCGCATGATCCGTCCCACGAATCGCGAGTCTGCGTTCACCCTGATCGAGATGCTCATCGCCATGGTGCTCGTCTCCGGCTTGCTCGTGATTGCGTCCACGCTCCTCGTGCGCTCGTTTGGCGAGTCTGGTCGTTCGCAACAGGAGCGGAAGGCCATGCAGAGCGTTCGCGACACCACCGCGAAGTTCGGCAACGACTTGCGCGTGGCGCGCGCACCTGATCGCAACCCGGCGTACGTTGGCAACGGCAACGAACTCGGGTCGGCGCTGTTGGCCGATCAAGAACTCCAGCTCAAACTTCCGGGGGGAACGACGCAGACCCTTGACGTTCGCGATGTCGTGGAAGCCACGTCGCGCAGCTTCGCGTTTCGCGCCGACGTGAACCCGGCGGCGGGCGTTGAGTGCGTGCGCTACGCGGTCGACGAGGTCGGTGGTCCGTTCGTGCGCGAAGTGAGGACGTACGACACGGCGACCCGTTCGTGCGGAGCGGTGCTCGAACGGCAAGAGCTTATCCAGGCGGTGCAGGGCTAGTGAAGGGGTGGCGGGACATGGTGCAGTCCACACAGCGACGCAACGCGGCCATGGTCGTGCTCGCGATGCTCGCGATCGTGTTCGCGGCGTTCGTGGGTTCGGCGCAGGCGGAAGCGCCGCCGAAATCGGGTGACGGAGATCCGATGGAGGACGTGGGCAACGCGACGAAGCCCTATGGCACGGACGAGTCCGGAAATCACGGCTACTGGGTGTTCGTGTGCCAGTCGGCCGCCGAAGCCGGATACACCGGCAAGCTGAACAAGGCGTTCGTTCCGGCCATCATCGACCGAGACATGTGGGTTCCGAACACGTCGGAGAAGAAGCTCTATCCGGCGTCGCCGCGATACAAGCTGAACATGGACGATCCCGCGTTGTCCATCTCCAGATTGGATTCGAGCGCTTCGGATCTGAACGCCGCCGTCGACGTCTGGGATTCGTGCGATTCCACGCTTCCCGTCGCGTCGCGCAGCTTCGGCGTGAAGCGCGACACATCCTTCAAGGAACCGCTTCGACGGTGGGACGCCGTCAAGGCCGGGCGGATTCCGTACCACTCCAACGGCGATGGTCACCCCGACGTGCATGGAAATGGATACGCGCAAGGGACGCTTGGCGTGAAGTGGTACTCGTCGTTCAAGGACGACACCTCGCTCGAAGTGCGACAGATGTACTTCCGCGACGAGCTTCGCAACGTTCGCACCAAGGAGACAACCGCTCGCGACGGCCTCGACACGGACAAGAGCTGGGCACCCGGCTGGGACGCTGGCTGGATCGTGAATCGCGACCTTTCGGGCGAGCGCGCCGGAGACGTTTTCCGCATGTGCACGTATGGCGGAACATGGTTCGACGGGCGCTACGCGAACACATGGTGGAAGGACATCACGTCCGACGCGATCCTGTCCCACAACGAGATGTGGGCGGACGAGAACTTCTCGACCCAGAAGGGCGGAAGCACGGACGCGAGCAGCAAGTTCTACGCGGAAGATTCGATCGACGCCGCAAAGAAGGCTCACGAGTACTGGGGCAACATGACCGGCAGCGGCACCAACTCGGCGCCGAAGTCGACGTGTCGGATCGCGTACGACGGCGAGGCGAAGTCGAGCGCGGGCGAGTGGTACTGGTCCGACAGGAATCAGCGCATCAACGGCATCGTCGTGCAATACGTCTGCGGCGAAAAGGTCGTGTCGAAGCAGGAGTGCCGCGGTCTGGGCAGCGGCTCCGGCCTCCAAGAGGACGCGGGCGTGATCAACCGCTTCAATTCGCAAGGCGCCGGCGTTCAAGTGAACGGCGCGCTCATGTTCATGCTCGACAAGAAAGCTCCAACGGTGAAGATCACCGGAGGGAGCTTGGACTTGAATGGGGGTGCCCTCACCAAGAAACCGACCTCCACGCCTGACAACCTCGAGTTCGACGCGAGCGACGACGCAGGACTCCGAAACGTTTCGATCGTCATTACCAAGCCCAATGGGACGAAGGAAACCGTTCGCGACGCAAGCAACGTCACTTCGGACGGCTTGGTCTGTGACTATCGATACATCGTTCCGTGCGCTGGCGGCACCGGCGGGTCTGTGACCGACGATGACGGCGAGATCCCCGGAACCGACACGCCGAGCAACAATCCCCCGTGGGTGTCAAAGTCCCGAGATGCCATGTTGAGCGACTACTTGATCAACGGGCAAGAGTTGCCGCCGGGCAACTACACCATCGCCGTGACCGCCACCGACGCGTCGAACCAGTCCGCTAGCGACACGGCGTCCTTCAGCGTGGGCAACGTCAATCGCGAGCACGATTGCCACGGCAACGAGATCACACCAGGGATGACGCCTGCGTTGTGCGGCACGACGAGCGAGGTGTGCACGACGGCGAGCACGTGCGCGCCGCCGCCGACGGCGGAGGAGTGCTGCACCGGAGGCGGCAGCACGGTCCCCGATCCGACGCCAGGCAAGGGAATCTTCTCCTATGATCTCGCGGTGAATCCGACTGCAACGGGCAGCGCGCCGCCGTCCACCGGGTGCAAGGTGATCGAAAGCGTCATCAAGGGCAACGGCGACGGGGGAGGGCTGAGCGATCGCGAGAAGAACCAGATCATCTCGGTGACCTTGGACTTCTCCGGATTCTCGACGCTCGGCACGTCCTTGGGAACCCAGGACCTGCGCACGACGTTCGACCTGCCAAGCAGGCGTGACTCGCGGTACCGCAACGCGTTGGGGTGCCCGGGCTGATGCAGCGATCGCGACAGCAGGAAGCAGGAATCGCGATCGTCACCGCGGTGTTCTTGATGATCATCATTTCGGTGATCGTCGCAACGCTCGCGATGCACTTGGCGTCGCAATCGCGCTCGTCGACTCGACAAGGATCACGAGCCGCGTCGATGGACACGGCCGGCGCGGGCGTCCAAGCGCTGCAGCAAGCACTCGTCGCCGGAACGAACGCGGATCTTGCCACGGCCGCGCAATCGGACGGCTACTCGATCGATGCTGCTTCGCTGTCGCTCGCCGCTACGCAGACTGGCGGGGAGCTCGTCTCCAACGAAACACTGCCGTACCGCGACGTCGACTCGGACTTCGGAGGGATGGGCAAGACGATCGAAGGTCCGTTGCAGGCTGACGGGAGCAGGCAATTCTGGCAAGTCGTGCAGGCGTTGCCACCGGTCGCGGGATCGCCGTACTTGACCCTGTACGTGCGCGGGTGGCGCAAGTCGACATCGGGCAACGTCACGGACGCGTCGGTGATGAAAGCGCGTCTGAAACCCGGGACGATGGCCGATTTCCAATTGCTGTCGGACGTGCCGATCGCGTTGGACGCGGGCGCGCAGGTCAACGGTCGAATCCATTCGAACGGTGGCATCGACGAATCCTCGCAACCGCCTGCGGAGAACCTTGCTGCGCGGATCTGGTCGAACGGCGCGATTTCGTGCGTCGACACCGCGGGCATCAAGCCGGTCGTGAGCACGTCGCGCGGGAAGGTGGACTTGGCAGGCGCGGGAGCCTGCGCGGTGCAAGAAGGCACCGGCGAGTACGTGCGACTCGACTCGGGCTATGACGCAGTGAAGCGCATGCGAGCTCGCGACAGCGGTGGCGCGACCGACGTCACCGAATTCGCCAGCGCCGACACCTCTACCACCCCCGCGACGGTGGTCATCGGTCCGAGCAGCCTCGCTATCACCTATCCCGGAATGGGTTCGATCGCGCCGATCACCACGAGCGCCGGCAAGCCATACACGCTCGTGTTCGATCGCGACGTCGAGGTTCGAGGATCCACGCCCACGACCGAAACGAACGCGCGTGTGACGATTGCCACTTGGACTGGGCGGGTGACGGGTCGACCCGCCCCGAGCATCATCATCACGGGCAACATCCGTCGCGGCAATCCCGCGGAAGGCCCCCGTGCCATCGGACTGCTCGCGGAGGGCGACATCGTGCTCGACCCGAGCGGGAGTTCGAGTTCGGGCACATACCCGTCCGTCATCCAAGCAGCGCTGCTGAGCGCAACGGGCGGGGTGCGTTTGCCATGGCGCTACCGAACTCCGGTGCGCGTCACCGATCCCGCCGGCTTCTATCCGCCGCAGCGCGGATCGCTCCAGATCCTGGGTTCGATCGCGAGCCATTCCAGCATCGCCATGCGCTGGTCGTGGGGAAGCGATTGGATTGGCTGGACCTCGCGCGACTACGCATGGGATTCGTGGCTTGCCACGTACCCGCCGCCGTACTGGCCGGCCGCGAACCCGTGGGAGATCGTCGACCAGGTGGAGGCGAACGCCGACTGTTACGGCGCCTCGGCGAACGCCGCCATGAGGGGGAAAACGGCGTGTCGATGACCGTCCGTAAGACGTACGCGCGCGAGCGAGGGTTCACGCTGATCGAAGTGTTGATCGCGGTGATCCTGCTCGCGATCGTGGCCGGTGGCGCCACGATGGCAATCGCCGGGTCGACCCACGGCACGTCGCAAGTGAAGATTGGCGATCGGCAGAAGTCGATCGCCAGCGGCGTGCTCAATCGTCTGCTGGCGAATCGTGCGTGGATCAAGACCTACAACTGTGGACTCGGCGCGTGCGACATCTCCAGCGCGATCAAGCAGGACGACACGCTGCTTGCCGAACCCGACGGAACGATCAAGCACACCGTGCGCGTCGTCGCGACGGGTCTGGACCTGCCAAGCGACACCGACGCGTCCGGCAAAGACGCGGACCGGCAAGTGCCCGATGTCTATCGCATCGACGTCACGGTCACGACCGACGCTCCGAGCGAGGTGGTCGCGCTCAAGCCGTGGAGCGTGTCCGGAACGCTCGACATGTCGGTTCGATCCACGACGGGAACGCTGCTGCTGCGTAGTTGCGAGGTGTCCGTCCAACCGGACGAACGATCGTCCACGGGTCTGTGCACAAGCGGCGCCCGCACGCTGCCGATCCTTCCGCCGGGTGGGACGAGCACGTATTGCCCGACGTCCGTCACGATCGAGAACGCCACGCCCGAGTGTGCTGCGTGGCGCCAGGCCGTGGCCGCGGCCGTGCCGGGCGTGGCGGCGGTTACCACTATGAGCGTCGCGCCGGTGAGCGTGAGCTTCACGCTCGAGGGACCGATGGCGGGCGGTACGAAGAAGACCGTTTCGGTGACGACCGATTCGAACGGGCTCGCCGAGGTCGCGAACTTGGAGCCGGGGCGGTATGAACTCACGCCCGCCGCAAGTTCGTCGAGCGTGTTGTGGGCGTCCCACTCCGTGCCCAGCGGCGGCGACGTGACGATCCAGGCTGGTGGCATCAACGAAGCTGTCCAAGTGTTCCGTCCTGCTGGGCGAGACGTCACGATCGACTTGGACCATTTCGACATCACCGATCCCGCGGACGAAGTGGTGCGAGACGGCGCATGGGATCCGCATGCGATCAAGCTCGTTCCCGTTCCGAACGGGCGAGCGGCGCTTGCGAACGGCGAGGACCGAGGGTGGACGAAGATCGTTCGCGGGATGAAGTCGGTCACGTTGAAGGCGGTGACTCCTGGTCTGTACCAGATGAGCGTGCTCGAGTATCCGGGCACGTCGAAGGAGCTGTTCGTCAACGAGGGAGCGTTCGCGGGAGCGCGATACATCTGGGTTCCTCCGGTGAGCGGCACAGCCCCGGTCACGACGCAGTATCCGACGACGTTGAAGATTCGCGACGTCCGCTGCGATTCGGACACGCGAAACGCATTGATGGCCGCGCGGATCACGCCGACACAGATCGCGCTGGGGCTGGCAGGGCGCGGCTTCTTGTGGGACAAACCGGACACAGAGGAAATCGAGCACATCTGGCACGGTCCATGCACCGGCCAGAACATCGATCCGTCCACCGAGCAGACGACCGGCGAAGCCGGGGCGTGATCCACGCGCGTCCGACGGCGCGGATACCCTCGCGATGAACCCCGGAGGGGATCCGGGCAAGGAGGGGTCATGCAGGATCGTCATGTTCGCACGCAGGAATCACCTTCGAGCGGTCGCGCGCCGTGGCGGCGCACGATGCTGCTCGTCACGCTCGTTGCCGCGCTGGCGGTGGCGCTGGCTGGTTGTGGCAAGCGAGGCGACACGGGCGGGGGAAGTGGTGGCGACGATTCCGGCGGCGGCAGCGGGCCATCGGTCGGTCTCGTGATGGACGTGGGCGGTCCTGGCGATCGTTCGTTCAACGCGCTCGCGAAGCAGGGCCTCGATCAGGCGAGCTCCGAACTCGGCGCGCAGGGCAAGGTGCTCGAATCCAAGTCGGCGTCCGACTACGAATCCAACCTCGGGCAATTCGCGCAGCAGAAGATGGATCTCACGATCGGCGTCGGGTTCTTGATGGCCGACCCGATCAAGAATGTTTCCGCCAAGGCGACCGACAGCAACTTCGCGATCATCGACTACTCGGTCGACGATCTCGGCAAGCCCAAGAACGTTCGCGGACTCATCTTCAAGGAGCAGGAAGCCGGTTATCTCGCGGGCGCGCTCGCAGGCATGGTCGAAAGTGACGGAACGCTCAAGGGGTTGAACGGGCAGAAGGTCGTGTCCGCGATTGGCGGCCAGAAGATTCCGCCGGTGGACAAGTACATCGCCGGGTATCAAGCGGGCGTCGCCGCGTTCTGCAAGGACTGCAAGGTGCTCGTCGACTACTCGCAGGACTTCCTCGACCAATCAAAATGCCAGGACCGTGCGGAGTCGCAGATCGCCAAGGGCAGCGACATCGTCTTCCAAGTGGCGGGCGGCTGTGGTTTGGGCGCGCTCGATGCGGCGAAAACCAAGGGCGTGTGGGGGATCGGCGTGGACGCCGACCAGTCATATCTCGGCGCGCACATCCTCACGAGCGCGATCAAAAAGGTCGACGTTGCCGTGTTCGAGACGATCAAGAGCGTCTCCGACGACTCCTTCGAGGGTGGCGTCGACGGCGTGTTCGGGCTTGCCGAGGACGGCGTTGGACTCGGCGCGATCGCGCCTGCCGCGAAGGCATACGAGACGAAACTCGCCCCGGTGATCGAGGACGTCAAAGCCGGGAAGGTCGACATTCCGACCGAAGTGAAGTGACGCCCCCGCAGCGCGGCGCGTCCGCAACGATCGTCAGAATCGCCACGTGGAATCGGCGCCCGCACCCATCCTGCAGCTGAGCGGCATCTCCAAGCGCTTCGGGGACTTCTACGCGAACCGCAACGTGAACTTCGATCTGCGCGCGGGCGAGGTGCATTGCTTGGTCGGCGAGAACGGCGCTGGCAAGTCCACGATGATGAACATGCTTTACGGGCTGCTCAAGCCGACCGAGGGCACGATCAGCATGGACGGGCGGCCGGTGGAGATCGACGGTCCGCGCCACGCGATCGACCTCGGCATCGGCATGGTGCATCAGCACTTCATGCTCATCCCCGTCTTCACCGTTGCCGAGAACATCGTCCTTGCCGACGAGCCCACCGACGGTGTGAAGCTCGACATCAAGGCCGCCGAACAGCGAGTGAGCGAGCTGAGCGCGAAGTATGGCTTGAGCGTCGATCCGACCGCGAAGGTGCAAGACATCACCGTCGGCCAGCAGCAGCGCGCGGAGATCCTCAAAGCGTTGTATCGCAAGGCGCGGATTCTGATCCTCGACGAGCCGACCGCGGTGCTCACGCCGCAGGAGATCGAGGACTTGCTCGCGGTCGTGCGCCAGCTGCGCGACGAAGGCATGTCGATCATCATGATCTCGCACAAGCTGAAGGAGGTGCTGTCGATCGCCGATCGCATCTCCGTGCTGCGTCGAGGCGAGATGGTGGGCACGGTGGACACCGCCGGCCAGACCGAGGAATCGCTCGCGCGGATGATGGTCGGACGCGACGTGCTGCTCAAGGTCGACAAGGGCGAGAGCATCCCCGAGCGGCCGGTGCTGCAGGTAGAGAACCTGTGGGTGAAGGACGATCGCGAACTCGACGCGGTGCGCGGCGCCACGTTCGAAGTGCACGCGGGGGAGATCGTCGCGCTCGCCGGCATCGACGGCAACGGGCAAGAAGAACTCGTGGACGCGATCGCGGGTCTGCGCCACATCGAGCAGGGCCGTATCGTGCTCGACGGCGAGAACGTCACCGACCTCACGCCGCACGAGGTGAGCGACTCGGGTCTTGCGCACATTCCGCAGGACCGGCTGCGTCGCGGCATGATCGTGGATTTCGACTTGCGCGAGAACGCGATCCTGCACGACTGGGACAAGCCAGACATGGTGCGGCTTGGCATCATCGACCGCGACGCGAGCGCCGAACGCGCGCAGATGCTGTGCGACATGTACGACGTGCGCAGCGGCGCCGGCATCTCCTCGCGCGCGGGTTCGCTTTCGGGCGGCAACCAGCAAAAGCTCGTGATCGCGCGTGAGATCCAGCGCGATCCGAAGCTGCTGATCGCCGCTCAGCCCACACGCGGCGTGGACATCGGCGCGATCGAGTTCATCCATACGCGACTGGTGGAGGAACGCGATGCCGGAACCGCGGTGCTGCTCGTCTCGCTCGAGATGCAGGAAGTGCTGTCGCTCGCCGATCGCATCGTGGTGATCTTCGAAGGCGAGATCGTCGCCGAGTTCGCTGGCGGAACTGTGGACGAGCAACGACTTGGCTTGGCGATGGTCGGATCCGCCGACAAGGCAGGCGCTGGAACGTGACACGCCGCTTCGACATCGAATCGGCGCTCGTGCCAGTGCTCGCGGTGGTCGCGGCGATGCTCGTCGGCATGGCGTTGATCGGCATGATCGGCTACGACCCGTTCTATGCGTACACCGCTTTGATCGAAGGCGCGGTCGGCTCGCCAAGCGCGATCGGCAGCACGCTGCTGCGCGCCGCGCCGATCACCCTCACCGGACTGAGCGTGATGATCGCGTTCCGCGCGGGCCTGTTCAACATCGGCGGCAACGGCCAAGCGATCATCGGCATCCTGTTCGCCGGCATGGTCGCCGTGCATGCGGGAGGGATCCCCGGTCCGTTCGGGTGGCTGATCGCGATGACGCTCGCCGCGCTGGCAGGCGGGCTTTGGGCGGCGCTCGCTGGATTCTTGAAGACGGTGCGCGGCGCGAACGAGGTCGTCGTCACGATCATGCTCAACTACATCGCGGTGCGCATCGGCGAGTACATGCTCGGGCTTGGTGGTCCGCTGCAGGAGAAGGGCTCCAGCATTCCCGCGAGCGCCGAATTCGCGAGCAACGCGAAGCTTCCGGTGATCTGGCGACCTGATCCCTTCACCGAGGTGCACGTGGGCGTGATCGTCGCGGTGCTCGGCGCCGCGTTCGCATGGTTTCTGATCGGCAGGACCTCGCTCGGGTATCAGATTCGCGCGGTCGGGTTGCAGCCGGACGCAGCCGAGTACGGGGGCATGAGCGTCACGAAGATCGTGATCATCGCGATGTTCATCGCGGGCGCGTATGCGGGCTTGGGTGGCGCGGTCAGCTCGCTCGGCGACTTGGATCGCATGCAAAAAAGCGACTTCGGGGTGCTGCAGATCGGCTTCTCCGGCATCGCGGTGGCGCTGCTCGGGCGCAACACGGCGTGGGGGTGCTTGTTCGCGGCGCTGCTCATGGGCGGGCTCGCGTCCGGAGCGGTCGGGATCCAGAACGCGGGCGCGCTGCCGGCTGGAGTCGGCACGAAGCTGATCGACGTGATCCAAGGCGTGATCGTGTTGTTCGTTGGCATGGACGTAGTGTTCCGACGATTGTCCGGTCGCGTCGTCGGCATCTTCAATCGTGATTCCAACCACGAGGTGAAGACGTGAGCGACTTCATCAACTTCTGGATCGTCGGGCTCGGCGTCGCCACGCTTCGATTCGCGACGCCGCTGATCTTCGCGTCGCTCGGCGGATTGTTCAGCGAACGCAGCGGCGTAGTGAACATCGGTCTCGAAGGGATGATGACCGCTGGCGCGTTCTTCGCGATCTACCTGTCGGTGCAAACTGGCACGTGGACGATGGGATTGGTCGGGGCGATGCTCGCGGGCATGGCGTTGGCGTTGCTGCACGCGGTCGCCACGGTCACGTTCCAAGCCGACCACATCGTCAGCGGCACCGCGATCATCCTGATCGCGGGAGGCTTGGTGAACTTCCTCAACTTGACGCTGTTCGGCCCGGAAGGCTCGCCTGCGGACGTGTCCACGCCGCCACGCGTGTCGCTCGGCGCGTTCCAGTTCAGCATCCTCGTCCCGCTCGCTGGGCTATGCGTGTTCGGCACGTGGTTCGTGATCTTCCGCACGCCGTTCGGGCTGCGGCTGCGCAGCGTCGGCGAACACCCGCGTGCGGCGGACACGGTGGGCATCAACCCGTTCCGGATGCGCTACATCGCGGTGATCGTCAGCGGCGCGCTGGCCGGGTTGGGGGGCGCGTTCATCTCGTTCAACGTGTCGTCGTACACGGAAAACATGGTGGCGGGCAACGGTTTCATCGCGCTCGCGGCGCTGATCTTCGGCAAGTGGAAGCCCGTGCCGGTGATGTTCGCGTGCCTGCTGTTCGGCTTCTCGCAGGGACTCGCTTCGAGGCCGCCGGGTTGGCTTCCGGACGCGCTGTCGTCTCCCGAGCTGCTCAACTCGCTGCCGTACGTGATCACGCTGGTGGCGCTCGCTGGGTTCGTCGGCAAGAGCATTCCGCCCGCGGCGGTCGGCAAGCCGTACGCGAAGCACTGAGTGGTCCGAACGGCCATCGACCGCGGCCCCACCGGGCCGTGGGGTGGCGGGTGCGCCGCATTGGGCAGGCGCGTTCGGCTACCATCGCGATCGATGTTCGAGCTCGGAAACAACCTGCGCGAGGCGCGGCAGCGTCGGCGGATCGATCTGGTGGCCGCCGAACAGGACACGAAGATTCGTTCCAAGTATCTCGCCGCGCTCGAGACCGAGGATTTCGACGTGCTTCCCGGACCGGTGTTCGTTCGTGGATTCCTGCGCACGTACTCGCGCTACTTGGGTCTCGACCCGCAGTTGTTCGTCGACGAGTACAACGCGCGATTCGGGCGGTTCGAGGAAGCAGAAGACCACGATGGCCACGTGCTCGGTCGCCCTGGGCTTGCGCAGGAACGGACTCGCCGTGGACGGCGCGCGACGCGCCTCGTGATCGTGCTCACCGTGATCGTGGTCGCGCTGCTGGCATGGCTGGGACTGCGCGAAGCGGACGATTCGAACGATTCCGTTCGCGATTCCACGCCGCCGGTGGCAACGGACGCGATCGCATCCGACGCTGGCGCGTCGACCGGTGCGACGGCCAGTGGTCTCGACGCGGCCGCGCGCTCGGCGCGTCGCACGTCGAACCGGCAGCGCGCTGCTGCGGACGCATGAGCCGCGAGTCCGATTCGCCGCGCGCTCGGTTGCTGCTGACCGGCGACGAGCTGCTGCGCGGGTTCGTTCAGGACGCGAACTCAGGATTCGTCGCCGAGCAGCTGCGCGACCTCGGCATCGAGCTGCTCGACATTCGCATCGTTGGCGACGACCACCGCGAGATCGAAGCGGCGGTGGCTGCAGCATCGTCCGACGGCGAGACCGACCTGCTGGTGGTGACCGGGGGGCTGGGCCCGACGCACGACGATCGCACGAGCGAGGCTGTCGCGCGGGCGGCCGGGCTGCAGCTCGAGCTCGACGACGACGCGTTGGCGCTCGTCGAGTCACGCGTGCGCGCGTTCGGTCGCATGCGCACTGCCGAAGAAGTCGAGACATTCACGCCGGGAAATCGCAAGCAAGCGACGTTTCCGGCGGGCTCCACATGGGTGGATCCGCTCGGCACCGCACCGGGCTACGCGATGCGGTGCGAGTCGGGGCTCGTGGTGGTCGTATTGCCTGGCCCGCCGTCCGAGCTGCGGCACGCTTGGAGCGGGATTCGGGCGACTCGGCAGTTGACGGAGCTGATCGCACGAGTTGGCGAACGCCACGAACGCTTGGTTCGCGTGTGGGCGGTGCCGGAGTCGCGAGCAGCGCGATTGCTCAGCGAATTGGGGCATGAGGACAGTCCGGCGCGGCGTCTGACGTTGTGCGCGCGCGACGGCGAACTGGAGCTCTCCGTGCGCGGCACGGACGCGCGCGCGATCGACGATTTGGTCACGGGGCTGTGCGATGGATTCGGCGACGCGGTGTTCGCGGTGGACGATCATCGTCCGATCGCCGAGATCGTCGGGGCGGAATTGACGGCGCGTGGGTGGCGACTCGGCTGTGCCGAGAGCTGCACCGGCGGCATGGTCGGCGCAGCGATCACCGCGGTGCCCGGCTCGAGCGAGTGGTTCGTGGGCAGCCTCGTGACCTATGCGAACGAGGCGAAGACGGCGGTCGCGCACGTGTCGAAAGCATCGCTCGCCGAACATGGCGCGGTGAGCGAGCAGGTTGCGCGCGAACTGGCGGACGGCGCGCGCGTCGTGCTGAACGCCGACGTCGCTGTGGGCATCACCGGGATCGCCGGGCCGGGGGGCGGCAGCGACGACAAGCCTGTCGGAACCGTGCATTTCGCAGTCTCCATGCGAGGCGACACGCGGCACCGGCACGTGCGGATCCCGGGCGACCGGGCCACGGTTCGCCGTCGCGCGGTGGGGATCGCGCTGCACGAGTTGCGGCTCGCGCTCGGATCGATTCGCTGATCCGAGCAGGATTTCGGTGTGTGCGTCCGAATCATCGGGTACAGTTACCGAACACACGTTCGATACAGCGAATCGGCAAGGAGCAGAGGGTGGAGAAGCAGCAGCAAGCGCAGTTGGACGCGGCGATCAGTCACATCGAGAAGAATTTCGGCAAGGGCGCGATCATGCGCTTGGGCGATCGCGAGCACGTCGACATCGAAGTGGTTCCGACTGGCGCGTTGCCGCTCGATCTCGCGCTCGGCATCGGCGGCATGCCGAAGGGGCGAATCGCCGAGATCTACGGGCCGGAGAGCTCGGGCAAGACCACGCTCGTGTACCACCTGATCGCGGAAGCGCAAAAGCGTGGCGGCGTGTGCGCGTTCATCGATGCCGAGCATGCGCTCGATCCGGTGTACGCCAAGCGCATCGGCGTCGATGTCGACAATTTGTTGATCTCGCAGCCCGACCATGGCGAGCAGGCGCTCGAGATCTGCGAGCTGTTGATTCGCTCTGGCTCGCTTGACGTGATCGCGGTCGACTCGGTCGCGGCGCTCGTGCCGAAGGCGGAGATCGAGGGCGAGATCGGCGACTCCTTCGTCGGCTTGCAGGCTCGCCTGATGTCGCAAGCGCTGCGCAAGCTCGCCGGTTCGCTCAACCGTGCGAACACGACGATGCTGTTCACCAACCAGCTGCGCGAGAAGGTCGGGGTGATGTTCGGCTCGCCGGAGACCACGCCTGGTGGTCGCGCGCTCAAGTTCTACTCGTCGATCCGCTTGGACATTCGACGCATCGAGACTCTCAAGGAGGGCACGGAGGCCGTCGGCAACCGCGTGCGCGTGAAGGTCGTGAAGAACAAGCTCGCGCCGCCCTTCAAGCAGGCCGAGTTCGAGATCACGTACGGCGAGGGCGTGTCGCGCGAGGGGTCGATCCTCGACTTGGGCGTGGAGAAGAAGATCGTCACCAAGAGCGGCGCGTACTTCTCGTATGGCGAGACGAGGCTCGGTCAGGGACGAGTCGCCGCGAAGGCGTTCCTCAAGGAGCACCCCGACATCGCCAAGACGATCCTGCGCGAGATTCACGAGGCCTACGACGTGCCGTTCGTCGACGACGGACTCACGTACGAAAGCCCGGTTCGCGACGAGGAGCTCGCGGCGGCCGCCGACGGCGCCACGAAGTCGTGATTCGCGCATGACCACGGTGCCCGGCAGCGCGATCGCACGCGTTGCGGGGCACCGCTGCGTTTTCGGTATCAAGCGGATGCGACGCCGCGACGACCAACGAGGTGTGAACGTGCGTCCTGCCAGCTTCCGGTTCCGGCAACGACGGAGCATCGCGGCGATGGTCGCGCTGCTGGCGCTGATCGTGGGCGTTCCCAGCGCGCAGGCCGCGTGCAGCGCGTCGGTTCGCGCGGATTCGCGCGCGACATGGAATACGATTTCGGCGATGCGCACGCGTGCTGCGGCCGGCACGGATGATGCCGCCGCGCTCTACGCTCGAGCACGACGAAGCTGTCTGGACATCCGACCCGTCCGTGCGATCGTGACGGCGACCGATCGCACCGGCGTGCCGACGGTCGGTCAGCGCACGCGTGTGCTCGGAATCGATTTGGTCGGCATCGCGATCAGCGATCAAGCGACTGCGTGGCGGCTTGATCTGCCGCGCGCCGCGGGGCGATCTGCGCGCGCGGTGCTCGACGCCGCCGCGGTCGGGAGCACTGCACGAACCTGGTCGGTCGATCCCACGAGCGTGCACTGGGACGCTGTGACGCAGGCAGCCGTGGTGGCTGCACTCGCGAAATCGTCCAAGGAAGAAGATCGAGCCGAAGCTGCGCGAGGCGTGCGCGCGTTCGGCGTCGGTTCACGAGCCCGCAATGCCGTGAAGCTGCCGCTGCTCGACCTGCTCGTCGTTGCACGTCGACTTGGAACCGGCGCGAGCGACGCGCAGCCCGCCGCCGACATCGCGCGTTCGATCGCTCTGCGCGCCTTCGCACGAGTCCGTGGCACGCCCGAGCGCGGGTGGAGTCGAATCGACGGCGCATGGTCGTCCGCGGCGCAGGAGCGCGCGCTCGTTGCGAATGCTCGTGCGCTCGTGCGCAGATTCCCGCACGAGTCGACTGCGAAGGTCGTCGCGCAACTGCAATCCCAGCTCACCACGGCGCCGATCGTTACGCTGAAGGACCTTCCAAAGGCTGCGTTCTACCCATGGCCGCGGGACGGCGCATTCGACACGCAGCAGGTCGTTGTCGACATCGACAAACCTGCCGACGTGACGTTGCTCGTCTATGCGTCCAACGGATCGAAGATCGCCTCGGTCGCGGCGTCCGAAGTGCCCGGCACCGTGAAGCGCGAGTGGAACGGTTCGCGAGCTGATGGCACGATCGTCGGCGCTGGCGCGTACCGCTACAACATCGATGCGCGTGACTTGGCGAACAATCGCACGCGAGTTCCCGGGCTGGAAGCGTTCACCGTCGCTCGCGACATCACGCCACCAGTCGTCAATTCGTCAACCATGCGAGTCGTGGGGCGTGGTTCCAATCGCCGAGCGATCGTATCGTGGGACGTCAGCGAACCGCTGTCGCCGATCGTACGCAGCTGGCTGGTGCTCACCAAGGGTTCGTCGCGAGCAAGCATCAAGCTGCACGATTCAAGCCAGAAGCAGACCGTTCGCCGCGTGCTCGATCTCGCTTCCGGCGAGTGGAACGCCACGGCCGTGTTCATCGACGGATCCGGCAACCGCGCCAAGCACACGCTCGGCACGTTCCAACTCCGATAGCGCGCAATGTCGCGGGAGGCGACCTGATCAGGACTGCATGCCGAGCGCGTGCACGGCCGCGGTGAACGATCGTGCAGCGAACTCGGGCGCGCGCAGCGCAATCCCTGATCTCGCTCGCTCAACCGATTCGGTACCTTCGTATCGTCTTTCGCTACGTATGCACCGAATCGCACACGGGGACGAAGCGCGCCTGCCGCGCCGAATTGCATCACCGCGTCCGGAATCCGATCGTGCACTGGCGCGGTTCCAGACGTGGTGACTACGCACTGGCATCCGAACCCACCCACGCATCGGCCACAAAATCCGCAATTCAACGGAATTTGGTTCAATCGAAACGTCGTTGCTGCCGTTGGTAGTCGCACGCGCTACGATGCTTCGGAACCGGTCGGGACCGAGTTCGCGCTTCCACGTTCATGTTCACGTTTTCCACTCCCAACAGCCGCGTTGCCTCATTGTTCGTCGCCGGGTGCGTCGCCGCGATCGCATGGTTGGCGATGCTGTCGCCTGCGGCCAACGCGGCCCCTCGCAAAGACGCCGTCGTGGTCGCGATCGACAAGGCAGTGGCTTCGGGCGCGATCACCACGACCGATGCGCGCGCGCTGCGCCTCGATTGGCAGGCGTCGGCTCGAGCGCAGCGCACCGCGAAATCGGGATCTCGACGCGCCGCAGTCGCGGCGGTGCGTGGCTCGACCACGCGCCTCGCAGCTCGTGGCCTGTTGACGGCGGATCGAGTGCGTCCCGCGCTGCTCAGCGTTCGCGCCACCACGTGGACGATGCTCCATGGCAGCTACCCAGCGCACGAGCAGGAAGTGACGATTCCCGGCGACGTCGCGGTGTTCACCTACTACGCCGGTCGAGGCGTGCAGTTCCAGCCGTTCGAAACGCTCAAGGAAGGCATGCGAGCGCTCAACCAAAAGACGCCGGACATCGACACCGCGCGCATGATCGCCGACCGGTTGCTCGAACTGTCGCGGGTGCGCGGGGGTGCGCGCACGTGGGAATACTTCTTCCCATGGAACGGTGGTCCTGAGCGTCCCTGGACCAGCGCGATCTCGCAAGCGCTCGCCACGGAATTCTTCTGGCGCGTCGGGCAACTCGTCGACGAAGCCGATCGACCAACGTACGCTTCCGTGGCGGAGCAGGCAACGCGCTCGTTCTTGCGCAACACCAGCGCGGGGGGCGTGGGCACGCCGCAAGGAACCGGCCGCTATTACGTGATGTACACGTTCGCGCCCACACAGCGGATCCTCAACGGGCACCTGCAGGCGTTGCTCAACGTGAACCGGTACGCCATCGCGTCTGGGTCCGCGGCAGCGAGCAGGGTCGTCTCGCTCGGGCGCGCGGCGGTGCTGCCGTTGCTGCCGAAGTTCGACACGGGCGGCTGGTCCAACTACCAGCCTGGCCAGGAAGCCGAGCTCGGCTACCACGAATTCCAGTCGGAGCAACTCGTCAAGCTCGGCGAGGAGCTGCCCGACGCCACGCTCGCCGAATACGGCGATCGCTTCGAGTCGTACATGGTCACACCGCCGCTCGTCACGTTCGGCGCGACCAGATGGCTGCCGATCTTCCCCGCCGCCGACGGCCTGCGCGACTCCACCGACGTTCCATTCACGATCGACAAGCGCGCCAAGGCGACGTTGATCGTCAGCGACTCCACTGGAGCGGAAGTGCGACGCGTCGTGGCGAGCGTCGCAACCGGGCGCAGAACGATCCGATGGGACGGCACGACCGCGACAGGCGCCCGCGCCGTGGCGGGCAACTATTCCGCGCGCCTCGTCGCCACGGACATCCTCGGCAACCGATCGTCCACCGACCTTCCTACGACGATTAGCGTCGTGGCCGACACCACCGCGCCCGCCTTGCGACTGGTGACGATGCGCGAGCGCAACGGCATCGCCACGGTGTCCGTGGACGCGTCCGACATGGCAAGCGCCTGGATCACGGTGCAGCTTCGCATCGACGGGAAAGTCGTCGCGCGCGGCAAGGGCCCGCGCTCGGGACGCACCATCCTGCTCGTAAAGCGCGTGCTCAGCGACGTCAAACGCGGCGAGCTGCTGCTGACCGACACCAGCGGCAACGTGTTGACGTATCCGCTCGCCGGTTGAATTCGGGCGGGTACAACCGGTCTTTGCAACACGAAGCTGATTGAGCGCGTGTGCCGGAGTCGGCCCGTTTGAATCGGCCGCCACAGCCGCAGACGCAGCCGCGCCGCGCCGAATTGCCGGACTGGTTCCGGATTCCGGCATCAACTCGGCAAATCGGCCAGCTACTCCGGGTCGTCCAGTCAATTCGGTACGTTCGTATCGTTTTTCGTTGGCGGATTCTATTGGTCGTTGCAGCAGGGAGTTGGATGAGTGCTGGTGCTGGAATCGGCCCGTTCGAATCGTTCGATGCCGACGCGACCGCCCCGAATTGCCGGATGCGTTCCGGATACCGGTACCAATCCGGCAATTCGCCAGACTGGT
>JBDHZF010000007.1:0-44432 GCA_039811765.1 Thermoleophilia bacterium | reverse complement strand
GATGATCGCCGGCAGCTCGGCGAGCTGCGCGCCGATGCGAGCGAGCACCTGCTCGGGCGCGATCGGCCCGCCCCGCTCGACCAGCACCTCCACCCCGCGCAGCGCCTGCCCGAGGCCACCTTGGAAGTGGTAGCTGCCCATCCCGAGCCCCAGCGACCGGTCGAACGCGGCGACCTCGACTGGACGTTCGGATGGAATGCGGTTCCCGCCCCGCTGGGCGTTCGCGTTCCACGTGATCGTTTCGGCGCGCGTGGCGCTCTCGCTGGAGATCGTCTGCAGCTGCATGGCGCGTTCCTACCCACCTCACGAGGTTCGCGCGCATGCTCGCCGCGCACCCGATCCACGCCCAGCCGCGATACTCAGGCAGCAGCAACGCCGGGGGGGCAACGATGCCATCGACGCGATCACTGGTCGTCGCAGGAGCGGCGGGCGTGGCGTGCCTGACAGCCGGACTGCTTGCTGCGGCCACCGCCCTGCGCCCGCGAGATCCGGCATCGATCACGAGCGATCCAGATCGCCAACGAGCCGTCGACGAACTGACAACCGCCGCATCACGCTGGCACGCGTCCGATGCGTCGACCGCGCCGACGCAGACGACGAGCTCGACGGCCGTTCAGGAGATCTCGCGCACGATGAACGCGGATCTGAACTGGGTGGACGACGGCCGCTGCGTCACACGGGCCCTCTACGGCGCGGCCTTGCTCGAGGCCCACGGCGCAGATGCCAGCCGCGCGAGCCGGATCGCCTATCTGAGCGGCCCGTTCGCCGACGTTCCAGGCTGGCCCTTCCACGCAGCGCTCGCGCTCGACGACGCGACCCGTGGCGTCGTGATCCTCGATGCGCTCGTCTCGCAGGACCCGCTACCTGTGGACGAATGGGCGGCGCGGTACGGCAAGACCACGGCCGACATCACCTGGACCGACCCGCTCGAAGCACAGGAGTACCACCGAAGCGACGACAACCACTCCACCCGCGTCGAGCCCACCGGCGTCGCGCTGGCTTCGTCCTTCATCTCCTCCTACGTGCGCTGAACAGCGGCAGGGCATCACCCCTCCACGATGCGCAGGAAGCGGCGCTTGCCGACCTGCAGCACGCGTCCAGCGAGCGCGGACGGGTCGAGCTCGAGCGTGCCCGCGGCGATCGGATCGCCGTCGAGCTTCACGCCGCCCTGCTGGAGCAGTCGACGCGCCTCGCCTCCGCTGCCCACGCCCATGTGAGCCTGGAGCAGCGCCGGCAGGAATACGAGACCCGCGTCGTTGCGCGGCAAGTTCGCGGAAGCGAGCTGCGGCGCGTCGTCAGGCACGGCCTTGGCCTTGAAGATCGAGTCGAAGTGCTGCTCGGCGCGCTCCCCGGCACCACCCCCGTGGAAGCGATCCGCGATCGCGCGACCGAGCTGCCGCTTGGCGAGGTTCGGCGTGAGCTCATCGGTCTCGAGCCGCGCGATCACGTCCTCGCGCTCGTCGTGCGCGAGCCCGGACGCGAGGCGGTACCACTCGGGCATCGCCTCGTCCGGAATGCTCATCGTCTTGCCGAACATCTCCTCGGGCGATTCGGTGACGCCGATGTAGTTGCCGAGCGACTTGCTCATCTTCTCGGCGCCATCGGTGCCCACGAGGATCGGCATGGTCATCACCGACTGCGCGCTCTTACCGTAGCGCGGCATGAGGTCGCGCCCCATGAGCAGGTTGTAGAGCTGGTCGGTGCCGCCGATCTCCACGTCCGCGTCGATCGCCACGGAGTCGTAGCCCTGCAGGAGCGGGTAGAGCAGCTCGAGCATCGTGATCGGCTGGTCGGCGCCGAAGCGCTTGGCGAAGTCGTCGCGCTCGAGCAGGCGCGCGATCGTGGAGCGCGACACGAGCCCGAAAAGGTCGTCCATGCTCATGGAGCCGAGCCACTCGCCGTTGTAGCGGATCTCGGTGCGCGCCGGGTCGAGGATGCGCATCGCCTGCTCGGCGTAGGTCTTCGCGTTCGCGTCGATTTCCTCGCCGCTCACCATCGGGCGCGACTTCGAGCGCTGCGAGGGGTCGCCCACGCGCGCGGTGTAGTCGCCGATGATGAGCACGGCGGTGTGGCCGGCGTCCTGGAACTCGCGCAGCTTGCCGAGCACCACGCAGTGACCGATGTGGATGTCGGCGCTCGTGGGATCCACGCCGAGCTTGATGCGCAGCGCTCGCCCTGCCTCGGCGGCCGCGGCGAGCTGCTTCGCCAGCCCGCCTGCCGGCAGCGCGTCGGCGGCATTCGCCGCGAGTGGATGGATCACCGGAGTCTCGTCGTCGCCCATGCGCGTGAATCTACCCCGCCGCGCCACTAGCAAATCGGGTATTGCGCAAAATCGCGGGTGATCGTACGTTGGAGGTGGACACGTGCCGGCGCGCTGCGCTCGTGCCCGCGGCAACACCCCCCGAACGCCCCGCGATTCCCCCACGATGACACCGATTCCTCCCCATCGAACGCTGATGCTGCTCCACCGCATGGTGGATCGCGCGCTGACGCCGCTGCTCTCGCCGCTCGGCATGGAGCACGCCACCGAGGGATACGTGACGATCTCGCGCGAGGACCTCGACGGCCTCACCGGCGACGGGCATGGCGCGGGCGATCCGCAAGCCGTGCTCGCCGGATTCGGCCCACGCGCCACAGCGAGCGGCGTGATGATCGCCGAACCGACGCTCTCCAGCGCAGTGCTCTCGCGAATCTGGCGTTCCGACCGCAACCAAGGCGCGCCGCTCACGCAAGTGGAGGGCGAGATCCTTCGCCAGTTCCTCGCACGAATCGTCGGCGCATGGGCCGAGTCATGGGCGGAAGAAGGCGTGAAACTGCTGCCCGAGTTCACGATGGCGGGATCGCTGTCGATGCTCACCCCGCAGCTCGTGGACGGGCGCTGGTACGTGGCGCGCGTGGTGGTACGCGACCGCGACGACGACGAGCCGATCGGCGTGCTGTTGTTCTGCTACCCCGAAGCATTGATGCCGCAGCTGTCGAACGAGGCGCGCTCCACGATGTGGCGATCGCGCATCGAGCACGGCATGGACGAATCCACCCGTCAACGCCTCGCGTCTCGCCTTTCCGGCCCGCTTCGCGACGTGGTGATCACCGCGCCCGTGACGCTTCGCCAACATGTGACGCTCGGCATGCTCAACGCGCTCGAGCGCGGCGACGTGCTCGCGTTCGACGAGGACGCCGAAGGCGCGATCGAGCTGGACGTGCTCGGCCGCACGGTCAGCGCGCGACTCGCCGCGCACGGCGACAACGTCGCGCTTGCGCTCACCCGCCCGGACGACCCATCCGGCGCGAGCGAGCAGCCGCCCGACGCAAGGCCGATGAACGACGCCGCAATGCCGGATTTCGGCCAGTCCTACGACCACGATCCCGAATTCGCCACCGATTTTGACCTGACCGCGTAACCACACCCGACCCTCCCCTTTCCCTTCCCCGACCCCCTGAGAGGCACCTGCGATGAGCGACTGGCTGATGAGCGACGACGACGGCAGCGGCGGCTACCTCGGCATGGACGATCCGGCGATGCCGGATGCGGCTCCCGCGCCCCCGACCGGCCCCGTGGCGACCGCGACCGCGCCAGACGCAAACGACGACTGGCTGGGCGGCGACTTCCACGACGACGCCAGCAATGACGCCAGCGACGATTGGCTGGGTGGCAGCGGCGCGGCTCCCGTGGAAGGCCATGTCGCGAACGCGTCCGTGATGGACGGCCAGGGCGAATGGCTCGGCGGCTCGACGCATGCCGAACCGTCCATGGACTCCGGCATGCACACGAGCGCGCCCGCCGGCGGTCACGCATCGGCGGCAATGGCCAGCGGCGGCGACATGACGGTGCTGCATCCGCAGCTGCCGCAGGTGCAGCCCACGCGCCGCGCGATCGGCGGATCGGGTTCGTCGGCGGCAGGCGAGCTGAGCAATCTCGTGCTCGACGTGGAAGTGCAAGTGGAAGTCGGACTCGGGAACGCGGCGCTCACGGTCGAAGAGTTCCTGGAGATGGGACGCGGCTCTATCGTGGAGCTGGACACGCCCGTCGACGCGCCGATCGAGCTGAAGGTGCGCGGCAAGCTGATTGCCCGCGGCCAGCTGGTCTCGATCAATGGCAGCTACGGAATGCGCATCGTCGAGATGCTGAACGAGGAGCACTGAGCACACATGGCTTCAGACGCGATCATCGCAACGCTGCTGCTGGGCGGCATGTGCCTCGCCATGTGGTATCTCGCGCGGCTCGCGCGCCGACGCATGGGCGTGGGCGCGGGCACGATCAACGGCGAGGGCCTGCGCGTGGTTGGCAAGCGACCGCTCGACCAAAAGCACGCGCTGTACGTGATCGAGATCGCGGGCGGGCGCCACATCATGGTCGGCACGAGCATGGACGGCGGCATCTCCAAGGTGGACGACATCACTCCAGATGAGTACGCCGCGATGAGCAATGACGACGATCGTCAGCCGCCGAAGGCCGCGAAGCTGCGCGTTGCCAATGACGCCGACACCGAGGATGCAACGGATTCGGACGACGACGAGCAGCGCTTCGCGACGGTCGGCGAGAGCTTCCAGATGCTGCTCGGCAAAGCACGCACCGCACGGGGCTCGCGCGCCAACCGCAAGGCAAGCGGCGAGTAGCCGACGCGAAAACGTCACCCCCGCGCGACCGGCGCGGAACTTGCAGAAATTCCTGTTTACAAGGGCTGAGATCCGTCGTACGGTGGATCCAGGTCATGCGGTCCCCCACGCCCGCACCAGACCTTCCCCAGCGATTGCCCCCAGGAGTTTCGATGACCTCGGTCGCCCCCACGACGCGAGAGATGCCCCGCCCCGACGCCCAGCGCGCGACGATGCGCAAGCGCCTTCGCGCGTCGATCACGCTGTTCTGCATCTCGCTCGCCTACCTGATCGTGTTTCCCGTCGCCGCATGGAGCGCCGACGACAAGCAAGTCGATTCGCTGATCCAGCTCGCGCTCTACCTCGGCGGCCTCTCGCTGCTGCCGTTCGCGATCATGACGCTGACGAGCTTCCTGCGCATCGTCGTCGTGCTCAGCTTCCTGCGCTCCGGCCTGGGCACGCAGAACGTGCCGCCGAACATCGTGGTAATCGCGCTCGCGCTGTTCCTGTCGCTGTTCGTGATGGGTCCCACGCTCGACACGATCAACGACAAAGCCCTCAAGCCCTACCAAGCCGACAAGATCACGTTCGAGCAGGCCGTCACCAACGCCACCGCACCACTCAAGCAGTTCATGCTCAAGCAGATCTCCGGCTCCAACTCGCGCAAGGAGATCGCCACGTTCTACAAGCTGGCGCTCGACCAGCATCCCGTGCCGTGCAAGGCGGCCGACATCGACACGAAGACGGGCGAGACGAAGGACTGCCTCGTCACCGAGGAGCAATTCGAGGCGCTCGGCGACAAGGCGCCGAACGCGCTGCCGCTCAAGGTGATCATCCCGTCCTTCATCGTCTCCGAGCTCAAGAAGGCCTTCATCATGGGCTTCGCGGTGCTCGTGCCGTTCCTCGTGATCGACATGGTGATCTCGAACATCCTGCTCTCGCTCGGCATGTTCATGCTCCCGCCGGTGGTGATCTCGCTCCCCTTCAAGATCCTGCTGTTCGTGCTGGCGGGCGGCTGGACGATGGTCATCAAGTTCATCGTCATGGGCTTCAACTACTAAGGCGGTCAGACGATGGAATCAGTCCTCACGGAACTTGCCGCGACCGCCCTGCTGAAGGTGCTCGTCTGGAGCGCGCCGGCGGTGCTCGCGGGCCTGCTCGTCGGCTTCATGGTGTCGCTGTTCCAAGCCGTCACGCAGATCCAGGAGCAGACGCTCACGTTCGTGCCGAAGATCATCGCGGTGTTCGTGGTGATCCTGATCACGGGCGGTTGGATCATCGGCGAGGTCCAGACCTTCACGCAGGACACGTACAACACCGTCGCCGCGCTGGTGCGTCACTGAGGCTGGACGATGATCGCGCTGCTCGCGAACATCCCCACGATCGACCCCGCCACGGCGGCGAAGACGTTCGGCGACATCGTCGGCACGAACGATCCACAGAACTTTCTGCTCGCGTTCGGCGCGGTGCTCGCGCGCCTGTTCGGGTTCATGATCGTGGCGCCGTTCTTCGGCAGCATGAACGTGCCGATGCCCGCGCGCGTCGGCTTCTCGGTGATCCTCACCGCGGTGACGCTTCCCTACGTGGAGACGGAGGTCGTCAACTCGATCGCGCGCGACCTGCACAGCGGCGGGGCGTTCGACTATCTGCTGCTGCTCGTGAACCAGGTGCTCGTCGGCTTGTTCCTGGGCTTCTGCGCGAGCTTCTTCTTCTACGCGATCGAGAGCGCGGGCCGCATCGTCGACACGCAGCGCGGCTCGAACATGGTGGACATCGTCGCGCCGATGACCGGCGAGCGAACGTCGCCCACCGGCCAGTTCCTGATGATGTCAGGTCTGATGGTGCTGCTCGTAAGCGGCCTTCATTTGGAGATGCTGAACGGCATCCTCAACTCGTTCAAGGTGTTTCCGCCGACGCTCGGCTTGGACTGGCTCGGCGATCCGTTGCACGCCGGCGCGGCCCACCCGTCGCTCGAGGGCGCGGTGAAGACGTTCGCGCAGATGAGCGGCGATTCGCTGTTGCTGACGCTGCAGATCGCCGCGCCGGCGATGATCACGCTGATGCTCACCGACGTGCTGCTGGGCATCATCAACCGCGGCGCGCCACAGGTGAACGTGTTCGCGCTCAGCCAGGTCGTGAAGGGTCCGATCGGCATCGCTGCGCTGATGCTCGCGCTGCTGCCGACGTGGAACTACCTGCGCGACCACGCGCTGCCGCAGATCACGCACGGCAAGCACTCGATCACGGCGATCGCCGAGATGATGCACGAGAGCGACGTGGACGCGCGCCGTGTGAAGCGCGAACAGGAATCCGGCGCCTTGGTCGCCGACCGCGAATCCGCCGAGGGGGTGGGCTGACGTGGCGGGCGGTGGCGAGGACAAGCACTCGAAGAAGCATCCAGCTTCAGCGAAGAAGAAGAAGGACCTCAAGAAGAAGGGCACCGTCCCGAAGTCGCAGGACGTGCCGATGGCGTTCGGTCTCGCGGCGGCGTTCGGCGCGCTCATGGGAATGAAGGGCCTGCTCACGGCGCGCTTCGCGTCGATGATGGACGGCCCGGAAAGCTACTTCGCGGCGATCAAGGACGTGGGCACGCCGGACGGGATCGACGTCAAGGCGCTGTGCATGCGCATGATCGTGGACATCGCGCTGCTGAGCATGCCTGTGCTGTTCGCGGTGATGATCATGGCGGTGCTCGCGAACATCGCGCAGACCGGGCTGATCATCACGGGCGAGCAGATGAAGCCGAACCTCAACAAGCTCAATCCGAAGAACAAGATCAAGCAGTGGTTCTCGATCAAGAGCGTTCAGGAGCTGGGCAAGTCGCTCGGCAAGATCCTGCTGGCGTCGATCCTCGGCTACATGGTCTACAAGGGCTCGGCCACGGCGATCAGCAACTCGGTCGCGATCGACCAGACGAGCGGCTGCAGCGGGCAGGAATGCGCGGCCGCGTTGATGGTGCTGGGCGCGAGCATCCTCAAGAAGCTCTTCATCTTCATCATCATCCTGTACGTGGTGATCGCCGCGATCGACTACGGCTTCCAGCGCAAGAACTTCGCGACCGAGCACAAGATGACCGACAAGGAAGTCAAGGACGAGTACAAGAACTCCGAAGGCGATCCATACCAGAAGGGCAAGCGCCGACAGATGGCGCAGCAGATCGCGATGCAGACCGCGCAGGAGCACGTGCCGCAGTCGGACGTGGTGGTGGTCAACCCAACCGAGCTGGCGATCGCGCTCAAGTACGACGCGGACGTTTCCCCGGTGCCGTGGGTGGTCGCGAAGGGCGAGACGCACGACGCGGACGAGATCCGTCTCAGCGCCCGAAATTCCGGCGTGCCCGTGGTGCGCAACAAGCCGCTCGCGCGGGCGCTGTTCGAGCTGTGCGAGATCGGCGACATCGTGCCCGAGGAGCTGTATCGCCCCGTGGCGGAGATCCTCGCGTACGTGTTCCAGCTCAAGGAGCAGCAGCGTGCACAGGCGAATGAGGCCGCACAGGCGAGTCCAGGCGCGGTGCACGTGAACGACGCGGCCGCGGCGACGCAGCGGCTCGACGCGGGCGCGGACGGCGTGCACGACCTCGGCGCGATCCAGGTTCCCGTCGCCACCACGGGTGTGAGCGCGACGGCCGCTGGGGCCGTGGTGCCCGACGATCGCTTCAGCTGGCGCTGACGCCCCCCGCTCCCTCTGGAGCAGGACGGCGGGGGTGCGGGGAAGAAACTTGCAGCCCGCTTCGAGGGACGAGTTCGAAGCGGGCCGCTGAGTTCTAGGCGGCCGGTGGGACGATCGGGACGAGATCTCCAGCCGCAATGCGAGGTATGTGGACGAGCGTCATGGTCGACGTGAGCGGGACGAGTGCTCGGATCGGGACGAGATCCATGTGCCGGACGCTAGTGGGAAGCTCCTCGCCGCCTCCCTGTGCCTCCACTATGCAACGACCCCCACAACCCCGGATCGGAGCAATTACCTAGGTTAGGTACCTACTCGGAAACACCCTGCTCAGAAGCGTATTTTTGTCGCTTTCGCCGCACGATGACCCAGCCAATCACCCCTGCCGTGCCGAGCAAAAGCAGCGTAGGCAGCGCACCGCCGAACCACACGATGCCGTCCGCGACTGCATCGACAAATCGCTCCCCGGCATCGGAGAAAGCGCTCGCGATCGGACCAGCTGGCTCGTCGGCACCAGCGCGCCCCTTCGCCGCAGGCGCGTGCAGGTCGACTTGGATCGTGCTCATCGCCGTGACCTTGTCGAGGTACTGCAGGCGACCACGCGACACCTCGATCTGCTCCTGCACCACGTCCAGCCTCGATTGCACGGCCAGCACCTCGCTCACGCCCTTCGTGGCGGCGAGCAGCGTCATCAGCCGAGCCTCGACGGCGCGATCGTGACGCAGTCGCGACTTCGTGTCCACGTACTCCTGCGTGACGTCTTGGCTGGAGACGTCGAGCCCCTTCACTCGAGCGCCGTCCACGTCGCGTAGATGGTCGAGCGCCGCTTCGAATCGGTCCGTCGCCACGCGCATCATGATCGATCCGTCCAACGCCTCGCGCCCCGCGCCGTTTCGATTCGCCGCGATCACGTAGCCGCCGTAGCGGGTCGCGGTCGACTGGACGTCATCGAACACCTGCTCGAACGAGGCGCGCTTCGAACTCAACCGCAGGGAGCCGTTCCGCACGATCTTGGGGTCCAACGCCGGCGCGTCGAGCGCCACATCGGGCACGACCGCGCTGGACTCGGTCGAGACGCTCGCGTCGGCGCCCGCGAACGAACGCCCCGCGGAGGTTGCCGCTTCCGGGGCCGACGTCGCCGATTCGGACGACATGGTCCGTTTGGGCGACGTGGCCCCGGAATCGCGTTGCGACCGATCCACTGGCTGAACCGCGACGAGCGCGACGACCGCGAGCATCCCCAGCGCGACGAGCGCCACGCCGAGCGCGATCGATCGTCCTCCTGGCAGATGAATTGATCGAGTTCGCAGCATGTCGGCCTCCGTGTTCGGGTTGGTCGACACGTCAGACGCATCGAGACGCGGAACGGTTCCCGATCACATGATCTGCTGTCCAGGCTCGTATGCAGCTCCGAGATGCGTGTCGATCCCCTCGGAGGCGATGTCGACGTACTGCTGCAGCCGCTTGGCGCACGCGCTGTCCTGGAAGCTCGACGGTCGCAGCGATCCGATCGCATCGCGCTTGATGCCCAACGGCTCGATGCATTCGGCATGGAATGACGCAGCGCCCGCGCGAGCCAGCTTGAGTCCGGTCGCGTCGACCAACTCGACGCAGCGCACCGGCGCGAGCGCGGCGCCGGTGCCGATCACGGCGCGGATCTGCGTGTCGTCGTCCAGGTCGTCGAGCGTCAACGGCGTTGCCTTTTCGACGATGCCCGCTTGCTTGGGCACCGCGAATCGAACAACCTGAGTGTCGTCGCCAACCTCGCTGCATCGAGCTCGATCGATCGAGACCTGAGCGTCCGTCGATGCCGCTCCGGCGATCACTGGCGAGACTCGCACGCGCACGGATCCGTCCGCCTGCACGCGCAGGCTCGCCCACTCGCCCGCCTCCTGGACGGCGACAGGGGCAGCAGCAACGTCGCTGCCGACACTGGCGCTTCCCGCGTTCTCCATGGGACTCTGCAGCGCGAACGGATCCCCGACGTATCCCGTGTCGAGACTCGTCGTGCCCGTGGTGATGTACGAGCTCGTCAGCTGCACGCCATCATGCGCGAGACGTGGCAGGACATTGGACAGCGCGGTGTCGGGCACCATTGCTTCTGGAATCTCGTCCGAGCCGGTCCCATACCAATCCAGCGCCGCCGGAACGACGATTCCGATCCCCGCGCAAATCGCCATCGCGCCGATCATCCATGCCCACGCGCGCCGACGATGCTCGACGAGCGGCAGCACGAACCCGACAACGATTGCGGCCACCACGCCCATCGTGACCGCGATCGCGGCGTGATCGCCCATCTGGTCGACTTCCTGTCCGGACGTGGACAGTCCCATGACGAGTGCGCCGACCACCAAGCCTGCTTCGAGCGGCGCCAGCGCACGCTGCAAACGCGTCCACTTGATCGAGGTGATCCATGCGATGGTCACGATGCCGAGCAAGACCGCGGCGAGCACGGTCGCCCAGTTGAACAAGCGCGTGTCGGAGCCGCCCCATTGCGCGACGATCACCCACCAGATGTAGACGATCGCGGCTGGCGCCAAGCTCCACCGGACGATGCGAACGACTCGCGGCGATTCCTGTTTCATGGCAATGCTCCTTGCGGTAGTGGTCACGTCGTAGTTCGTCCGCGGGTCCTCGGATCGGCCAAGACGAATCTGAGAATCGTCTGAGAATCACGTTGCGCCAAAGCGCACCGCGACGGCTGCTGGCTCGTCGCCGTCGATCCACGCGTCGCCGCCGTGCGCGCGGGCGACGTGCTGCACGAACGCCAAACCGAGTCCAGATCCCGACCCGCCGCTGCTGAACGGGCGAAACGCGTCGTCGAGGTCGATCGTGAAGCCGGGGCCGTCGTCGCTGACGCGCACGATGCCGTCGCGCACCTCGATCCGAACGTGCTCGCCGCCACCGTGCACGATCGCGTTGTCGAGCAGGTTGCCGATTGCGCGCGCGGCGAGGTCGACGTCAACGATGGCGGCCGAGCCGTCATCGCCCGCTCGCTCGAATCGCGCGTCCGGCCATCGGCCCGAAGCTCGATGGATCGCGATCTGGACCACGTCGCCGAGTTGCGTGTCGACACGTTCGCCTGCCCACGCCGGCGCCGCCGCGACGTCGACAACATCGGTGATCAGATCCGCCATCGCCGATGACTGTCGCGCGATGCGCGTCGCAAGATCGCGCGCGTCGGCGTCCAATCCCTGCTGGCGTTCGAGCAATTGCGCGTTCGCGCGCAGGCTCGTGATCGGCGTGCGCAGCTGATGCGCCGCGTCCGACACCAGCCGGCGCTGCGCGGCGTCGGATGCGCGCACGTCCCCGAGCAACTCGTCGATCTCCTGCGCCGCGGCGTCGAGATCGCGGCTTCCGATCCGCCCCACGATGGCCCCGCCGGACCGGTCGCGACTCGCAGTCGCGATGCGATCCAACAGCTTCTGAATGCGTCGTCGAGCTGGGATCGCGGCGAGCGCGCCCGCCGCGAGCGCGAGCAACACGCCGATCGCCATCGCTGCGATGATCGCCGTTCGCGCGTCCGACCGCGACCGACGCGCAGCTTCGATGGCCTCCGCCGCGATCACCAAGTTCCCGCTCTGATCACGATCGGATCGCGCTCGCCAATGGATGCCGTCGACGACGCGCGTCAGTCCGTCGGTCGGTTCCGTCACACCAAGCGCCCGCGGGGACGGCGCCGAGGTCGACGACCTGCAGATTTCCTCGCCCCTGTTGCTGACGAGGGCGAGCATGCGATCGTCCAAGCTCGCTGCCCCGGCGGAGCGAACGACCTCGCACTGTCGAGCTTGCTCGCGCGTCGAGCGAACTTGCTCGATGTTGGTCGCGAGTCGGCGATCGACCATCGTGTCGAGCGTGCGATCCACGACGACGATCGCGACCAAGCCAGCGAAGAGCACCGCGAGCGCGCCAGCGATCGCCGCCCAAGCCGCGAAGCGTTGCCCGGTGGTCACGATTCGCCTCGCAACACGTACCCCACGCCACGCACGGTGTGGACGATGCGCGGCTCGCCGGCCGCCTCCAGCTTGCGCCGCAGATACGACACGTACACGTCGAGATTGGACGCGGACGTGCCGAAATCGTAGTCCCACACCGCCTGCATGAGATCGTGCCGGTTGACGACGCTGCCCGCGCGAGCGACGAGCGCGGCGAGCAACCGAAACTCGGTTCGCGTCAGCTCGAGCGCGCGATCGCCTCGACGCACGACCCATGCGGCCTCGTCCACGACCAGATCGCCGAATCGGTGCACCGCGGCCGCGGCATCGGTCGAGCCGACAATTCGCCGACGCGCCACCGCGCGCACGCGCGCGAGCAGCTCGTCGATGTCGAACGGTTTGACGAGATAATCGTCGGCACCGGCGTCCAACCCATCCACGCGATCGCGCACTGAACCAAGCGCGGTCAGCATCAGCACGGCCACGTCGAGCTCGGCGTCGCGAATGCGCCGGCACGCCTCCAAGCCGTCGACCCCCGGCAATCCGCGATCGAGCACCACGACGTCGAACGCCTCGCTGCCACGCAGCCGCGCGAGCGCGGCTTCCGCGTCCCCTTCGAGCACCGCGTCGTGCCCGTCCAGCGCCAGCGCGCGCCGCAGCGCGATCCGAATCTCCTCGTCGTCGTCAACCACAAGCACGCGCATGGCCACGTCCTACCCCACCAGCGTCGAGTTCGATAGGGGTGACTGCGGCGCGCAGGCAAGGAGCGACGAAGAAGGGTCCGTAGTGGGCTGCACTCACGTGCGCCCACCGCGGACCCTTCCGTCGCGACGCAGCATGCGCGTCGCAGACGCCCCTATCGAGGCATCATGAGCTCTTTTGCGATGACCAGTCGCTGGATCTGGCTCGTGCCTTCGTAGATCTGGAAGATCTTCGCGTCGCGCATGAGCTTCTCCACCGGGTATTCCTTCGTGTAGCCGTAGCCACCGAAGATCTGCACCGCGTCGGTCGTGGTCTGCATGCAGATGTCGGCCGCGAAGCGCTTGGCGTGCGAGCTCTGCAGCGTCGCGCGCTTGCCTTGATCGTGCAGCCACGCGCCCTGCCATGTAAGCAGGCGCGCAGCTTCCACGTTCGTGGCCATGTCGGCGATCAGGAAGTTCACGCCTTGGTTCATCGCGATCGGCATGCCGAACTGCACGCGCTCCACCGCGTACTGCATCGCGTACTCGAGCGCTGCTCGCGCCACGCCGGTTGCCATCGCGCCAACGCCAGGGCGCGTGGAGTCGAGCGTCTTCATCGCGATCTTGAAGCCCTCGCCCTCCTCGCCGAGGCGATTCTCCACGGGCACCTTCACGTCCGTGAAGAAGATCGCGTTGGTGGGGCTGGCACGCTGCCCGAGCTTGTCCATGTGGTGCTCGCACGCAAAGCCGTCCACCGGCGCGCCGCTCGCGCTCTTGACGTCCACGATGAACGCCGTGAGACCGCGATGACCGGCGTTCGGATCCGTCTTCGCGAAGATCGTGATCCAGTCGGCGATCTCGGCGTTCGTGATGAACGTCTTGGAGCCGTTGAGCACGTAGTGCGTGCCGTCCTCGCTCAGCGTGGCGGTGGTCTGGATGCCGGACACGTCCGAGCCGGCGCCCGGCTCGGTGAGTCCGAACGCGCAGTAGTGGCCGTCGTTCACGAGACCGCCGAGGTACTTCGCCTTCTGCGCGTCAGAGCCCGCGATGATCACCGGCGCCGAGCCGAGACCGTTCGCCTCCATCGACGTGGCGATGCCCGAGCATCCCCACGCGAGCTCCTCCATCACGAGCACGCCTTCGAACGAGTTCAGCCCCAGCCCGCCGTACTCTTCGGGCACGTGCAGGTTCATCAGCCCCTGCTCGAAGCCCTGCTTGAGCACGCTCATCGGCAGCTTGGACTGCTGGTCGGCTTCGGCCGCGACGGGACGAATCACGTCCTTCGCGAACTCGTGTGCCGCTTCCTTGAACGCCTTCTGATCGTCGGTCAGCTCGAACGAGATACCGCTGCTGCTTGCCACTGCCACTTCGGGTCCTCTCTGGACGCGGTCGCGATCTTCGTCGCGCACGCGAGGTTGTTGGACGGGTCGCGCTTGGACCCGGCTTACAGGAAAAGCGATCCGAGCTTCGTCGCCAGACCGATGTTGCCCTTGACCTTGATCTTGCCGGTCATGAACGCCATCTGCGGATTCAATTGGCCGTTCACGATCTTCACCCAATCGTCGTCCATCGCCGTGATCGTGACGGAGGGCGCGTCGAGCGTGCCCTCGGCGAACGTTGCCTCGCCGTCGGCGATCGTCGCGTTCCACTGCCCACCGCCTTCGCCGGTGATGTCGAACTGGAACGTCTCGTTCATGCCAACGGCTTTGTCCGCCTTGAAGCGGCTCTCCATCTCGCTGAAGATGCCTGCGATGGTCTGCGTGTCGGTCATCTGCGAATCCTTTTCCTCGTCTGCATCGATCATTGATTGACTCGTCAGTCAATATTCGCAGGACCGACGGCCGCATGCGAATCCGACGACGCTCTTGCGTGCTTTCCTCCTGCACCGCGAACGAAACGCATGGCCGGCCGCGGCCGCGCTCGGGCAGCGTGCCGGCCGGCCGTGCGCGCTGCCCGATTCGCATCGACGTCCGCCGAGGATGACGGTGCATGCAGATTTCCGTCGCACCGGCCATTTCGCCGCCACAATCGCCGATTCTCGGCGCGCGCGTCGGCTCGGGCACGGTGGGTTCGCACTTCGACCGCGCGATCAGCATTCGCCTCGAAGGTAGCGGCGCGCCGTCGCAGCGAACACTGATCGCGCAGACGAGCGCCGCGGCAAACGCGCTCGCTTCGCCCGCCGGCCCGGCGCTCGAGCGCATGATCCGGCGCGCGGCCGCTGTTGCCGATGGATCGCCAGACGCGAACACGCTGCGCTCGTACACGTTCGCCCCTGACGACGACGCGTTGAAAGCGACGATGGCGCTGGGCGACGCGGCGGCGTGGAAGTTCCAGCCGACGAGTGCCGGAGACGCGCAACGCTTCGTCGACGAGCACACCGAAACGGTGATGCGCGACATGGCGCGCACCCTCGCGTTCAACGGCGGCGGCGACGTCGTGCTGATGCCCGACGTGTCGCGTGAACTGCTCGCCACGATCGGTGCCTACCGGCTGCAAGCCGGCGACCAGGCGTTCGCGCAGGTTTCGTCTCGCCGCGCGGAAGCGCTGCGCGACGACTGGGACACGCTGCTGCACGAATCGAATCACTCCGTGACGCCGCAGGTGAAGTTCCGCTCGACGCTCGTGACCGCCTGGGAGGAAGCGATCGCGACGGTATTGGCGCGACGCGATCGCAGCGCGGCCGCCCAGGCAGCGGGCGCGACGATCGACGCGGTAGCGGCCGATCCAGCAGGCGGACGCGACGACGCCCAGCTGGGATGGAGCGCGTGGAACCGACGCCACCTTCCAAAGCCGCCCGAGGACGAGGCCGCCTCCAATGCAGCCACGTACGACACGGGCCCGGCCACGCTACGCAAACTGCTCAACCTCGCCGGCGTGGATCGACGAACCACCGCAGGGCGCCAACAAGCGATCGATCTGCTCCAAAGCGTGCCCGCCGACGACGTGCCCGCGGGGGTCACCGACGCGATCATCGCCCGCCAGCAGCTCGCCGCGACCCTGCGCCCCGAGCTCGAACGCCGAGTGCGCGCGAGCGTGACCCGCCCCGAAGGCATCCGCTGGGTCACGGATTGGATCGCGCGCCAGCGCTCCGAAGCCACGGAGTCGCCCGCGCACGTATAGGCTCGCTGCATGGCGATCGACTTCTCACTTTCCGAAGAGCAGCAGCAGATCCAAGACGCCGTTCGGGCGTTCGTCGACGAGCGCGTGCTGCCCGTGGCGGTGCGCAACGACATGGAGCACAAGCTCGACATGTCGCTCATCGACGGCATGCGCGAGCTGGGCATCCTCGGCGCGCCGATCCCCGCCGAGCTCGGCGGCGCGGGCCTCGACTTCATTGCCGAGGCGCTCATTTGCGAGGAGATCGAACGCGGCGAAGCGGCGCTGCGCACGCTGATCAGCGTGCATGTGGGCCTCAACTCGCTGTCGCTGCTCGGCAACGCAAGCGACGAGCAGAAGGAGCGCTGGCTGCGCCCGCAAGCCACCGGCGACAAGCTCGGCTGCTTCGGCCTGACCGAGCCGGACGCGGGCAGCGACGTGGCGGCGATGAAGACCACCGCGATCAAGCAGGGCGACGGCTCCTATTTGCTCAACGGCGAGAAGAGCTGGATCAGCTTCGGCTCCACCGCCGATCACGCGCTCGTGTTCGCGAAGACGGATCCCGCCGCCAAGCACAAGGGCATCTCCGCGTTCATGGTGGACCTGAAGGGCGACGAGGGCGTCTCCACCCAGCTGTACGAGCACAAGCTCGGCGTGTGGGCGGGCGACACGAGCAGCCTGTTCTTCAACGACGTTCGACTGCCCGCGGATCGCTTGATCGGCGCCGAAGGCGAAGGCTTCAAGATCGCGATGTACTCGCTCGATCACGGCCGCTTCACCGTGGCCGCCGGCGCGGTGGGCGTGATCCGCGCGTGCCTCGAGGCGAGCGTGAAGTACGCGAACGAGCGCGAGACGATGGGCCAGCCGATCGGCAAGCACCAGTTCGTGCAGGACTTCATCGCGCAGATGGTGGCCGACTACGAGACGAGCCGATTGCTCGTGTGGAAGGCGGCGTGGGCGAAGAACGCAGGCGTGCGCAACACGCGCGAGACGAGCCTCGCGAAGTGGATCGCCACGGAGGCGGCGTTCCGCAGCGCGCACAACGCCATCCAGATCCACGGTGCGATGGGCTTCGACGAGGAGACCGGCATCGCCCGCTTCTTCCGCAACTCGCGCGCACCGATCATCTACGAGGGCACGACCCAGATCCACAAGATGATGCAGGCCGAGCACGCGCTCGGTTGGCGCGAGCTGAACGGCCGCGGCGCGCATCAAGACCTGCATCGCGCGCTCGCCGGCGCGGGCGTGTAACGCAAAGGTCACACATTCGCAGATGTAACGCGCGGGTTACAGGTCGCGGGTTTGTAACCTATCGGTTACAGGGTACTGCCTCCTCATGGAGTTGCGCGTACCCAGCGACCTGAAGGCGATCATTCGTGGCGCACGCATCGATCTTGGCTTGAGCCAAGATGAACTAGCCCGGCGCGCAGGCATCGCTCGAAAGACGATCAACGAGATCGAGCGTGGCGCATCGGACCCTCGACTGTCGAACGTGCTCGCGATCCTCGGAGCGTTGGACACAGCCATCATCGTCCGTCCCGCAGGAACCGCTGGTTCCGGATCGGCGCACGCGCCCGCTCCGGTCGACCTGGACCAGCATCTCGGAGCGTTCGACGATGACTGATCGCCTCACCGTGCTGATGAACGGCGAACTCGCCGGCGCGATCGACCGCACCGACGACGGACATGCCTTTCACTACGACGACGACTACCGCACCGCCGACAATGCCACCCCCATCTCCGTGTCGATGCCGCTCGCGCTTCGTCACCATCGCGGCGAAGGAGTGACGGCATGGCTGTGGGGCTTGCTGCCGGAGAACGCGGTCGTGCTCGATCGATGGGCACGCGAGTTCCATGCGTCCGCGAGCGATCCGATGTCGTTGCTCTCGACTCCCGTCGGACGAGACTGCGCCGGCGCCGTGCAATTCGTTCCATACGACGAACTCGAGGATGTGCTGACGCGCGGCGGCGATGTGCAATGGTTGTGCGACGCCGACCTCGCCTCGATCGTGGACGAGCTGCGACGCGACGAAACGGCATGGCTTGGCACGAGCGCTCATCACGGACAGTTCAGCATCGCCGGCGCCCAGCCGAAGATCGGGCTTCGGTCCGACGGCGAGCGCTGGGGGCTTCCGAGCGGCACACAGCCAACGACCCACATCCTGAAACCGGGAGTCGAAGATGTCGGCGGCGGCAAACGATTGCACGATCAGGCGCTCAACGAGCACCTGTGCATGCATGCGTTGCGACTCGTCGGCATTCGCGCCGCCCGCTCACGGATCATGCCCGTCGGCTCAGGCAACGCGATCGTCGTCGAACGCTACGACCGAGCGACCATCGACGGCATCGTGGTTCGCGTCCATCAAGAGGACGTGTGCCAAGCCCTGAGCGTACGACCCGCGAACAAGTACGAAAGCGATGGCGGCCCCGGCATCCAACGCATCGCCGAACTGCTGCACGAGACGATCGTTCCTCGGACCGAGGCTCGTGAAGCAACGATGCGCTTCGTCGACGCGCTCGCGTTCAACTGGTTGATCGGCGGCACGGACGCGCACGCGAAGAACTACTCGCTGCTGATGTCGGGACGCCAAGTGCGCCTCGCGCCGCTCTACGACGTCGCGTCGAGCTTGCCGTATTGGAACGCCAAGCGATTGCGATGGGCGATGAAGCTCGACGGCGACAACCGCGTGTGGCCGTGGTCGAACAACTGGCCGGGCGTGGCGAAGCGGGTGAAGCTGGACGCCGACGCGGTGCAGCAGCGCGTGCTCGACCTCGCCGAGCGCACGCCCGCGGCGTTCGAGCAGACGATCGCGAGCCTCGAATCGCATATGCGTGAACTACCGACGGTGACGACGCTGCTCGACGAAGTAGCGGCGCAATGCGAGCGATGCGCGGCGATCCTGCGGTGATCGGCGCGGATCGACCCGTACCGGCCAGCGCGCGGGTCGCACATGGCCAGAGAATCGAATCGAACGGTTTGGTTCTTTCGCGCGACCCATAGGCTCGAGCACATGATCGCGTCCGACCCATACAGCCGTCAGCAGCCCATCCCCGGCCGTGGAGGCCCCGGCGACCTCGGATCTCCCGCCACGTGGGAGCGACGACCGCTCGCGCAGGCCACGACGATGACCGGCGATCGCGTCGGACACGCGACGACGCTCATGGCCAAGGGCGACAATGGTTTCTTCCGCCGCCCCGTGTTCGAGGCCGTTGGCACGGACTTCTCGCAGGCGATCCAACGCGCCGCAGACCGCGCCGCGCGCGCAGGAGGATTGTTCGGCGGCGCATCGGCGCAAGGGATCCTGCAGGCGTTCGACGGACAGCTGTACCTCACCACGCTGGCCACGGAGAGCGGCATGCCGATCTCGCTCGAAGGCGAAGCCGGCGTGCTCGGCAACGTGCTGGTGAGTTCGGTCAACGTGGCGAAGCTGCACCCGGCCCTGCAGGCGATCGTCGGCAGCCGCGTGATGGTCGACTTGCGCGCGGACCAGCCGCAACCACTTCCTCCCGGCGGGGCGGGGCCGTACGTCCCCGGACCGCCGCCGTCGTACCCGCAGCCGCCGTTTCCGACCGCTCCGAGCGTCTCCACCGGGTCGTGGTGGGACAAATTCACGCACACGCCGCAATAGAAATCAGGTCGAACCCGCATGCAGCCGTGGATCCGCGGCATGCGGCCATCGCGTGATCGAACACGCGTTCGCGACGCAATGGCGTCGGTTCGGAACGAATCGGGTCGGAATCTCGACACCTTGGCACTGGCCGAATACGGCAGGTCGAGCGATCCGTCAAGGGTCCCGCGGCCCATCTTCGCGATGGTCCCACGGGCCTTGCAGCAGGTTCGACCTCGTCGTATCACGGATCTAACGCCGGGCCGCACCAAGCACCCGGGAAGGCACTAAGGAGATACACCATGAAGGCACGACTCTTCGCACTGCTCGCCGTCGCCGCTCCGCTCGCAGCCATCATCGGCGGTTTGCGCGCGCACTGAGCATTCGTGTCGTGACGGGCTCCGGCTCGCCACGGCGGCTCAAGCAGCAGTCGAGGATTGCCGATGCGCGCTTCGTGTCGGAGTCCACGACTGCTGTTTCTTCTTCCCTGATCCCCTCGAGATTGAACGCGCGGGATCGCATCGCCGTGCGTTTTGCTGCCGTGCTCGTTCCCGTCGCGCTCGCGGTGCTCGTTTGGGCAGCGCTGCACGACGCTTGGTCGCAACCTGTCGCGACGTTCCTGCTGGCGGTTGCAGCAATGCTTGGAGTGCGAGGTGAGATCCGGTTGGGAAACATCGGATTCTCGACCGAGTTCGTGCCCATCGTCGTGGCTGCGACCATCGAGCCGTGGAGCGCTCCCTTCGTCGCTCTGGCGACGTTCGCGGACACCGACTGGAGGCCTCAGTTCAAAGCGTTCAACATCTCGAGCACGGTCCTTGCCGCAGCCAGCGCAGCGCTTGCCGCACCGACGGTGCACAGCCCTTGGGCTTCCTCGGCGCTGGCAGCCATCGCTTACCTCGCGACCAACATCGTTCTGATCGGCTCTTTCTTCGTGGTCTCACGAACGGTCACGTTGCGTGAAATGATGAGTACCGCCACGGCATCGGTCGTCGCGACATCGATCGTGTCGATTCCGATCATTGGCGCTGTGGCATGGCTTGGCACCCATGAAGGGGCCATGACCATTCCGCTCGTGCTCCTCCCCCTCGCGCTTGTGCAGTACTTCCACGGCCTCTACCACCGCAAGGTGCAGCTCACCGACGAGCTGGCGGAGAAGGCGCAGATCCTCGCGCGCACGAACCTGCAGTTCGCGGCGGCGATGGTGAAGGCGCTCGACGCGCGTGATGCGTACACGGCAGGCCACAGCGCGGCGGTGGCGGTCTACACGCGCGACATCGCGCGCGAGATGGGCTTCGACGACGAGACCGTGCGCCTCGCCCACCTGGCGGGGCTGCTGCACGACATCGGCAAGATCGGCGTGCCTGGCCGCGTGCTCAACAAGACCGCGCCGCTCGACGACGACGAATACGAGTTGATGAAGTCGCACGCAGCGATGGGCGCGGAGATCCTCAGCGAGGTCGACCTGTACGCCGACATCGCGATCCTCGTGCGCTACCACCACGAGCGCATCGACGGAAAGGGCTATCCGGACCGGATCGCCGGCGACGCGATCCCGGCGATCAGCCGCATGATCTCCGTGGCCGACACCTACTCGGCGATGACCACCGATCGACCGTACCGCGACGGCATGCCCACGGAGAAGGCGATGGGCATCCTGCGCGAGTGCCGCGGCACGCAGCTCGACTCCGACTTCACCGACGCGTTCCTGCGCATCCTGATCGTGGCCGACGAGGCATACCAGCGCGGCAAGCAGACCGACTTCGAGGTGGAGGTCGCCAAGCACCAGGCGCTCAGCGAGGTCGAGGCGGAGGCCGTGCGCGTCAACGCGCCGACGCCGGCATCGCCGCAGGCTCCGGCGGCCACCGTCGTGCCAACGCTCCCGGCTGCGGTGGATGGCGAACTCGTCGAAGTGGATCTCGAGCGCGAAGCTGCCTGATCAGTCGATCGGCGCGTCCTGCGGGGCCGACCCTGCAGGTTCCGCCCAGTACTCGAACCAACGCCGCATGGTCGACCAGTACCACGACGGCTCGACCGCGTTGAAGGAGATGTGCGCGCCTTCGTCGCGAACGATCACGCGCACGTTCGGGTTGCTCGCCGCCGCGTCCTGCAGGGCCCATGCGTGCTTCACCGGAACGAGGAAATCGTCGGCGGCATGCAGCACGAGCATCGGATCGACGATTCGCTCGGCGAAGTTCACGGCGCTTGCGCGTTCGGCGAATTGCTCCACCGTCACGTCGTAGTAGGGCGCGCCGGTGGCGTGCACCAGGTCCAGCCACGTGCGCACGTCCTTCGACAGGCCCTTGCGCCTGACGGTTGCCCGAATCGTGGCCTCGAACAGGTGGTACATCCCGAAGAACGGATCTCGCCAGTGCGGCCGCGTGGAGATGTGACGCAGCGCTTCGTCGATCATCGACGGCGGGCTCACCGACATCAGGCCGCCGTCGAGCGGCGTGTCGCTCGCATCGGCTTGCGCGGCCGCGGCGTTCAACATGCTCGACCCGCCGAGCGAGTATCCCAGCCCCGCGACGCTCGTGACTCGCGGATCATGATGCAGCTCGCGCGCGACTTCGAGGATGTCGCGGCCTTCGAAGTAGCCGCCGCTGGCGGGGGCGTCGGTGGTCCACACGCTCTGCCCCCAGCCGCGCAGGTCGAGCGTCACGACGTGGAAGCCCCACTGTTCGAACGCTCGGCGCGCCACTTGGATGATCACGTCGAAGTTCTTGTTCATCAGCAGTCCGTGTGCGATCACGATCGCCGGACCGCGATGTTCGTGCATCGCTTGCATGCCCGCCAGCTGCACGCCTCCATGCCCGGTGAACAGTCGCTGCTCGAACTGCACGGGGTACAGGTGGGGAATCGTCGTCACTTGGGGGTTCGGGCTGAGCAGCGCTCCGAGCGCGTCCGGGCCGTGGTCGCGCTGGAACGCCATGCTCGTGGACATCGGTCGCGGCCGGTACGGAAACCGTTCGATGACCGCGGCGATGTCGGCAACCGATCGATCGGCGCCGCTCGGCATGCCGTCCGGGCGAGCGAACGGGGGTCGAGCTTGGATCTGCACGTCGCGCAATCGAGCGATGCTGTCGCGCAGTTCGCGAATCGCGTCGACGATCACATACACGCTGAACACGGGGAAGAACAGCACGGAGAACCATGTGCGGCGCGCGCGAGCCGCGGTGCGAAGCGCATGCGGGCCAACTCGTCGGCGACGACGCGCGGCGACGGGACCGGCGACGGGCGTTTGCGTGGCGTTGTCGGACACCACGCGCAGACGCGGACGGTTCCTCGGGGGTGGATCGTTCTTGGTGCGCGCGATTCGAGTCACAATCGCCACAATACCCGGCCAGCTGCTGCTCTATGCCTCACGAGCCGCGACGCCGTCGACCATGAGCGTGACCACTGCGCGCTCGGCCAGCGCCACATCGTCATCGCCACCGTCGAGCGTGCCGAACACCCACCCGGTGAGCACCTCGTCGATCGCCCCCCAGAACACGAAGGATACGAGCCGCGCCGGGATGTCGTCGCGAAGCTCGCCGCTTCGTTGACCCGCCTCGATGATGCGTTCGATGATCGAGAACGCCTCGGCGATCTCGTCAACTTGCGCGCGCAGGTGTCCGGAACGCGTCACTTCGAGCACGACGACGCGTACGAGATCGGGCGACATGCGGTACGAGCCGAGCAGCAGGCGGACGATCCCGGCGAGCCGATCGGTGGCGTCGAGTTCGTCGCGCTCGATCGTGCGAAGCCCCTGCTCGATGTGCTTCCACGTGCGCTGAAACACGTCCTGGAGCAATTCTTCCTTGCCGGCGAAGTAATGGTAGACGAGGCCGTGCGCCACGCCGGCCTCTCGGGCGATGTCGCTCACGCGTGCATCGTGATAGCCCTTCGCGGCGAACACCGTGACGGCGGCCTCGCGAATGCGACGACGCCGCGACGGCCCTGACTCCTCGCCGGCGCGCGGACGCCCGGGACGGCCCCGCGTGGAAGCCGGTTCGGCGTCGGTTGCTTCGTCGTCGCTGCTCACTGCGCGCAGGCTATCAGCGCGAGTTGTCGACGGATCCACGTCGGGATGTGGGCGGATCTCCACGCGGTTCGGCAATCAGGCGGCGCAGGTGGTCAACCACTGCGCGAACAGCCCTCACGTGGGCGCGCGATCGTGCCGATGCAATCGGTGTCGAGATGGACCGCGAACGACGACAGCTTCGGAAGCGCAGGTTGCGTCGAATGTTCGTCGCGGCGCTGACGTGCGTCGCTGGAGTCGCAGCGCTTCCGGTTGCCGCCGTGGCGGCCACCGCCGTGAGCGGCATCTGGGTGGTCCCTGGAAACGGGCAGAACACCGTCACCTGGGAGGCCGCGGCCGGCAACACCGCCTACCGCGTCTACCGCTCGACGACGTCCGGGTCGCTCGGCTCGCTGGTCGCGACGGTTCCCACCACGTCCACGTCGTGGATCGACTCGTCGGCCACGAACGGCACGTCGTACTACTACTCCGTTCGCGGCTAGGACGGCACCGTCGAGAGCGGTGATCCGGCGGCGAGCTGGACGGATACGGGCGTGGATGCCTCACCGTCGACGAACAAGTCGTGGTGGAACGATTGCAGCGGGGTTCTGAACGGCCGGATCTACCTATTCGGGGGATACGGCGGCGGCATCAACGGCTCGTCGAGCGGGATCTACACCTACGACACGGTGAGCAACACCAACCAGACCAGCAGCTTCACGCTTCCGATGGGCTCCATGTACTGGTGCGGCGCGGACCGCGTCAACGGCAAGCTGTACTTGGGCGGCGGAGGTTCGGGCACCAACGGCGCCACGGCGTACTCGAGCATCTATCGCTTCGATCCGACGACGGGTTTCACGGCGATGAGCGCGACCCTGCCGACTTCTCGATACCAACTCGGCGCGACGACCACCGCCGACGGTCGCCTGCTGTTCGTCGGCGGAGCAGCGCAAGGCAACGCCGGCGACCCCCTCGCCGAAGTGGTTCCGTACGACCCGGCAGCGGACGCACCAGGGGCCCTGTCGAGTGCCCTGACGATGACGGGCTATCCGCACACGGGCGTTGCTCCGCAGGGCCTCACGCAGCTCGACGGCTCCACGTACGTGGAGGCGGGGAGTCCGACGACATGGATCCGACGGCGATCCTGAACAAGCTCAACGCAACGTTCTCGCCGTTCACGCTGACTCAAGCTAGTCCGGCCCCAGCCGCGCTGCCGGGAGCACGGCTCGGCGCGGCGGAAGCGACGCTGAACGATCGCATGTACACGATCGGTGGCGCGTCCGGTACCAGGACTCGCAAGGCCTATGGAGCAGTTGGAGCGTGCCGACCACGTTCATCGCCCGCGTCTACTCGATGACCGTGGGCTTCAGCGCCACCGCGATCGACAACGCCATGCTGCCGGACGAGAATTTCTTCTCGTCGTTCACCACGGACACCACGACCACCAATCCCGGTGGATATCGCCTCGAGGCCACGGGAACCGCGAGCGGGACGCTCGGCGCGACGTGCGGCGGATGCGCAAACCCGCTGCTCGACTGGACCGGAACCAGCACGAGCCCATCGGAGTGGTCGACGCAAGCAGGATACTTCGGCATCACCGTGCGCGACGCCGACGACGGTCGACTCTCGAAGTGGGGTCCCGCGCCGAGCCTGGGCGAGAACGACATCGTCAACAACTGGTATGCGGGTCTGAGCGACAGCTCGCCGATCGTGCTGCACACGCATGTGGGCGCCGCCACCAACAATCACGTGACGATGACGGTGCGAGCGCGAAGCGCGACGACCACATCGGCCACCGCGCATCACGAAACGGTCTCCGTCACCGCGATACCGTTGCCGTGACCGCGCGAGCGCGCGCTCAGAGCGACGCGGCTTCCAGCCACCGCGACAGCGCGATCCCCAGCAGCGACACCACCATCATCACGGCGTATCGCCGCACTCCACGCTGATCCGTCATCGATTCCTCACCCGTCCCTGGTCCCGAAAAACCACTCCGCGCGCAACCTACTCGGCGGCGCGGGCGCAATGCCAGCGAGTCGCGTCGTCAATGGCCGTCGGGGCGCGGGTGTTGCCCCTCCGGGCCACGGATCGCCAGCTCGTAGAGGTCGTCGCGGCGATTGGCGAGCGACGGAATCGCCGCGCGTACGCGATCGACCGCGCCGAGGTCGAGATCGGCGACGATCACGGCTTCCGCATCGGGCGCTCGCGCGACGACCGTGCCCCATGGATCGACGATCATCGATCCGCCGTAGCTGATCTTGCCGGCGCCGTGATCACCGATGATGTCGGGCGCGATCACGAAGCATTGGTTTTCGATCGCGCGGGCGCGCAGCAGCACTTCCCAATGGTCGCGCCCGGTCATGAACGTGAACGCGGCGGGCACGGCGATGATGCGCGCGCCGCGCAGCGCGAGCAGGCGATACAGCTCGGGAAAGCGCAAGTCGTAGCAGACGGTCATGCCGAGCTGCACGCCGTCCACGTCCGCGAACACGAGTTCGTTGCCGGGGCGTTCGGCGTCGCTCTCGCGATAGGCCACACCCGCGACGTCGACGTCGAACATGTGCGCCTTGGCATACGTCGCGGCGATCTCGCCGGCGGGATTCACGAGCACGCTCACGTTGCGCAGCTTGGTCTCGTCCGGGTCACGGACGACGATGCTGCCCGCGAGGATCCACGCGTCGTGCTCGCGCGCCCATGCGCGAACGCGCGTGATGGTGGGGCCGTCGATCGCTTCGGCGCCGGCTTCGAGCACGGCTCGCTCGCCGATGATGTTCCACTTCTCGGGCAGCGCGATCAGGCGCGCGCCGCGTGCTGCGGCCTCGCGCACTGCGATTTCGGCGCGTTGCATGTTCGGTTCGACGTGCTCGTCGGACGCGAGTTGAATGCACGCGACCCGAAGCCGTGGCGAATCCGAGTCGCTCTCGAACCGTGGTACGTCGAAGCGCATGAAGCGGACGCGCCGATCAGCGCTGCGGCAGCGGGCTGCGCGGATCGAGCTGATCGGCGACGTTCGCGCTGATCGACTTCGCGCGGCGAATCGATGCGAGGATCTCCGAGCGCTCGAGCGGCCACGTCGACTTGAGTTCCTTGGACGACAGGCGCGTCTCGGCGTGTTCCACGCCGCCGCCCGCGGTGGTGATCAGCGGCAGGAACGAGTCGTTCTCCTTCGACGCGTCGTCGGTGATCGCGCTCGTCGCGGTGGAGAAGATGCCGAGCGTGGAGTGCAGGTCCGAGGCGTAGCCGCGAACGTAGTCGACGTTCTGGAAGTTGCGCAGGATCCCCTGTTCGATCGTCTCGAGCAGATCCGCGGTGCTGCGCAGCGCGGCTGCTGCGGCGGGATTGGTCCACGGGCTTCGGTCGACGTCGGTCGACACCGGCGGCGCCGCGGGCGGGGAGGCCGGCGTCGGCGTGGTCGTGGCTGCGGTGGCGGCTGCATTGCTCGGAACGATGCGCATGATCGAGCACGTTACCGAGGGGCGACCGTCCACGGAATCCACCGATCGGGCGACATGGCCTCCTGCGGTCGCGCGGTCGCGGCGGTGGAGGCCACGACGATCCGGGTGCAGTAGGCTGACGCACGATGGACGACGAATTGCTCATCGAGACTTCCGGCGAGCTGTTCGACCGCGTTGCCGCCGCGATCGAGCAGATTCGACCGCACATCCAGGCCGATGGCGGTGACGTGCGGCTCGTGGAGATCGAGGACCGTTCGATTGCGATCGTCGAACTGATGGGGGCATGCGTGGGGTGCCCGATGAGCCAGATCACGGTGCGGCACGGGATCGAAGGCACGCTGCGCGTGCTCGTGCCGGAGATCATGGGAGTGGACGTGCTCGAGGACACGTCCGCGCCAGCGCGAACGTTCACGGACGTGCTGGATCGCGCCACGTTCAAGCCGCTCTGAGCACGCATCGCGCGTCAGGGGTTTTCTTCCGCCGCGGATCCGGTAGTATCGGTACTCGTCACGGGCTGTGGCGCAGCCTGGTAGCGCGCTCCGTTCGGGTCGGAGAGGCCCCGAGTTCAAATCTCGGCAGCCCGATGTCGTGACGCAGGGGTCGGATCGCCGAGCACGGAGATCCGACCCCTCGCATCTTCCTGCCCGAGTCGCGATGCGCGCCAGTCAGCGCAGCACGAGACGCTCGTCGCGACCGCGAACGAAGCGCAGCGTGCGCTCGACGGATCGCGACGCGCCGCTGATCGTGGGGCGCACGTCGTGGCGCACTTCACGGCGACGACGAATCTGCTCGATGCCGCGTGCCCCGGCGCCGTCGACGAACTCCAAGCCGGAGAGGTCGATGGCGGCGATGTGGTGCGGCAGCTCGTCGACCAGTTCGACGACGTCGTGGACGTTGCTGAAGTCGAGGTCGCCGGCGATGTCGAGCACCGAATGCTCCACCGGTCCGCGCACGGCAATGCGCGAAATGCCGACTTGCAACGCACGGCCGGTCTTGCGACCTGCCGCTATTCGCGCTCCGCGTCCCGTGATTCCCCACATGGTGGGCCCCTTCTCCCCAAGGTGTCCACAATCGGTGGCGATCTCCCCAGATACCACCGCTGCGGGATGCAGTCTCGCAGGCGAACCATGCAAGCGCAACCGCCACGCGGGAACTTCACGGAGTTCTCACGCAAGCGCGAACTCCGACACGGCAGGAACCGCAACCGACGCGGAATCTGACGCGGCCTCGGACGCGGCCTCGATCTCGCCCGACGGCTCCGCAGTCGCCGTGCGTCGCCGACCACCATCGAGCATGTCGATGCGCTGCGCGACCACCTCGATGCGACTGCGTCGCGTGCCGTCGGGCGCGTCCCACGCCGAGTAGCGAAGCCGCCCGTCCACAGCGACACGTCGACCAATCGACAAGTGCTGACTGCAGATCTCGGCCTGGCGGCCCCAGGTGACGACATTGAAGAAGTCGGCGTCCGTGCTGCCGATTCGCGACACCGCCAATCGGAACGTGCACAACGTCTTGCTACCGTCTTCCGTGTGACGAAGCTCGGGTTCGGTGGCGAGATTGCCAACCAGTGCGACCAGATTCATCGATGGACCTCCGTCCCGTTCGGCCCCCGGCTGGTCCGAGCGCCTGTCGTGGAGATCGTCGCGAGAAAACTGTCACGCGTTGCGCGCACTCTGCAACAAAAGTGTCACGTCTTCGTCACGGACCTGTGACGATTTGGCGGGTGGCCCCATGCAAGCATTGGGGGCGGCGGCCGCATTCGCGACCGCCGCCCCCAATGCAACGCGTTGTGTTAGACGCCCGCGGGCACGTGCTCGGACGCGTCCGCCTGCGCGTCGTCGCTCAGTTCGTGCGCATGGAACGCGCGACCACCGTCGGCGCGTCGCTCCTCGGCTGCGCGCTCGGCGGCAGGGCGGCCCGCGTCGCCGCCCGCCAGGAACGCCTCCAGCTGCTCGCGCGCGATGTCGTCGTCGTGCTGCCACGGCGGCGACTTCATCAGGTACGCGCTCGACCACTCGAGCGCGCCGCCGATGCCGCGATCCATCGCGTACTTGGCCATGCGCACCGCGTCGATCGTGATGCCGGCCGAGTTCGGCGAGTCGACGACCTCGAGCTTGATCTCCATGTTGAGCGGCACGCCGCCGAACGCTTCGCCCTCCACGCGGATGTGCGCCCACTTGCGATCCTCGAGCCACGGCACGTAGTCGCTCGGGCCGACGTACACGTCATTGGCGGGCAGCTCGTACGGCAGCACGCTCGTCACCGCGTTCGTCTTCGAGATCTTCTTGGACTGCAGCCGCTCGCGCTCGAGCATGTTGCGGAAGTCCGAGTTGCCGCCCACGTTCAGCTGGCTGGTGCGCAGGATCTTCACGCCGCGATCGCGGAACAGCTGCGCCACGCGGCGATGCAGGATCGTCGCGCCCACCTGGCTCTTGATGTCGTCGCCGATGATCGGCAGGCCCTTCTCCTCGAAGCGCGCGCGCCACTCGGGCTTGCCGGCGATGAACACCGGGATGCAGTTCACGAAGCCCGTGCCGGCCTCGAGCGCCGCGTTGGCATAGAACTGCACGGCCTCCTCGCTGCCCACGGGCAGGAGGTTGATCAGCACGTCAACCTGCTTGTCGCGCAGCACCGCGGCCACGTCGACCGGCTCGGCGGCAGACAGCTCCACGACCTCGCTCAGGTACTTGCCGATGCCGTCGAGCGTCGGCCCGCGCTGCACTTCCACGCCGGTCTTCGCAACGTCGGTGAACTTCACGGTGTTGTTCTCGCCCGCGAAGATCGCGTCGGCGAGATCCAGGCCCACCTTGGCTGCGGCCACGTCGAACGCGGCGACGAACTCGATGTCGCTCACGTGGTAGCCGGCGACGGTGTGGTGCATGAGGCCCGGCACCTCGTCGGTCGCGTCCGCGTAGTGCGTGACGCCCTGCACGAGGCTGGACGCGCAGTTGCCGACGCCCGCGATCGCGACGCGGACCTTACCGGAGCTCTTCGCTCCCGACTCGCTCTGTATCTGGCTGGACATTGCTGTGTCTCCTTCGCTGTGAACGCTCGCGACGGGGTTTGTGTCCGTTCGGGAGCGCCCTATGTACATGAAGCACGCGCTGGACGACCGTCAACGCTGCGGTGACGGCGAGCACGTACACGGTGTATTCGATCGCATCGGCCCACCAGTTCGCGAGTCCCAGCCCAAGGGTGAGCACGACGACCCGCTCGACGCGGGACGCGAGGCCGCCCTTGCACTGCACGCCGAGCGCTTCCGCCTTCGCGCGCGTGTAGCTCGTGAGGTAGGAGCAGGCGATGGCGACGAAGCACGCGGCCACGCCCCACAGCTGATCTCCGCCCCACGGGCCGTCGGGATTCGCGAACAGGAGACCGATGCTCCCGAGCACGAGGCCCTCGCTGACTCGATCGAGGGTCGAATCGAGAAACCCGCCGAACGCGCTGACGCGCCCGGTGACTTTCGCGATCGCCCCGTCGAGCGCATCCATCAAGCTCCCGATCAGGAACACGACGCATGCCGCGAGGAACCGTTCGTGGAACACCAGCCATGCAGCGACGCCGTTGAGGAGCGTCCCGGTGAAGGTCACGGCGTTCGGGTTGATCGACCCGATCGGGCGCAGCAGCGTGCGCGCGACCCGACGCATGATGCGTCGTCCGCCCACCTCGTAACCGTCGCGAATGCGCTGGAGCTTGTCCACTTCGGCGAATTATGCCCAATCCACCGGGGGATGCGTCATTCGGGTGCGCGTCAACGCAGCGTACGGGCGGCGCGTTCGAGCGCGTCGATGGCCGCGTCCGCGATCGAACGAGGCATCGTATCCAGCAGCAACACGCCGCGCGCGGCCCCCGACCGGTCGTGCGAGAACAACTCCGCGAACGTCTCTCCCGCGCGCACACCAGGCATCGTCGCGGCGTTCGCGACGGGCATCTCGGCTGGGTACACGTGCACCTCGTTTGCGAAGGGGGCGACCGCGCTCGTCATCTCCCGTGCCGTGAGCGATTGGGCGCGATCGTGCGAAATCACGGCAACGTCGACGTCCCCGGGGTATGACTTCGCGCCGACGAAGCTGCCCCCCACCAGCACGCGCTGCACGCCGATCTCGTGCAGTTCGTTTAGCGCGATCGCCAGCTGCGTCGCCAACTCGCTGCGTCGTGGATTGCCTGCGAACGCCGACGCGACGTCGTTCCAGGCGACATGGTGGACGCCCGCCGGCAGTTCGCCCGTGGCGGTTGGCATCGGCATTCCGGTCGTCGCAGCATCGAGCGCTGCGCGCAACCGGTCCAGGCCGCCCGCGCGCGGCGCGCTCGCGAGTCGAACTTCGCCGGCGCCGTCGGCGACTGCTCCTCCGATTCCGCTCGGCATGGGCGCGCCGACGGGCGGCGTCGCGCCGCTGGCTCCAGTCGACGTCATGTCAGGACCCTCCTCAACGCAGAAGCGGCCGCATCCACGATCGACGACGCGCTCATGTCACCCACGCGCGTCGGCACGAGCAGCGGCGATCGCGCGAATCCGCCACGACTGCTGCTGAAGAACTCGAGGAAATTGGACCCGGGAACGGCCCCTGGGATCGTGGGCGCGTTCAGCACGATTCCTGTGGCACGCTGCAGCGACACGTCGGGAACCGCAACACGCGCCATCGCGCGCTCGACGTCGACGGCGTCCACGCCGACTCGATCCAGCCACAACAGATCCACGTCGCCCGGATTCGGCTTCGCGTCGACCATGCTTCCGCCAATCACGGCGTGTTCGACGCCAGCCGCGCCAAGCGCGTCGAGCGCGGCCCCGAGCTGAGATACGAGCACGTCGCGTCGGGCCGTGCCGGCGAGCCGCGTCAAGGCCTCGCCGCGCGACGCGGCGTCGATGGCTCCCGGCCGCTGGAGCTTCGCGATCGCACGCGTGCGCGACGCACGCATCGCAGCATCGTCGGCCAGCACGTACCCGGTTCCGTCGGATCGGGCTCCGTCGATCGAGTACGGGAACGGTTCACCGAACGCAAGCACGCGCGTCTGCGTCGACTGGGGCGCCGCGGCCTCGGCGCGCAGGATCCGGTGATCGGGATCTCGTGTCCAAGCTGGTCGGCCGACCATGTATTAGCTGCTCCCCCACGCATTCGACGCGGCTCCCCCTCGGCGGCGTCTCGTCCGAGTATCGAGCCACCTCGACAGGATGATCCAAGATGGCGCGAAACCGACGCGGAACCGATGTGCGAATTGGGGGTTTACAGACGCGGAACCTCGTCGTACAACAGTGGTACAGGCGCTGCGGGAGACCGATTCTGACCGGTCCCGCCGCCCAACATAGGCATCCGATCCAAGGATGGATCATCGCCGCTCAGCGCTCGTCGATCATGGGGGTGAACGACGCGCGCCAGGTGGATGTCGACTGAAGGCTGCCGTGAACGTGCGTGGGGTGCGATCAACGGATTACACGACTTCAGATGGTGACGAACGGCCCGGATCGCCTTGGGGGAGGCGTCCCGGGCCGTTCGTCAATTCCGAATCTGGATCCGGCGGCTTGACATATGCCCCCCCGATCTTGGAAGCAGAGACCACACTCGCCGCGAAAGGCCGCCACATGTCCGCATTCGATTCGACGCTGCAGCTCGTCGCTGGACGACTCACGACGACGACGCTCGCCGCACTCGTCTGCGCGCTGTGGCTCGCAGCTCCCGCCGCGAACGCCGCAACCGAACCGACGATCAAGAACCTCACGGTAGCCGCCCCCGAGGCTCGTTACGCATACGACTCGGCCATGATGCCCTCCCTTCGCGACCCACAGGCGCACTTCGACATCGTCGACGAAGGCGACTGCGACGTGCTGCGCCCCGCGGAGTTCCGCTTCGCGAACGAAGACGGCGTTTGGAGCGACCTGCTGCGCAGCGAGACGCAGTGGAACATCCCGCGCACGCCGAGCCCCGGCTACAAGGGCCTGTACGTGCAGCTGATCGCGACCTGCGACGGCGTTCGCCGACCTGCCGGCAACGTCCTGTACGCGCGCTACACCATGCCGAACCCGCCGAAGAACCCGACGCCCACGGCAGCACCGGCGACGATCGTCAACGCACGGATCGATCTTCCGAATCCCGCGTACGTGAACGATCCGCTGCGCATGCCCACCGAGCGTCTGCCGATGCTCGCGCTCGAGGTGAGCACGCGCGACGACTGCACCGCGGATTCGTTCAGGTATGCACGCGAGGACGGAGCGTGGGTGGATTCGGTCAGCCGCACGCGGCCGATCGTGCATCTGACGCCAGGGGCAGGCGAACGTACGATCTACGTTCAGCTCATGGGGACGTGCTCGGAAACGAGCGGACCGCTTGGCTCGATCGTCAAGCTCTCTGCGATCGTTCCCGTCTACCCCGGCGATCCAACCGGACCGATCACGATCGACAGCGTACGCGTCCCGGCGACGAGCGCCGCCTCGACGATCACGGTGGCCGTGCGCAGCAGCAACGGCGCCGGCTGCACGCAGATGCGCATGGCAGCAGAGGACGGCAACTGGCGCAACTGGCAGCCGTGCATGACCGACGCCTCGTTCGAGTCGACGCGAGGTCTCGGCATCAAGGGCGTGTACGTGCAGCTCAAGGGCGTGGATGGATCGCTGTCGAACATCGCATTCGCGAAGTACCGCGTCGTGGCATCGGGCACGTCCACGCCAGCGCCCAGCCCTGTCGTCGACCGCACCGCTCCGATCCTCTACGGCGTGCTCGCGCCGAGCTCGACGACCACCGCGTCCGCGGTGATCACGATCAACGCGAGCGACGACATCGGCGTCGCGCAGGTACGCTTCGCCAACGAGGATGGCAACTGGGGTCCGTGGCAGGCGTACGGTCCGGCGCTGACCCACCAGCTGAGCGCCGGCACGGGGTACAAGGGCGTGTACGTGCAGGTGCGCGACGCCGCGCACAACGAATCCGCCGTCGCGTTCGTCAAGCTCACGCGTCGCTGAACGCAAGCGCACCCCACAGCTCGTCGCCACCTTGCCGTTCCTGCCGGCATGCATCGGGCGCCTCGCGGATCTGCGGGGCAGTGCCCCAGGGATGAGGCGCGGCACGGTGCGTCGAGCATGTCGAACGCGCCCAATTCGGGCGTCTTCGTCAGTCTCGCGGCGAACGCCGCACGCTCCACCCACGCCGCGGCCGGCACGCCACGCTCGACCAAACGGTTCGCGCGCGTGTAGCGCTCTGCTTCACGGGCAGACGAGGGGTGACCGCGTACATCACGCCGATCTGAGTGTGATTCACTAAGATTCTTCCGTCCGGAATTTGCGTCCGCGGGCATCAAGGTCTACAGTGATGGACAACGACGGCGCAAATCTGCGTCGCAGCAACTCAGATTCCAAGTACGACACCCCCACAAGGAGCACCCCACAATGGGCAGGACCATCGGCATCGACCTCGGAACCACGAACAGCTGCATGAGCGTGTTCGAGGGCACCGAGCCCACCGTCATCCCCAACGCCGAGGGCGCGCGCACGACCCCGTCGGTCGTCGCCTTCACCAAGACCGGCGAGCGCCTCGTCGGCGCGGCGGCGAAGCGCCAGGCGGTGACCAACCCCGGCAACACCGTCTTCTCGGCCAAGCGCTTCATGGGTCGCAAGAAGGGCGAGGTCGCCGAGGAGCAGACGATGGTCCCCTACGAGGTGGCCTCGGGCAAGAACGGCGACGCCGTGATCAAGGTGGGCGACAGCGAGTACACCCCGCAGGAGATCAGCGCGATGATCCTGCAGAAGCTCAAGGCGGACGCGGAGGAGTTCCTCGGCGAGGACGTGACCGACGCGGTGATCACCGTGCCGGCGTACTTCAACGACGCCCAGCGCCAAGCCACCAAGGACGCGGGCCGCGTTGCCGGCCTCAACGTGCTGCGCATCGTCAACGAGCCGACCGCGGCATCGCTCGCCTACGGACTCGACAAGGACGACCAGGACCAGACGATCCTCGTGTTCGACCTCGGCGGCGGCACCTTCGACGTGTCCGTGCTCGAGCTCGGCGACGGCGTGTTCGAGGTGAAGGCCACCAGCGGTGACAACCACCTCGGCGGCGACAACTTCGACAAGGCGCTCGTCGATTGGATGATCGCCGAGTTCAAGAAGGACCAGGGCACCGACCTGAGCAAGGACCCGGTTGCCCTGCAGCGCCTGTTCGACGCCGCGGAGAAGGCGAAGATCGAGCTCTCCTCCGCCCAGTCGACCCAGATCCACCTGCCGTACCTCACGCAGGTGGACGGCGAGCCGCGACACTTCGACACGGTGCTCTCGCGCGCCAAGCTCAACGAGATCTGCGCGGAGCTGCTCGACCGCCTCGTCGGCCCGACGAAGACGGCGATGAAGGACGCGGGCGTGACGAGCAAGGACATCGACCACGTGGTGCTCGTGGGCGGCATGACCCGCATGCCGATCGTGCAGGAGAAGGTCAAGGAGATCACCGGCAAGGACCCGCACAAGGGCGTGAACCCGGACGAGGTCGTCGCAATCGGCGCGGCCATCCAGGGCGGCGTGCTCAAGGGCGAGGTCAAGGACGTGCTGCTGCTCGACGTGACCCCGCTGAGCCTGGGCATCGAGACCAAGGGCGGCGTGTTCACCCGGCTGATCGAGCGCAACACGACGATCCCCACCAAGAAGAGCGAGGTGTTCTCCACCGCCGAGGACAACCAGCCGTCGGTGGAGATCCACGTGGCGCAGGGCGAGAGCGACATGGTCGCCTACAACAAGACGCTCGGCAAGTTCCAGCTCTCGGACATCCCGCCCGCGCCGCGCGGCCTGCCGCAGATCGAGGTGACGTTCGACATCGACGCCAACGGCATCATCAGCGTGACCGCGACCGACAAGGGCTCCGGCAAGGAGCAGAACATCAAGATCAGCGGCGGATCGGGGCTCGACGAGAGCGAGATCCAGGACATGATCAAGAACGCCGAGTCGCATGCCGACGAGGCGCGTCAGGCCAAGGAGCTCGCCGAGGCCAAGAACCAGGCCGAGACGCTGGCGTACTCGACCGAGAAGGCGCTCAAGGAGCACGGCGACAAGGTCTCCGACGAGGTCAAGTCGGGCATCGAGGACGCGCTCAAGGAGCTGAAGGACGCGATCGAGGGCGCGACGAGTCCCGACGACCTGCAGTCCAAGGTCGAGAAGCTGGCCGAGGTCTCCCAGGAGCTCGGCAAGGCGCTGTACGCCGACGCCGACCAAGGCGCCGACGGCGAGAGCGTCTCGAACGAGCCGCAGCTCGAGGACGAGGACGTCGAGGACGTCGAGGTCATCGAGGAGGACGAGCCGGCGGCCAAGGCATGAGCGACGCACACGACACGATGCAGGCCCAGACGGCTGCGGCGCCTCCGACCACGGACGCGCCGCAGCCGATCCAGCCGGGCGAGGAGTACGTCTCCAAGACCGACTACGTGGCGATGGTCGACGAACGCGACGCGATGCGCGGCGACCTTCAGCGCGTTGCGGCGGACTTCGAGAACTTCAAGCGCAGGTCCGCGCGCGAGCGCGAGCAGGCCAGTGCGGCCGCGGAGACGCGTCTGCTGAACGAGCTGCTCACCGTGATCGACGACACCGAGCGTGCGATCGACCACGCCGCCAAGGACGACGTCGACAAGAGTGCCGTGGTGGACGGGCTCCGGACCGTTCACGCGCGGCTAACGAGCGTCGTCGGATCGCACGGGCTCGAGCGCATCGAGGCGGGCAAGGGCGCGGCGTTCGACCCGAACCTGCACGAGGCGATGATGGTGCAGCCGGCGCCCGCGGGCGAGGCGGACGACACGATCCTGCAGGAGCTGCAGAGCGGCTGGCGCGTGGGCGAGCGCGTGCTTCGCCACGCGCGCGTGATCGTCGCAGGAGGGGGGTGACCATGGCGGGCGCGACCGACTACTACGAGCTGCTGGGCGTGCCCAAGGGCGCATCCGAGGACGACCTGCGCAAGGCGTACCGATCAAAGGCGCGCGAGCTGCACCCCGACCGCAACCCGGACGACCCCAAGGCCGAGGAGCAGTTCAAACAGGTCAACGAGGCGTACGAGACGCTCAAGGATCCCGAGAAGCGCAAGCTCTACGACATGGGCGTGCGAGGCGGCAACGGCTTCGGCGGCGCGAGCGGCTTCCCGGGAGGATTCCCCGGGGGCGGCTTCCGCCCCGGCACGGGCGGCGGCGCGGGCGGGTTCGACTTCTCCGACCTGTTCGGCTCGGGCGGCATCAACCTCGGCGATCTGGGCGACCTGTTCGGCGGCCGTGGCGGTGCGGGCGCGGGGGCGCGCCGGGCCAGCCGCGGACACGACATCGCCGCACGCGTGAAGCTGTCGTTCTCCGACGCGCTTGCGGGCGTCGAGGTGAAGGTGCCCGTCGAGCGCGATGTCGACTGTGCCACTTGCAATGGCAGCGGCGCGAAGCCGGGGACCTCCCGCAAGACGTGCCCGACCTGCGACGGACGCGGCATGGTCGTGCAGAGCCAGGGGCCGTTCGCGACGATGGCGCCGTGCCTGACCTGCGACGGATCCGGCTCCGTGGTGGAGTCGCCGTGCGCGACCTGCCACGGCAGCGGCCACCAGCGCAAGGTGGTGCGCTACCGCGTGAAGATCCCCGCCGGTGTGAAGGACCGCTCTACCGTGCGGGTGAAGGGCAAGGGCGAGCCGGGCGAGCATGGCGGTCCTGCCGGCGACCTGCTCGTGAAGGTTGAGGTCGAGGCCAGCGAGCTGTTCGAGCGCCGCGGCGACGACTTCCTCGTGGACGTGCCCGTGACCCTCGCGGAGGCGGCGCTCGGCGAGCAGGTGAAGGTGCCCACCCCCGAGGGCGGCCAGGTGACCGTGAAGGTGCCGCCCGGCAGCGAGGACGGCAAGCTGCTGCGCATCAAGGGGCGCGGCGCGCCGATCGCGAAGAGCAAGGGGCGTGACCATGGCGACCTGCTCGCGCGCGTGCGCATCGAGGTGCCGACGAAGCTGAGCGACGAGCAGGCCGAGGCGCTGCGAGCCTACCAGCGCGCGAGCGGCGACAACCCGCGCACCAAGTGGTTCAGGAGGAAATGACATGGGCGACGTGCTCTACTCGATCGGGTACGTCGCCGAGCAGCTGGGCCTGCATCCGCAGACGCTGCGCGAGTACGAGCGACAGGGGCTCGTGACTCCGCAGCGCACGCCCGGCGGCACGCGGCGGTACGGGCGCGAGGAGCTCGAGCGGCTCGCGCGCGTGCAGCGGCTCACGGCCGAGGGGCTGAGCCTGTCGGGCGTGCGCTACGTGCTGCAGGTCGAAGACGAGCTGCGCGAGGCGCGAGCGCGCATCGTGGAGCTCGAGCGAGGAGCCACCGTCACCACACGGCGGTCCGTGTCGATGGAACTCGTGCACGTGCCGCGAGCGCCGCGCAGCCCGCGTTGGCGCAACGATCGCTGAGAAGGAGCTGCCACATGGACGCAGAGCGATACACCACCCGCGCGCGCGAGGCGCTGTCCGGCGCCGTGCGACACGCCGAGGCCCGCGAGAACCAGGAACTCACGCCGCAGCACCTGCTGCTGGCGATCCTCGATCTCGAGCCCGGCATCGAGCACGATGCGCTCGTGGCGAGCGGCGTCGACGTGCAGTCGCTCAAGACGGCAACCGAGGCGAGCGTCGCGAAGGTGCCCACCGTCTCCGGTGCGACCAACCTACAGCCGAGCGCGAGCCGCGCGTTGCGCGAGGTGTTCAGCGAGTCCGAGCGGCAGGCGAAGGAGTGGGGGGACTCGTTCGTGGCCGGCGAGCACCTGCTCGCGGCGATCGCGCGGGTGGAGTCGCCCGCGCGCGTGGTGCTGGAGCAGCAGGGCGCATCCCACGCCGAGCTGCTCGCATCGATCCGCAAGCTGCGGGGCACGCGCAAGGTGGATTCGCCCGATGCCGAGCAGAACTACAAGGTGCTCGAGAAGTACGGACGCGACCTCACGGCCCTCGCGCGCGACGGCAAGCTCGACCCGGTGATCGGCCGCGACGAGGAGATCCGCCGCGTGATCCAGGTGCTGTCGCGCCGCACCAAGAACAACCCGGTGCTGATCGGCGAGCCGGGCGTGGGCAAGACGGCGATCGCCGAGGGCCTCGCGCTGCGCATCGCGATCGGCGACGTGCCCGAGACGCTGCAGGACCGCATGCTCTGGTCGCTCGACATGGGCGCGCTCGTGGCCGGCGCGAAGTACCGAGGCGAGTTCGAGGAGCGCCTCAAGGCCGTGCTCAAGGAGGTGCAGGAGGCCGAGGGCCGGATCGTCATGTTCATCGACGAGATCCACGTGATCGTGGGCGCCGGCAAGAGCGAGGGCGCGATGGACGCCGGCAACCTCATGAAGCCGATGCTCGCGCGCGGCGAGCTGCGCGTGGTGGGCGCCACGACGCTCGACGAGTACCGCACCGGCATCGAGAAGGACCCGGCGCTCGAGCGCCGCTTCTCCCCCGTGTTCGTGGGCGAGCCGAGCGTGCCCGACACGATCGGGATCCTGCGCGGGCTCAAGGAGCGCTACGAGGCACATCACAAGATCCGCATCACCGACTCCGCGCTGGTGGCAGCCGCGACGCTGTCGCACCGCTACATCGCGGATCGCCAGCTGCCCGACAAGGCGATCGACCTGATGGACGAGGCCGCGGCCACGCTGCGCATGCAGGTCGATTCGCGCCCGGAGGAGCTCGACCGCACCGAGCGGCGCATCGACCAGCTGATGATCGAGAGCGAGCTGCTCAAGCGCGAGACCGACGAGGCATCCCAGGCCCGGCTCGCCAAGCTCGAGGATGAGATCCTCGAGCTGCGCACGAGCGCATCGTCGCTGCGCGCCCAGTGGGAGGGCGAGAAGGGACTGATGGACGAGATCGGCGCGCTCACCGAGCGGCTGGAACGCGTGCGATTCGAGGCGGAGCAGGCCGAGCGCGAGGCCGACTACGAGACCGCCGCGCGCCTTCGCTACGGCGACGCGGCCGGGATCGAGAAGCAGCTGGAGCTGTGTCGCGAGCGCCTGACGGCGATCCGCCAGAGCGGCGAGGAGCTGCTCAAGGAGGAGGTCGACGCCGACGACGTCGCGGGAGTCGTGAGCCGCTGGACCGGGATCCCCGTGGCCAAGATGCTCGAGGGCGAGGCCGAGAAGCTGCTGCACATGGAAGAGCGCCTGCACGCGCGCGTCGTGGGGCAGGACGAGGCCGTGACCGTGGTGAGCGATGCGATCCGCCGCTCGCGCGCCGGGCTCGGCGACGAGCAGCGACCGATCGGATCGTTCCTCTTCCTGGGCCCGTCGGGCGTCGGCAAGACCGAGCTCGCACGCTCGCTCGCCGAGTTCCTGTTCGACGACGACCAGGCGATGGTGCGCATCGACATGTCCGAGTACATGGAAAAGCACGCGGTGAGCCGCCTGATCGGTGCGCCTCCCGGCTACGTGGGATACGAGGAGGGCGGCCAGCTCACCGAGGCCGTGCGCAGGCGCCCGTACTGCGTGCTGCTGCTCGACGAGGTCGAGAAGGCGCATCAGGACGTGTTCGGAACGCTCCTGCAGGTGCTCGACGACGGTCGCCTGACCGACGGCCAGGGTCGCACGGTGGACTTCCGCAACACGGTGATCTGCATGACCAGCAACCTCGGCGCGAGCCACCTCGCGCTCGGCGTGGTCGGCGACCAGGAGCGCGAGTCCGTGATGGCGGACGTGCGCGCGCACTTTCGTCCGGAGTTCCTCAACCGCCTCGACGAGATCGTGGTGTTCGAGCCGCTCGCGCAGGAGCAGCTGCGCAGCATCGTCGACATCCAGCTCGAGCGGGTCGACCGACGTCTCGCCGAGCGCGACCTACACCTGGAGGTGTCGGACGCCGCGAAGGATGCGATCGCCCGGGCCGGCTACGACCCGGTGTACGGTGCCCGCCCGCTCAAGCGTGCGATCCAGCGCATGCTCGAGAACCAGCTCGCGCAGCGGCTGCTCGGCGGCGACTTCCTGCCAGGGGACACCGTCGAGGTGGACGTGGACGCCGAAGGCGCCGGGCTCACGTTCGCCCGGAAGGTCGCGGCCGAGACCTGATCAGACGAACGGGCCGGCCTCGGGTTCGACGTCGGCGGCCGGCGGCTCGGGAGCCTGATCGACCGGGCCGGCGCCGCTCTCGACTTGGTGCCATGCCGATTCGAGCGCGGCCGAAGCGATCGCCGAGGCGGCGAAATACACCACGACGACCGTGGCGGCCAAGCCGATCCACCCGATGATCCCGCCCAGGATCGCGCCGATGATGCCCCCGGCGATGCCCGCTGGCAGGAAGATCGCGATCGAGACGACGATGTAGATGCCGAACGTGCGCCACCACGCGCCAGTCACGGCGGCCTCGCTCCGCGCGAACGCATCGTCGCCCGAAGCTTCGCCGCTTCCCGCGAGCACGGGTGCATACACCCATCGAACCGCGAGCCACGCCGCGACGATTCCCGCGACCAGCTGCACGAGCCCGGCAAGACCGAACGAAACGATCTGCACGAGCGTGCCAGCCACCGGCAGCAACACGATCAGCCAGTACTTCGGAAGCAGCAGCTGGAACCCCGCCCAGGTCGCGCCGAGGCTCGCACCGGGTTCGGGAAGGTCGAGCGCGGCACCATGGCGTTCGCGATGCATCGCGCCTGCGATGACAACGAACATGCCAACGCCGATTGCAGTCGCGACGATCGAGGCCGCTGCATCGAGCACGTAGTAGATCGCGCGGGAACCGGTGTTGTCGAACGAGTAGCCGTTGGTGAAAGCCTCGAACGCGTCCTCCACCGTAACGGTGGCCACCCTGGTCTGGATGAAACCGGCCACGGCGTACACGGCGCCGAGCGTCAATATGGGAACCAGGGAGAATCGAATCACCGCGCCGATCCGCTCCAGCCCACGCGAGTATCCCTCGCTGACGGTGGTGCCGATGTCGGGTGTCGCAGGGGTCGTTTGCATGTGGTGCCTCGCTCAATCGATGGTCGTACGATGTCGAAGTTCGACGCCCGCTAGCCGTGCACCTGCTCGGCGACGACGCGCGAACCGTCGACATTCTGCCTCGTTTGCCGCGCGCCCAACGTGCGCTGATTGCTCAAGCGACCGCATGAGCACGCCGATGCTCGGTCCAAGACCCGTCTCGGCGATTGCCCCGCGGCAGCGACGACACGCAGCACACGACCAGGGAACCAGGTGGCGGAAGCCCTCTCACAGAGCGATATCGACTCGCTGCTCGCGATGGCCGCGGAACATCCCGCGACCACGGGTGGCGCGAGCGCGGCAACGGCCGAAACGCACCACACTGCTCCGACGACCACGAGCGCCGGGCGCGACCATGGCAAGCCCCGCTACGTGCGCAAGATGGACTTCGCGCGCCCGTCGAAGTTCAACAAGGACCAGCTGCGAACGCTGCAGATGCTGCATGAGGCGTTCTGCCGCCGCGCGTCGACCTTGCTGAGCGGCAACGTGCGTTCGCTCGTGGAGGTGTCGGTCACCGGCGCCGAGCAGATCCCGTACGGCGACTTCGTCTCCTCCCTGCCCGTGCCCACGTTTACCAGCGTGCTCGAAGTGGCGCCGCTCGGCACGAACGCCATGGCGTCGATCGACTTGCCACTGCTGTTCGCAATGCTGGATCGCATGCTCGGCGGTCCCGGCACGAACGTGTCTCGCGTACGTGAACTGACGGAGATCGAATCCGCGCTCGCGTCGAACCTGATGGAGCGTCTGCTCGAGGAACTCAGCGGCGCGTGGGGCGACCTCGTCCCCATCGAGTTTCGCCTGCGCGGAATCGAAATGAATGCGCAGTTCGCGCAGATCGTGCCTGCGTCCGAGCCGAGCGTGCTGATCATCATGGAGCTGTCGATCGGCACGGCGACCGGGTCGCTGTCGATCTGCCTGCCATATCGCTCGATCGAGTCGGTGGTCGGCGACCTCGCCGCGCACCGTTACTTCTCCTCCGGCGACGAATCCCCCGAGCACCGAGCCTCCTTGATCTCGTCGCTGCAGGGCGTGCGCATGCCCGTGCGCGCGGAGATCGGCGCCACGCGCGTTCCGGTGGAGACGATTCTCGGCTTGCAGCCCGGCGATGTCGTGCCGCTTGGTCGACGCGTCGACGACGGCGTTCGGCTCGTGGTCGGCTCCACGCGCGCGTACAGCGCGATGCCCGGCCGCGACGGAAACCGCGTCGCGGTTCGGATCGTCGAGCGCATCGACGACAGTCGGGGCGGGGAGACCGCGAAATGAGCCTCACACCGCCATGGAACGAGCATCGCGTGCTCGCGGAGTCGATCAGCCAGTCGATCGCGGACGCGTTGACGAGCGCGACGGGCCAGATCGTCGAACTCGGCAAGGCAACGAGCTTCGATCCTGAAGCGATGCTGCGCGGACGAACGCTTCCGCTGCGCGCGGTCGTCGTGCAGATGCGTCGCCCGTTGCGGGACGTGATGATCTTCATCACGTCGCTCAAGGGAAATGCGGTGCGACCGTTCGTCGAAGCTGCGGCAAGCGCGGCGATCAATGCGCTGGACGTGCCCGTGGGCAGCGACCAGCTGGGTTCCACCGGCCGCTTCGAGATCGAGGACGTCGTCGAATACGAGACCCTCGAAGAGGCGCTCGACCAATGCGACGCGCTGTACCTTGAAGCCAGCTACCCGTTGGAACTGCCGACGGGCGAGCTGCGTCTGGTGCTCGGCACTGGGTTGCTTGAATCCGCCGCCTACTTCACGAGCGGCGTGCCCGATCCGTTCGCGGTCGAGGCACACCTCGTTCCGTCCGAAGCCGAATTGGAGCTCGGGGACGAGATCGGCGCGGAGGCGCTTCCGTCTCGCTACGAACTCGGCGAGGACTCGATCGTCGACGACAACGCCGCCGAGCCAACGCTCGCCATAGCGCCCGCGACCGATGCTTCATCGAATTCGGTCGACGGCATCGATGCGTACGAAGCGATGCTCGCGGCTCAGGAACGAGCCGAGGCCGAGGCAGCCGCCGCTATCGTGGCGAGCGAAGCGGCGACCGCATCCGCCAACGTCGCCGCTGCAGAACTTCCGTCGTTCGAACACGTGGACGCAACCCGACGCTGGACCCAGCTCTTGAGCGGGGTCGAAGTCGAGCTGTCGGCCGAGCTCGGACGAACCGACCTCGCGCTGGGCGACATCACGAACCTCGCGCAGGACAGCGTGCTGACGCTCGAGCAGCTCGTGCACGAACCCGTTTCGGTGTACGTCAACGGCACGCGCTACGCGACAGCCCGGCTGGTCGTCGTGGACGGCGAATACGGCATCGAGATCCTCGAAGTCGTCGAACAGGGCGACCTCGTCGAATCGCTGGCCGCCTGACCGGAAGTCCGCCCGGTACGATGCGCTCAGTGTCACGCTTTGGAGACTGCGGCAGGACCGAGTGATCGGGCCGTAGGTTCCTCAGCGGTGGCGGCTGGCTCGTACGCTGCGTGCCGCTAGACGGCTTTCATGCGTTGTGCCG
>JBDHZF010000006.1:0-48639 GCA_039811765.1 Thermoleophilia bacterium | reverse complement strand
CGGCTCGCGTTCGGCGGCCACCAGCGGCGCGTACGCCTGTGGCGTGCGGCGCACGGTCTGCGCCGCGTTGTTGATGAGCACGTCGAGCGCGCCGCGCGCGGCGATCTCGTCCGCGAGCGCGACCACTTGCGCGGGATCGCGCAGGTCGATGCCCACGATGCGCAGCCGATCGATCCACTGCGCGCTGTCGTCCTGCTGCATGAATCGGCGCGCGGCGTCGTTCGGAAAGCGGGTCGTGATCGTGAGGTGCGCGCCGTCGCGCAGCAAGCGCAGCGCGATGTACATGCCGATCTTCGCGCGCCCGCCTGTGAGCAGCGCGCGACGACCCGTGAGATCCGTTGCCTGATCGCGACGCGCGTGGCTGAGCGCCGCGCAGTCCGGACACAGCTGGTGGTAGAACGCGTCCACCTGCGTGTAGCGCACTTTGCAGATGTAGCACCCGCGCGGCTGCTTGAGGTGGCCAGCGATCGCGCCACGCGAGGACGAGACGAGCGGAATGCCGGCGGTCTCGTCGTCGATGCGGCCGGGCGCGCCAGTGGCGGTGCGTTCGGTCACCGCGGCGTCGTGCGCGAGGATCGCGGCGCGCTTTTCGAGACGGCGTCGTTCCTTCACGGTCTTGTACACGCCCGCCACGGTGTGACGCAGCGTCACGTAGTCGGGGTGATCCACGGGGAGTCGTTCGATCTCGTCGATCAGCTCGCGCAGCGCGTCCATGCGCGCGGGATCGATTCGGTCGATCGCGGAGGTGGGGGAGGGGCCGAGCGTCATCGCTCGGGGAGTCTAGCCTCGATCGCGTCCAGCTCGCGCCGCAGGACGCCGATCGCGTCGCGCACGTAATCGCCGTTGGTGGCGAGGATGTCGCCCCACATCACCGAATCGCCCGAGGCGAGACGAGTTGCGCCGCGAAAGCCCGAGGCGGCGAGGGTGGTGGCAAGTCCATCGGTTTCCTCGTCGGCCACAGCGAGCGCGCCAACGAGCGCCGTCGCGGTGACATACGGCAGGTGGCTGGCCGTGGCAACCGCGCGATCGTGTTCTGCTGGATCGACGAGCAGCAGCGTCGCGCCGGTCGCGCCGACGAGTTCGGCGACTCGTCGACCTTCGGTGGAGCTGTCGTCGGGGCGCGCGCACACCGCCCACGTCGCGCCGCGAAACAGATCGCCGCGCGCGGCGCTCGGACCGGAATGTTCGCTGCCGCACATCGGGTGCCCGCCGATCGCGCGAACGTCGAGCTCGTCGAACGTCGCGCAGATCGCGCGTTTGGTCGAGCCGAGGTCGGTCAGCACGGCGCCGTCGCGAAGCAGCGGGGCGACGCGCGGGGCAAGCTCGATGCTCGCGAGCACGGGCGTGGCCAGCACGACGATGTCAGCGCGCGGCACGATCGATTCGAGTTCGTCGACGCCATCGACCGCGCCAAGCGATCGCGCGGACTCGGCGGTGGCCGGGTCGGCGTCGACGCCGAGCCGCGTCGCGCCTGTGCCCTCGAGCGCGAGTCCGAGCGAGCTGCCCATCATGCCGAGTCCGACGATCGCGACGGTGGAGGAGTGCATCAGCTCGATTCGCCGAGGCCGAACGAGTCGCTTGGCGTGCTCGTGAGCAGGACATCGGTGCCGCGCAGGTACACGTGCTCGATCTCGCGCTGCGTCTTCGTCGTGTTCCATTGCAGCAGCACGCGGATGCAGCGGCCGGGCGCGCCGGGCTTGGCCATCTCGACGGCGCCGAGCAACGGCACGTGCGCCCAGCCGAGGTGGCGCACTGCCTCGGCCGGGAAGGACGCGGTGAGATCCGGCGTGGTGGTGAACAGCGCGCACGCGACGTCAACTGGATCGATGCCGTTGCGTTCGGCCATGTCGACCACGAGTTCGCGGATCGCCTCGCGAATCGCGTCGGCGGTGTTCTCGTGCGCGATCGTCGCGCCGCGCACGCCGCGACAGGCGGCAACGAGCGTGGCCGTGGAGCGATCGGTCATCAGCGCGACGCCATCACATGCTGGTGCAAGCGCCGAATCCGCGCGGATTCGAGCAGCGCGGCGACCTGGTAGTAGGCGGGGATGCGTCCGGCGATCACGCGTGCGGCCGCGGCGAGCTGCAGCTCGGCGGACTGGCGCATCGATTCGCCGCCCCACCGCAGCGCCTTCTGGATCGATGGCGGAACATCGCCGAGCTCGAACGACCTGGGCGAGCGCACTTCCAGCTCGACGCGCGCGCGGGTTGCGGTGACGCGGATCGTTGCGCCTTCCCACACGTTCGTGACGTCCGCGCTCACACGGTTGAGGCGCACGGGCTGCGGTGGGCGGCGCGTGCGCTTTGTCTCGCTGCGACGAAGCGTCGGCAACGTGCGCGTCTTGAACGAGCCGCGTCGCGCGCTTCGCAACGCCCCGAGCGTGGGGCGCCACGCGTCTTGTGCGCCGTGGAGCGTCGTGGCAGCGGTCCACTCGATCAGCGACAGCGCATCGTGCAGTTCTCCGTCGAACGGCTCGTGCCAGCCAACCACGGGCATCGGGGCACGTTCACCGTCGCGATACACATCGAGCGTTCGGTGCGTGCCCAAACGATCCGTCGGGTCGGTGGATGCCCAGCCGCGCCAACGCCAGATCGTGCCCGGCGCAGCAACGCCGACATCGACATGCCGCATCACGAATCGCGATCCCGAACCCGCTCCCTCCATGCCACGCACGGTAGCGATTCGGTCGGATGCAGCCGTTCGCCCGTCGAACTCGTCGCCGATTCCGCCCACCAGGTCTGCACGAGCGACGACGAAGCACGGGCGCGAGTTGCGCGAAGTAGTTGCATGCGCAACTATATGGTCATGACGACTTCCACGACACCCACCCGAACCCCCGCTGCCCCGCGCGCGCTCGGCCGCGCCACGGGCGCGCAGCTTCCCGACGCGCTCGCGCTCGGGCCGGTGCGCCTGCGCGTACGCGATCTCGAACGCTCCCGAGCGTTCTACGAGCAGGTCCTCGGCCTGCGCGCCTCGGCCGGATCCACCGCGCCGAACGCCCTCGTGCTCGAAGCGGGCGACGGCCTCCCGGTCGTGATCCTCGAATCGCACCCCGACGCGCTCCCGCACGCGCGCACCGCCGGTCTCTACCACGTCGCGCTGCTGTATCCCGAGCGCGCGCAGCTCGCGCGAGTCGTCCAACGCCTCGTCGCGACGCGCACGCCGATCGACGGCGCGTCCGACCACGGCACGCACGAAGCGCTCTACCTGCCCGATCCGGACGGCAACGGCCTCGAGCTCGCAGTCGACCGCCCAGTCGATTCGTGGCCGAACCTCGCCGACATCGAAGCTGTCGCCCCGCGACCGCTCGACATCGAGAACCTGCTCGAGACGATCGCCGGCGAGGACGTCGCCGACCTTGCCCAGCCGGCCCATGGCGTGCGCGTGGGTCACCTGCACCTGCACGTCGGGGATCTCGAACGCGCGATGGCGTTCTACGTGGACGCGATCGGCTTCGAGCTCGTCACCGTGATCGACACCGCCGCGTTCATGAGCGCCGGCGGCTACCATCACCACCTCGCGGTGAACACGTGGCGCGGCGTTGGCGCGCCCGCGCCCGGCGACGATCGTCTCGGCCTCGCCGCATGGCGAATCGAACTGCCCACGCGAGACGAGATCGACGCGGTCGCCGCCCGGCTCGACTCGAAGGGCGTCGCCTACGAGCGAGCCGACGACGGCGACCACGCCGTCCCCCTGCGCGTGCGCGACCCATGGGGCATCGCGCTCGAGATCGCGCTCGCTAGTACGCCACCGACTGACGCGGCTCCGCGCTCGAGATGACCTCGAGCAGCTCGCCGGTCTCGCTTCGGCCCAAGTGCGTGGCGATGTCCGCTTGCGACACGATGCCCACGAGGCGCATGTCGCGATCGATCACCGGCAATCGCCGAATCAGATGCTCTTCCATCGACGCGAGCGCGTCGTGCACCGGCGCGTCGTCGTGGATCCACACCACGCGCCCGCTGGCGTGATGGTTCACGGCGCATCGCTGAGGGTCGTCGCCCGCGGCAAGGCAGTTCACGACGATGTCGCGATCCGTCACCATGCCCACAGCTTGTCGTCCGGTCCGCAGATCGGCAGCGCGCCCACGCCCTCGTCGCGCATCATTTCGGCCGCTTCCAAACAGGACTGGTCGTGCTTCACGCAGCGGCAGCCCTCGTGCATCAGCTCGCGCACGAGCGTCGTCTTCGTCTCCATGATCGTGCTCCTTCGTTTCGATCGATTCGATGGTGCACGGGGAGGATGTCCCGCGGGGAGTGCAGGAAACGTTGGGGACGGCGAGTCAGGCGATGTCGCGCTCGAAGCGAAGCATCGGGCGTCCGAGGTCGTTCTCGGTCTCGCGTTGCATGTGGAAGCCGTGCGAACGCAGGAACGCCTCGGCCTTCTCGTTGCCGGGGTACACGTCGATGTGCACGTCGTCGATGCGCCATGCCTCCGCGTAGCGAAGCGCCGCCACGAGCAGTCGCTTGCCGTCGCCCTGGCGCGGACGCAGCACGAGCAGGTCGTCGATCTCGAGGTGCTGCTCGGTGCGTCGCAGCACGACCATGCCGACGGGATCGCGCAGCGAGCCGATGCACAGGAGCATGCAGTTGCGATCGTCGATGATCGACTGGAAGTACACGTCGGTGCAGTAGACCTCGCGCCAGCTCGCGAAGCCGGCCTCGTCGGCGGCGGGGCGATAGCGATCGCGCATCACGCGTTCTTTGAGGTGGCGCAGGTACGGCACGTGCGCCGCGGTGGCGCGAGAGATCAGCAGGGAGTCGATGCCGCGAGGCAGCAGCGCGGGGGCGTCGTCTGCTCGTTCGGCGGTGGTGGAGACGATTGGCATGGTGTCTGCAGTATGACGCAGCCGGCCGGCGGGTTCACGCAGGCGTTGACGCGGCTGCCGCGTGGGCACGCGCAGCGCGCAAGGCGGTCACCGTCTCGGCGAGCGTCGCCACCAGGCCGGTCAGGTTCTCCTGCTGCGACGACACGACGAGGTTGCCGTCGTCGTCGAACGCGGTGTCGCCCTTGGGGATCGTCACGCTCGGCTCGGCGATCGGGCGTGCGCCTTGCGTGCGCAGCACCTTCACGAGTTCGTCACGCGACCACACCGCGCCGAACTGCCCGTTGCTCGCGCTGGCCACCGCAACCGGCACGCCGAACAGCGGGCTCGCCTGCAGCCCGCTCGCGTCGGGCTTGGCGCCGTCGGCGCGCGAGAGCCAATCGAGCGCGTTCTTGAGCTGGCCCGGAATTGACCCGTTGTACTCGGGAGTTGCGATGAACACGCCGTCGACGGCGCGCACCGCGGCGGCGAGCTGTGCCGCGCCCGGCGGGAAGCCAGTCGCCTCCGTGTCCTCGTCGAATGGCTCGACCCCCGAGAGCGCGTCGAACTGCACGAACTCCACGCCCTTGGGGGCAAGCCGTGCGGCGAGCCTCGCGAGACGCCGATTCATCGACGCCTCGCGCAGGCTCCCCGCGATCGACAGGATGCGGATCGGCGCCGCTGCGCCATCGTCGTCCGCATTCGTGTCGTTGCCAGCGGCGTTGCTCACTGCTGCACCAGCTCCAGCTCGGCGCTGATCTTCACCTTCGGGGCGACGGCGTCTTGGCCACCGGCGAGCTTCGCGTTCCAGTTGATGCCGTACGCGGTGCGGTCGATCTCGCCCGCGAGCACCAGGCCGATGCGCTGGTCGCCGGCGAGGCCCTCGACCGGACCGCTCCACGTGCCAGCGAGCTCGACCGGGTTGGTCGTGCCGCGCAGGGTCAGCGAACCGCGAACCGTGGCAGTGCCATCGGCCGCGAGCGTGACGTCCGTGGACTCGAACGAGAGGGTCGGGTGCAGTTCGGCGTCGAAGAAGTCGGGGCTCATCAGGTGGCCATGGAGCTGCTCGTTCGGGAACGAGATCGACTGCACGGGCGTGGAGCCGGCGAGCGCGATCGCGCCGTCCTCGGCAACCGTGAGCGAGGTGTCGAACTCCTTGAAGCCGCCGCGCAGCCAGTTGATGCCGAAGTGGCGCACGGTGAAGGCGAGCACGGAGTGCACGGGATCCACGGCCCAAGTGCCGGTTGCGATGGGGGATGCGGTTGCGGTGGTCATGCGAAGTCCTCTCGACGAGTGGTGATTGCGGGGTCAACTACCCCTGTGGGATGCACTGTAGCGCATTGTAGTTGCGCGCGCAACTACCCTCTCGTCCCGCTGCTCCGCCATGCCCGTTCCACTGCCTCGGCTTCGTCATCCAGCATGTCGATTTCCGTGACGCTGGATGACCAAGCTGGGTGGCGTGGGGGAGGGGATGGGTCTCGTATCTAACCCATCCGCAATTTCCTTGAACAGTCGGGACAAACTGCGGAAACGACAACACGCGCCGCGCGCCCATCCGCAATTTGTACCGACTGGTTGAGGGAATTGCGGAAACGTTGACGGCTCTGGCGCGCGGGTGCGCGCGAACTCGGTCCGTCGGCACGCACCTGTTCGCTTGCAGTTCGCCGCGCGTGCGTTGATTCGCTCACGTTTTCGTGGCGGTGTCCGAACTCGCGCGTAATGGGTTCGCGCACACGAACGAGGATGGGGACGACGACGGCTGCGGCGCAACGCGCGCTCGCGATCGTGCTGGCCGTGCTCGCGCTCGCGGCCTGCGTCGTGGCCACCGCGATCGCCGCGGCGCCGGCCACAGCGCCCGCCACCGAGTTCAATCCGCGCTCGCTCACCGACGCGCAGCTCGCCGCGCGTGCCAGCTTCCTCCAGGACTCCGCCACCGAGATCGGCGAACAGCTGCTCGCCGCCGCCTCCGAACGCGACCGCATCGAGCAGGATCGCGACCTCGCTTCGTCCCAGCTCGCGCAGTACGTCGTCGGCGCCTACAAGCAATCCACGCCCGAGAGCGACCTCGCCCAGCAACTGCTCGCCGCCGGCAGCTTCCAGGAGATGATCGACCGCGTGCGCCTCGCCGACACGATCGGCGACTACCACGCGCGCATCGTGCGCTCGCTCGACACCGCCGAAGCCAAGCTCGACGTCGCCAGCGTGAAGCGTGCCCAACTCGTGACCCAACTCGCCGCCACGCAGCGTCAGGTCGTGCTCGTCGTCGCCGAGCAGCAACGCCGCGCCGCGATCCATGCCAAGTACGAAGCCGATCGTCGCTCCAGGGCCGAGGCCCGTGCCGCGCGCCAAGCCCGCGCCGCGAACGCCGTTTCCGCCATCGCCGCCCCCGGCGCGCTCGTCTCCGACTCGGCCACGCCATCCGTCACGCCCGTCGTGCCCGCCGGCTCTCCGCCCTCCGCGCAGATCCTCGACGCCTACCTCGCGTCCAAGGGCAGCCCAATGGCGGGGCAAGGCGCCGCGCTGATGACGAGCGCCGCGCGCTGGCGCGTCGATCCTCGGCTCGTGGTGGCGATCGCCGGCGCCGAATCGAACTTCGGCCAGGTCACCTGCGGTCCCAACAACGCGTGGGGGTGGGCCTGCCCCAACGACCCCGCCGACTTCGCCACCTGGGCGGCCGGCATCGAAACGATCACGTCCGGCCTACGCAACTACTACCTCGACGAGGGCCGCACCAGCGTGACGCTCATCCAGCAAAAGTACTGCCCGGTCGGCGCCGCCAACGACCCCACAGGACTCAACAGCCACTGGGCCACGAATGTGACGCGCTTCCTGCTCGAGCTCGGCGGCAACCCCGCCTACGTCGGACCCGGACCATCCGGCCCCTCCGCGATCGGCATTCCCGATCTCGGTTTGTTCGACGCGGAGTGACGCGGCACGATCCGGCCACCGCCGCGCCGCGATCCGGCCACAGCCCACGATTCGTCGCCACCATCGATTCACAGCATGCGACGAGTGGGCATGACCGCTGTCACGCTCTCCGGTGCGCCGCTGCCAGGCGCCGTCTCATTGCTCGCTGCCGCCCCGATCGCGTCCACGGCGCCGATCGCGCCCGGCGAGCCCGCGCCCGACGGCACCGACACGCCGCTGGTGGTCGACCCTGAATTCCGAAAGCGGCTCGACGCCTCGATCCGAGAGGGCCTCGCCGACGCGAAGACATTCGCGCGAGAGCACACGATCGGCGAGCGCGACCAGGTCGCCGACTGGGCGCTGCTGCGCATGGTGTGGCCACCCAAGACGGACGACGAGGACCTCGCCTACCTGCACCAGGTGGAGAAGACCCGCACGCCCGCCGGCACCGCCCGCGCGCGCTACTGGGCCAAGCACGGCCTCACCGACGAGTGGGAAGCCAAGCTCAAGGAGTACACGTCCCATGCCGGCCCCGCGCAGGCGCTCGCCGCCGAGAAGCTGTTGCATGACGCGCTCGCGCTCGTGAACACAGCCACGCAAACCGGCAAGGCCGCCGCGGGTCGAAAGCGCCCGTTCGTGGTGGACGAATCGCTCACGCTCGCCGTGGACAAGCCCGGCAACAACCCGAGCTACCCGTCCGGCCACACGTCCGCCGCGTACGCCGCGTCGATCGTCCTCGCCGCGCTCATGCCCGATCGCGCCAAGGAGTTCATGGACACGGCGGCCGAAGCGTCGTGGGCGCGTATCTACGGCGGCGTGCACTTCCCAACGGACGTGCTCGCGGGCGCGAAGATGGCAACCACGATCACGTCGCATCTCGTGCGCACGAGCGGCATCACGCCGATCTACGGCACCGCCGGCGGCGATGCGGATCCCGCCGCGCCCGCGAAGGTCGTGCCCCGTCGCCGCAAGCGTGCCGCGGCTGCGGCTGCGCGCTGATCGCATCGGTAGCATCCGCCGCATGGCGACCACGACACGAACCAGCCCCGAGCCACACCTGTGGCTCACGGACGATCCCGACCACTGCGCGCTGCTCGCCGAGAACGCGAACGCGTTCCTGATCGGCTTCATCCTCGATCAGCAGGTGACGGTTCAGAAGGCGTTTCGTGGTCCGTGGGACCTGCGCGAGCGCATCGGCACGCTCGAACCCGCGGCGATCGCCGCGACGCCCATCGGCGAGCTGGAAACCGTCTTCGCCGACAAGCCTGCCCTGCACCGCTTCCCATCGGCGATGGCCAAGCGCGTGCACGAGGCGATGCGCATCGTCGCCGAACGCTACGACGGCGACTCCGCGCGCATCTGGCTCGACGCCGACGGCGACATCGCCGAGCTCGAGCGACGCCTCACCGAGATCCCCGGTCTCGGCGCCGGCAAGCTCACGAGCATCGCGGCGATCCTCACCGACCGCTGCAACGTGCCGTTCGACGGTTGGCGAGCGAACGCCGCCGACTACGGCACGCTCGGCGACGTCGATTCGCCCGAGGCGCTGAAGGCGTACCAGGCCAAGAAGCGCGCGATCAAGAAGGCGGCGCGCGACGCGGCGAAGGCCGCGGCCGCGAAATCCTGACGCCGACGCGCGCACGATGCCGATCGCGTTCTCACTGCTCTCCAGCCTGCTGTGGGGCGGAGGAGATTTCCTCGGTGGTCGCGCCACGCGTCGACTGCCCGTGCTCGTCGTGCTCGCCGTCTCGCAGATTGCGATGCTCGCGCTGCTGTGGTTGGTGATCGGCTCGCTCGCCGCGACCGATCGGATCGCGGTGGACGGTCGCGCCGTGGTCGTCGGGATGCTCGGTGGCGCGGCGGGCGTGATCGGGCTCGGCGCGTTCTATCGCGCGCTCGCGAACGGGCCGATGTCGGTGGTGCCGCCGATCGCCGCGGCCGGCGTGGCGCTGCCCGTGACGGTGGGGCTCGCAACGGGCGGCACGCCGGTGACCGCGCTCGTGCTCGGTGGCCTCGTGCTCGCAGTGGTCGGCGTCGTGCTGTCGTCCATCGGCGAGGGCAGTACGCCGCAGGACGGCAGCGTTCCCGTGCGCGTGTCCGCGCGCACGCTCGCGCTGTGCGCCGTCGCCGCCACGGGCTTCGGCCTGATCTTCGTGGCGATGGATCGCGCCGCTGGGTCCACCACCGCGAGCGCGCTCGTCGCGACGGGTGGCGTGCGCTTGGGCAGCGTCGGGGTGGTGCTCGCGGCGGCGCTCGCCACTCGCACGCGCCCGTGGAGCGGGGTGGAGGGCCCGCGCGGCGCGCTCGTGCTCGCCACGATCGGCGTGCTCGACACGGGCGCGAACCTCTCGTTCGCGATCGCCGCCGCGCACGGCCAGCTCGCGGTCGTGGCGGTGGTGGGGTCGCTGTACCCAGCCGTCACGAGCGCGCTCGCGCACGTGTACCTCAAGGAGCGGCTGGGTCGCCTACAACTCGTCGGGGTCGTGCTCGCGCTCGGCGGAGTCTCGCTGCTCGCGCTGCGTTGAGCTCGACGAGATCAGCCGCACCACGGCGCCCTTCTCGTCGACCCAGTGCAGCAGCAGCGGCTCGGTGTCCGGCCACCCGGGGCGGCGACGCGCCCAATTGCGCGCGTGCAGATCGGTCTGTGGTTCGCTTCGCTGACGCTCGCTGGCCAGCTCGACATGGTATTCCATTCGTGTCCCCTCCGGTGCGGCCATCCCTGCCGTCACCATCAGGATGCCCCGAGCGCGGCCGCCGCGCATCGGCGAGAACTACCTACGTATCTACCTAATTCTGTGTGGATTGGTGTTCGGCGTTCTCGCGCATGTCGGCGTCAAGGACATCGGCAACATGAACACCTCGAAGCTCGCTGCGCTGGATGCGCTCGACGCGACGAAGACGTACCGTGCCGCGACCGGAAGCAGCGTCGAGCAAGCATTCGCCGCAGCCGCGTTGCGCGCGGCGAGGCGCCCGCCGCACGATGGCTCGCAGTACTCGACCATGTCGGACGAGACCGCGTCCTACGTCGTGCTCGCCGCGGGAGACGACCTGTACGTCACGCCGATGTCGTTCAAGACGGTCGACCACGGGCACCGCACGGGATCAACGTGGACTGGCGCAGCGGACCGCAGAACAGAGCGAACGAGGGGCATGGCACCGCGGCGAACGCTGCCGATCCGACGTTCGTCGCGGCCGTTGGCGCGACGCGTTGGATCGACGTGCGCTAGCAGCCCCGGAGGTCGCCGCTGTCGTCCTCCAAGGCGCCGTCGGCGACCAAGGCTTGTCGTACCTCGTCGTGGGCACGGTGTGCGAGCGCGACAGCGTCATCTCGGATCTTCTCCATGGCCCGTCGAGTTTGCGCGTGCTCGTCACTCTCGCGGATTGCCCGAATTACGCGTGCGTTGAGGTTCTTGGGAGCATCGACCTCGTGTTCGTCTGCAAGGTGCTTGGTGCTCAGCGTCGCGCTCTCGTAAGCGTTCTCGGTGTGTTGTCCCCGACCATTCTTGGCGTGGATGAGGCGGACGACATCGTGTGCGGGGACCACCCACCACCGTTCAGGAACTTCGAGGTCGAAGTTCGCGGGCCGGTGGATCACGAGCGGGAGGTACTTCACTGCGCGCACTTGGTTGATCGTTGTTGAGGTCGCCTTCTTGACCTCCACGTATCGGCCGTCGAGACAGGCATCGCCTAGTGCGGCCTTCGGTGCGCGGGTAGCGCCCGTGAGCTCGATGAACCGTTCCTCGGACGTGGTCCCCGCGCGAGAAATCCCGTCAGCGGCCAACGAACAACTCCTGTTGCGACGTCGTCGTGTCGGGGGCCGCGATTCGGCGTTCCATGACCTCGATGGCCTTCGGGTTCTCGTCTACGAGCACGAACTTGCGCCCGAGCTTCTGTGCCACGGCACCGAGGGTTCCGCTCCCAGCGAAGAAGTCGAGGCACCAATCCCCTTCGCGGGTAGACGCCTGCACCATGCGGCGAACGATACCCTCGGGCTTCTGAGTCGGATAACCGGTCTTCTCCTTGCCGTTGGTGGGGACGATGGTGTGCCACCACACGTCCGTCGGCAGCTTGCCCTTCGCTGCCTTTTCGGCTGTCACGAGCCCCGGCGCCATGTACGGTTCTCGGTCCACAGCTTGACCGTCGTAGTAGTAGGCGTCTGCGTCCTTGACGTAGACGAGAATCGTGTCGTGCTTCGCGGGCCACTTCTTCTTCGAGCGGGCGCCGTAGTCGTACGCCCAGATCAGCTCGTTGAGGAAGCACTCGCGCCCGAATATTTCGTCGAGGAGCAGCTTGCAGTAGTGCGCCTCGCGGTAGTCGATGTGGAAATACAGCGTGCCGGTGCGATCGAGCACACGGTGCGCCTCGATGAGTCGCGGTTCCAGGAACGAGAGGTAGTCGTCAAACGCGTCGCGGTAGGAGGACTTCTCCAGCATGGTGGTCTTGTAGCGACGACCGCCGAACCCGACGCGATCGCCGTCGGAACTGCGCTCAGTCCTGATGCTTCGGCGAGCCTGTTCCTTGCCCGTGTTGAAGGGCGGGTCGATGTAGACCATCTGGAAGGACCCAGCGGGAAGGGACGGGAGCACGTCCATGTTGTTCGCGTGGATGATGCGGCTGCTGTCCAGTTCCATGCGACGCATTGTCGCAATCGGACAGGACACGGTACGCCGCCCTCCCAGCTCGACGTGGTATTCCACTGGTGCTCCCTCCGGTTCGGCCATCCCTGCGCCACCATCGGGATGACCCGCACATGGCGGGTGCGCATCGGCGAGAGCCGCCTACGTATCTACTTGTTCTGTGTGTGGCCGCACTGCGCTGGATCATGCGACGTCACCGTCCCCACGCCACGCCCACACCCGCATCGTGCGAGGACGTTTCAGGCGTGGACGACGCGATCCGCGTCGAAGCGAATCTCGTCGTTGCGGCGCAGGCGTCGCTGCAGGAGCTCCCACGCGTTGCGCTCGACGGCGTCGTACTCGCCGCGATCGGATTCGCGCGTGGCGCGAAGGTAGTCGATCCACGCAGCGCGACGTCGTCGCTCCCACGCGGCGTCGGCTGCGTCGATCGCACCTCGCTCGGTCGGGTGCTGCGCCGGCACGCGACTGTCGCTTCGTCGATTCGTCATGCAAGGAGTTTATCGAATGCGGGAGACACGCAAGGAAGCGGAGCGCGTCAAGACCGCGTCGCGGATCCCAATTTCAACCACAATGCAGGCAATTTCAAGAAGTGAATCGATTTTGCAACCTCACCAAAACAGGCACATGCGTCGGAACGCGAAGCCAATCAGCGAATACCGCGGTCGCTGGCGCGATGCTCGGCGCCGCTGGAGACCTCGCCCGACGCGGGAGCAACTCGATAATCCGGAATGGCATCCGCACCGGCAGCAGCGCAGCGACATCGGCGGCGATGCGCGCAACCGGACGAATCGCGATTCCCGTTGGCATCGCCATGGACATACGACAAAACGGCGTCGGCAAAGGGCTGGTGATGTCGACATCGAGTCTTGTCGCCGGCGCAGCGGTATCAGCCACCGTTTGCCCCGAGACGATGGGTGCCGGTTGCGTCGTATCGGTTGGCATGTTCGTCGGTGCCGGCGTGTCGTATGGCGTCGATCGGGCCTGGTGACTGCGACGGATCGTGATCCAGTCGTTGTTGCGTGGCTCGTTGGCTGCATCCTCGAGGGTCTTGTCTTTGCCATCCAAGATATGTGGCGTTGGAAGGAACGCAAGCGTATTCGGCGGAGCATGCGACCGGGGTACGAGCTGACGATGCACATAACCCAAATTGTCACCGGAGGCGTCGGATTGATCGCGTATAACTGGGCGATTCCTGTATTGGCCTGTATCGGCTTGGGGCTGGCAGTGATTGCGTACCGATTCCCTTCGAAGGCGCCGAGGGATCGCACGGGTTCCCAACGCTCGGATGAAGAATGAGGCCAGCGTGTGTGGATTCAAGGGATTCTGGACCGACGGATTGCTTCAGCCGATCGTCAGGGTTGTCCGCCCCTCAAGCCCAACGCCCCCGCCGCCGACATGCATCGCATGATCGATGATGCCCATGATCCTCGTGAAGGCGCGCTCGTGCACGAACGCTGGCGGCTCGTGACGAAGCTCGACCCGCTCGGCGAAGGACGCGTCTGGAAGGCCGACGACACTGCGAGCGAGCAGACAGCGCACGTCGTGGTGAAGTTCGCGCCGCCGCGCGTGTCCGCCGCTTCCGACGAGCAGCACGAATCGATGCTCGCCGACTTCATCCACGAAGCGCACGTGCTCGACGAACTCGACTCGTCCAACGTCGTTCGAGCGCTCGCCGTGCACGAGGGTTCGTCGAGCGAGGACGAGCCCGACTGGCCCGCGTACGTGGTGCGGGAGTTCGTGGACGGCGAGACGCTCGCGATGGCGCTCGAAGCGCGCGACGGTCGCCCGCTCGACGCCGACGACGTTCGCGATGTTGCCGAATCGCTGCTGCCGATCCTGCACGACTTGCACGAGCAGCACGTGTTCTGCCGCGCGCTCCTGCCCGAACACATCGTGCGGCGCCGCGTCAGCGGCGGCGGTTACGACTACGTGCTCGTGGATTTCGGCGCCGCTCGCAGCGGCTCGTTCGAGCGCTGGGCGGTGCGCATGCGCGCGCGCCAGCAGACCACGCGGGTGCTCGGGATGGATCGCCCCGTCGATCGGATCCCGCCGGCGTATCGCGCCCCGGAATACTTGGACGAGGACGATCCCACGTGGGACGCGCGCTCGGACGTGTGGGCCGTGGGCATCCTGCTGTGGTGGCTCTCGACGGGCACCATGCCGTTCGACGCTCCCGGCCAGCAGGTGCTGCACGATATCCGCATGGGCCGCAAGCCCGCGTACTCGATGGTCGCGCCGCCGGGCGCCGCATGGCTCGGCGCGTCGCTCACCGACGCGCTCGCGGTCGACCCCGCCGATCGTCCCCAGACCGCGCTCGAGCTGCTCGACCGGATCACGAGCGCCGCGCCCGAGCACTCGTCCCCACGAACGTGGACGGACGAGGACTTGATCGCGATGCACGAGGAAGTGCTCGACGCCGATCGCGCGGACGTGCAACTCGTGTTCGAGCGCTGGGCGAAGCAGTTCGGCGCGAACACCACGTGGGGTCGCGTCCGCGCCATCTACTACCAGAACCGAGAGAGGATCACCGCGATGACCGAAGCCGCCGCCGCTCCCCAGCCCGAACTCGAGTTCCCAACGCCGGCCGAGGACGCGCAGCTCGTGCCGGTCGCGCCGCAGGCCGCAGTGGAAGCCGCGGCTCCCGCGCCCGCGCCTGCGCCTGTAACCGCGCCTGTTGCGGAGGCAGTTCCTGCGCCCGAACCCGCTGCGACTCCCGCGCTCGAGGCCGTTCCGGAACCCGCGCCTGAACCCGCAGCGGAGCCGGCCTCGGACGCGCTCGACTACGTCGCGATCGTGCGCAATCTCGTGGAGCGACGCGTCTCGCTCGAAGGTGAACGCGTGGCGGTGGAGGTCAAGCGCGAGGCACTGCTCGGACAACTCGCGCAGCTCGACAAGGACCACGAGCGCCTGAACGCCGAAGCCAAGGTCATCGACGATCGCCTCGGCGGTCTTGCCGCCTGAACGCTTGGCGCTCGTGCCGTCAAGCGAGGTCGAATCACACGCTGGTCTCCAGTGACCGCATAGGCGTTGCTGCATCGGCTGGTCTCATCAGAATAGCCGCATGCCACATGATCGCCTCATCTTCCGCCTCCACGCGACACGGCGTATGTTCGAGCGGCACGTGGACGTGCGCGAGGTCCGCGACGTGCTCCGCTCCGGCGAGCGGATAGCGAACTACCCCGACGACCAGCCGTACCCGAGCTACCTGATGCTCGGACGTTCGGGCGTCCGCGCCTTGCACGTCGTTGCGGCCGACAACGACGAGGCTCGTGAGACAATCGTCATTACGGTGTACGAACCAGACCCCGATCGTTGGGACACCGAGCTCCAGACTAGGAGAGAACCATGAAGTGCGTTGTGTGCAAGCAAGGAGAAACCTGCGAGGGTTCGGCCACGGTTACGCTCGTGCGCGGCGACACAACGCTCGTCATGAAGGATGTGCCCGCGAGCGTTTGCTCAAATTGTGGCGAGGAGTATCTTTCTGAGGACGTGACCGTCCGTGTGATCGAGGCGGCCATCGCCGCCGCGCAGAGCGGCGTCGAAGTGGACGTGCGTCGCTTCGTGGCATGAGCCTGCTCATCGGCGCGTGACCGCGCGCGTCGTGGCCCAGCGCGAGGCGTTGCCCGCCGCGTCCACGGCGCGGGCTTGGATCGTCCAACGGACGCCGCGCTTGAGGCCGGCGATGGTGGCGGTGGCGCGCGCGGCGGGGACGCGCAGCGACTTGGCGCGCTGGCGCGGGGCGGTGAGCCGCAGCTCGTAGCGAGCGAGGCCGCCTGCGTCCGTCGAGCGCGACCACGAGACGACGAGCTTGCCACCGCGTGTGGCGCGCACGCGCAGGGCACGAGGCATGGTGGGAGCGGTCGTGTCGCGGGTCGTGACGGGCGTGTCGTCGCCGCCGCCGTCATCGCCATCCTCGTCGCCATCGTCTTGCGTGGGTGGGGCGGGGATCGACACGGTGAGCGTTCGCATCGATCCGGTGTTGCCGGCGGCGTCGCGCGCCGCGACCGCATAGCGCATGGTCGCGCCGACGGGTTGGCCGGTGAGGTGCACGCCGAGCAGCGTGGTCGTGGCGGCGGTCATCCATCCCGCGCCGATGTCGCGCGAAACGACGTACTCGGCCACGCCGCGATTGTCGCTCGCCGCTCCCCACGACAAGTCGACGATGCCACTCTCGTCCACCTGCGCGCGCAGATCGCCGGGAAGCGACGGGGCCGTGGTGTCGGGCAGCTGCGCGGTCGTGGTCTGCACGGTGACGCGCGTCGATTCGTTGCCTGCGCCATCGAACGCGCGCACCGCGAACGTGTACGTCGTGCCGGCGGCAAGCGCGCTCACGTCGACGCCGACATCGGTGGTCGTCGTCACCGCCGCCCACGTACCCGCGGCGACTTGGCGCTCCACGCGATAGGAGACGCCACTCGGATCGATCGGCACGGCGCTCCACGACAGATGCAGCGAACCGGTGGTGACGAGCGACGCGGTCAGCCCTGTGGGCGAGTAGGGAGCGGTGGTGTCCGGCAAGGCGGCGGTAGTGACGGGGATGTCAGACGGCGCGGATTCGTTGCCAGCGGCGTCCACCGCGGTGACGCGGTACACGTAGGCGGTGGACGGCGTCAGTGCGTCGAGAACGAACTCGCGATCGGTGATCGGCGCGGCGCCCGAGCGCAGGACCGGCGTGCCGGACGTGACGTCGTACACTCGGTACCCAGCGACGGCGAGGTTGTCGGTGGACGAGTCCCACGCGAGCGTGGCGCGCACGTCCGCTGCCTCCGCGCGCAGGTTCGGCGGCGCGCCGGGCGCGGTGGCGTCGAGCGTGGCCACGAGCAGCGGCGACGACCAAGCGGACACGTTGCCAGCGGCGTCCTTGGCGCGCACGCGCACGAGGTACGTGGTGGCTTCCGCGAGCCCGGACGCGTGCCACCCCGTGCTCGTCGGCGAGGCGACGACCGCGCCGTCCAACTGCACGTCGTAGCCAGCGACGGCGACGTTGTCAGTCGGGGCGCCCCACGACGCGTCGAACCCGTTTGCGGCGATCGACGTCGCCGCGAGCGCGCCGGGCACTGCAGGCGCGGTGCCGTCGAGCGTGGTCGCGACCGCGATGGACGCCGTCGCCGAACGATTGCCGGCGGCGTCCATGGCCACGACGGCGAACGTGTGCGTGGTCGCGTCGGCGAGACTCGTCACCGTCGCCGAGGCGTTCGGCGAGGTCGCCAGCACGGTGCCGCTCGCGGTGCCTCGTCGCACTTCGTATCCGGTCACGCCCACGTCGTCGGTCGCGGCGATCCACGACAACGTCGCCGTCGAGGCGGTCACCGCGTCCACGGTCACCGCGCCCGGCGCGCTCGGCGGCACCACGTCGTCGCTGGGGGTCGTCGCGCTCGCGCTTCGCGTGCCGGACACGTTGCCCGCCAGGTCCACGGCCTCGACCGTGAACGAATACGACGTCGACGCGTCCAGCCCCGTCGCGTCCCACTGCAGGTCGGACGCCGGTACGGTCGCGAGCAGCGCTGCGGGCGCGGGAGATGCGCGGCGGATCCGGTAGAACTCGACCGCACTATCGTCGCTCGACGCGCTCCACGCCACACGAATCGAATGCGCGCCCGTGGCGGTCGCGAACGCGGTCGCAGGCGTTGCCGGCAGGGTTGTGTCCGCAAGCGTCGTGAGCGAGCAGTACGCGATGGCGGACGAGGAATTGCCCGCCGCGTCGCGCGCGGCGACCGACACGTAGTAGGCGGTTCCCGGTCGCAGTCCGCCGACCGATCCGGACGTGGCGTTCGCGGCGAGCGCGGCGCTGCGCACGTAGTCCCACGGGCGCGTCGCGGGCGCCGCGAAGATCGATTGCGACGTCGTTCCACCGCCAGGGGTCCATGTCAGAGGCAGGCTCGTCTTCGTGCGACCGCTCGACGGGCACGACGCGATCGAGGGTCTCGTCGGCGCGGTCGTGTCCGGCGCGACCGGCGCGGTGAACGAAGTGGTGGTCGGGCCCGACGCGGCGCCGCCCGACGCAAGCGCGCGCACCGAGATCGTGTACGACGTGCCGAACGCGAAGCTCGGCAGCTGCGCGTTCGTCGACGTCACGTACGTCGTCTTCGTCGTCGGCGATGTCGTGACCGAATACCCCGCCGCGCCAGCAACGGCGCTCCACGACACCGTCGGCACGGCCCCGTCGCTCGCTGTCACCTGCGTGGCTCCGGGAGCCTCTGGCGCCGCCGCGTTGCGATCGACCACCAGCGCCACTCCCGGCGAGGTGCGCCCCGACGAATCCGCCGCTCGAACGCGCAACCGCCATGATGGCGACGCTGTCACCGTGATGCTCGCGTCGTCCGCATACGCCCAATCCATGTATGTCCACGACGATCCGTTCCACCGATCCACCTGGATCCAGTCCGCGTTCTGCTGCGGCGCGGCCCACCGAATCGTCGCCGTCGTGCTGGTCGTGCTCGACACCACCACGTCGGCCGGATCGTCGAATTCGGGGCCGTCGATCGCTTGCTGCTCGGAGTCGCTCGCGCCTCGCGCGACGGTGACCGGCGCAGATGCCGTCCCGAGATTTCCGAGCTCGTCGTACGCGCGAACGCGTAGCGTCCAGCTCGAGTACGCGGAGATCCCCGACCACGACACGTCCACCGCGCTCGCGCCAGGCCACGAATCGCCCGCCGCGCCCCACGTCGTGCCACCATCTCCGCTGTATTCCACGCGGTATGCGAGCACGTCGTCGTCGCCCACCGGATCCCAGTCGACGCGATAGAACGTGCCATGCCCGGTCCCCGTCACGCCCGTGACCTGCGCGGGCGCGCTCGTGTCAGGCGTGACCGTTTGAGCCTCGAGGAATCGGTTCGCGGTCGAAGCCGCGTTCCAATGCGTGGCGAGCCAGCTGCCGCCGGCGGGCGCGGGATTGAAGTACGTGTCGGCGCCACAGTCGTATTGCAGCTGCTCGCATGCGTCGGCCACGTACGGCGTGAGGTTCCCGTCGCTGCCGTCCTCTTGGTAGCACATCACGTCGAGGCCGTCGTTGCAGTGGCCCACGCCGTTGGAATCGGGCGCATTCTTGAGCACCGCGCCCATGTTGTGCGTGATCTCGTGCAGCAGCACGTCCCAGCGCGGGCCGGTTCCGTAGGAGTCGTCTTGCAGCGCGGTCGCGAGATTCGAGTTGTTGTCGTTCGCGTCGCCGGACGCCTCGTCCCAATAGAACGAGCCGATTCCGCTGTACGTGTCGAGATCGGCGTCGTAGTACACGAGGTAGCGCACGGGGGACGCGTCGTCGTCGCCGAGCTGGGCTTGAATGTCCTGACGCACCGTGGCGAACGTCGCGGCAGCGGTCGTGTGGCGCAGCCGCAGCACGGCCACGTTCGCCTCGCCGTTCCCGTCGCACGACACTCGCAAGCGGCGACCGGCGGTGGGCGAGAGCATGCGCGACGTGTTGTCGATCACCGCTGACGCTTCATAGGTGGCCTGGCGAAACGCTTGGAGCTGCGCGCCAGCGGAGCGATCGACGCCGTCGGCCGGAAACGCGAACACGAGTTGCGTGTGCGCGCTCGACGCGCCGACGCAGGCGACGCTCTGCTTGGTCGCGGAGCGCACCGCAGCCACGATATGTGGCGCGGTGGCGGATGGGTCCAGATCGGTGGCGGCGTTCATGAAGTCCGGACCGTGCGTGAACATCTCGCCGCCGCCGGGCAACAGCACGCGAAGCATGCCGTCGTCGGTGCGGCACGCGGCGCCGATGCCGTCGATCCGACGCGTTTCGTCGCACGATCCGTCCGACGACTCCACGGGCGTGAGCTCGACCTCGCGCTCGAACACCGCCTGTTCGAACGCGTCGCGCGCGGCGATCGCGTCGGGCGAGGAGGCCAGCGGCGCCGGCGGGCCGAGCGGGACGTCCGCAACGCTCGTCGACGCGTCGTGCGCGCCCGCGAGCGGCGCCGCGAGCAGCAGCGCGGCGGTCGCAGCGAGAATCACGACCACGACGTGAACGCGAGCGGGGAGCATCGACTCCGTATCGGCATCCCGCGCGGATCGGTTGACCCCGGGATCGGCGTCTCCGGGAATCCGTTCAGCCGTTCGGCGTGCGGCCCAGATAGCGCGCGGACGCGGTCGCTCCCGTGGGGAAATTGCGCTCGGTGTAGCCGAGCTCCTTCACCGCCGTGTAGTTGAAGTCGATCTTCTTGCCGGTCCACTTCGCAGGACCGATGTCGGTCTGCTGCAGCTTGACCGTGCGGCCGTTGGACATCGTCACCTCCCACCAACCGCCGAGCGTCGAGCGGTTCATGATCGCGATGCCGGGCACGGTGTTCGGAACCCCGGACGCGGGCTGGTCGTTGTCCTGCGAGTCGTGGGGACCGCCGTACCAGGAGATCTTGCCCTTCACGAGCGAACCGACATGCTTGGTTGTCGCTCGCTTCTGCGCGTGTTCGACCTTGGACCGCTGCGAGCTCGTGAGATCGTCCGCAAGCACCTTCGCCGTTCGCTTGACGTTCGCGTTCGAGCCGTCGTCGGTGGATTTCTTGCGCGTTGTTCCCGGCTCTCCCGAATCGCCGTCGCGGGACTCCGTCTCCTGCGTCGGGGACTCGGCGCCGGAATCCGTCTGCGTGTCGGCGGGCGACGCCTCGCCCGTGGCGAGCTCGGTCGCGAACCGGCGGAGCTTGTCGATTCCCTCGCGGATGAGCCGCGCGATTCGTTCCGGCCAATCGCTGGTTGCTTGGCCCAGCGCTTCGGCGCCGTGGAACGCGTCGGCGTTCGTGGCCGCGTTCGGCATCGCAGGTTCGCTCCCAGCATCGTCGACCGTGGTCGAGGTCGGGTCGGGAGCGGCGTTCGAACCGCTGGCGAGCAGCGACGCGCATGCAGGAGCATGCGTGGTCGAAATGGACGAGCACATTCGGCGACGGTCCTTTCCAGGGTGGAGCGTGCATCGGCGTTTCGCCCGATGGCGAATCGGGTCGGCTCCACCACCATGCATCGGATTCGCGAACACCGCAATGGGGGTCCGTCGGCCCGGCGCTCACGCGAACGGGCGCAGTGGCAACGGTCCCGAACGCAACCATGCGCGGCATCCCGAACCGGCCGTGGGACGCAGGTCGTCGCCGCCGCGGTCCACGTATTGCGGCGTGCCGGTGGCGTTGGCGCGCGCCACGTACCCGGAGATCGGCGTCGCGAAATCGCCCTGCGACGCGCCGCCGAGGCAGTTGCGCGTCACCAGGTTCCCGAATCCGGGGCGATTCGGATCCTCCCACCAGTGCTCGACGTTGCTGCGCAGCTGGCTGTTCGCGATCACGTTGCCGAGCACCAGGTTGCGACTCGAGCGATACCCCTCCGCGCCGCTGAAGATCACGCCCTCGCCGTTGCCGTCGATCAGGTTGCCCACGATCAGCGAGCGTTGCGCGTCCGGATACAGCTGGATGCCGCGATCGGCGTTGTCGAAGATCGCGTTGTGGACGATGCGGGCGCTGCGAGCGCTCTCCACGTACACGCCGTGCTGGGTGTTGTCGCCACGCGAGCCGCAGTCGTGGATCCGGTTGTAGGCCAGCGTCGGCGTCAGCGCCGTGCCATAGCCGTGGATCGAGCCGAGCACCACGCATACGCGAGTGCCGGCGTTGGAGACGTCGTTGTCGAGCAGCATCGTCCCACGCGCGTTCACGGTGGGACTCGGGAGCGAATCGCGAGCCGTGTCGTCGATCGCGCGACCATCGAGCGTCATGCCGCTCACTACCACGAAGTTCGCGCCACGCGCAACCCACAATCGTCCGCGCAGGTATGCGCGTTGGCCGGGCGCGGAGCGCAGCGTCACAGGAGCCGAGGCCGAGCTGCCGCCGCGCCGGATCGACACGTCCTCCACGAAGCTGCCGTCCACGCAGCCCACGTCGCCGGGTTGCCAGCTTGCGACGAGCTTCGTGATCGTGCGCCACGGCGCGGCCTTCGTCCCTGCGTCCCCATCCGACCCGAATGCCGACGACACCCACTTCGTGCATACGTCGCTGGCGCGTGTGACCGCAGGGATCGGATCGCTCGGCACGCCGAGCACGCGGCCGCGCTTGGCGACGACCTGCAAGTTCGAGAACGTCGCTGGCATGAGTCCCGTTACGCGCGCGCTCGTGGCGGTCACCGAGCCGATCGCGTGGCCCGCGCGTCGAATCTCGTACGCTGTCGCGCCCGCAACGGGCGTCCAGCGAATCGTGGCGCTCGACGTCGACACGCTCGCAAGCCAGGCGTGCTGGGGCATCGGCAGTCGCGCGGCAGGGCCGAACGCGCTCGACGCGCACGCGCTCGTCGTGGTCGCCCCGATGGCGAGCACGAGCAGAAGGACGATTCGCACGGCGTGCCGCATGGACATGGCATCGGCGCACGCGCACACCCCGCTTGAGCCGGTTGTCTCAGTAATCGACGCTGACCCACGCGCTGGCGTTGCCCGCCCAGTCCACGGCGCGCAACCGTGCTTGCCCGTGCGAGTTGGTGTTCAGCGTCGTGCGGTTCGCGGGCGCGGAGATCGGTTTCGTGGCGCCCCACGCGCCGCCGCTTCGACGCTGCAGTTCGTATCGCCACAATCCGCCTTCGCGATCGACGCTCGCGCGCCATGTGAACGTGAGCCGACTGCCACGCAGCGACGACGCAAGCGAACCCGGCGTGCTCGGCGCGACGAGGTCGCGTGTGGGCGAAGTGCGCACCACGAGTTCCGGCGTCTCGCCGTTCGCGGTCACCCCGCGAACGATCACCCGTTTCGGCGTCGCCGAACGAGTTGGTTGTAGCGCGAGCGTAAACGTGGTCGTCGTCCACGTTCCATAGGACACGTCGATCGCCGAACCGGCGCGGCCCTGTCGTTCGAACACCGCGTACTTGATCGGCGCGGCCCCCGAGCTCGGCGCTGCGATGGTCACCTTCACGCGCGAATAGTCGAGCGCGGTCGCCGACACCAAGGTCGGCGCGGTAGTGTCGTCGAATCCGTGCGTGGCGTCGCGTGTGTCGCCGTCGAACGTGCCGGGCAGCGCCGCCACCCAGGCTCGCATCGCGCTCGCGCGCGTGTAGATGCCGTAGTACCCCTCGCCGCAGCCCACGCCATTCGAGACGATGCCCGCGAGCATCGGCGTGCCGGCGAGGTCCACGATCAGCGGGCCGCCGCTGTCGCCTTGGCAGGTGTCGCGCCCCCGCGCTCCCGCGCACAGTTGAAGCTCCGGCTTGAATCGCCACGACGGCGAATCCGCGAGGTTGCGCGTGCACGAGTCGCCCGAGTGGATCGATTGGGTCACCGCTTGCACGGTGGTGGGGAAACAACAATCGTCGCTTCTGGTGTTGGTGTCGCCCCACCCGGCGGCGATCGCTGGAACCTCGCTCGTGCCCACGCCCAGCGTCGCGCCTTGTGCGTCGTCGAGCACGCCGAGCGTTGCCACGTTTTCCACGGGACGCGCCAGGCGCAGGATCGCGATGTCGTTGTGGAACGATCGCAGGTTGAACGACGGGTGCACGAAGATGCTCTTCACGGGCACGAGGCGCGCGCGATCGAGCGTGCGAGCGTTGAGCGTGCGCGATCCAGCGAGCACCCCGATCGAGCTCGGCGCGGAGCGGTACGAGTACGGCTCGGTTTCCACGATGCAGTGCGCCGCGGTCAGCACGTGCTCGGAGTCGATCAGCGTGCCGCCGCAGAACTGGCCGTCGTACTGCGTCGACGCGTCCATGGAGACGAGCGCGACCAGCGAGCGCAGCTGCGATTGGTACACCTCGTCGCTGGGCTTGGAGCCGCCAACCACCTTCGCGGTCGCGAGTGACGACGTGTCGTCGTTCGATCCAGCACGCGCCACGGGCACGGTCGTCGTCATCGCCGCCGCGAGGACGAGGCAGGTCGCAACGAGCACGTGCAGGCGATGGATCATGGATGAATCTTGACCGTGGGCGGAGCGTTGCGCAAATGCGAACCGGATCCGTGCGGCTTCGTCGGCGTCATGCCGCGAGCGGATCCACGTACCGCGTGATGGTGGCGAGGGCCCCGACCAGATGCTGGGGAAGACCGAGCAGGTCGTGCACGCGACACAGCATTCGATGCTCGGCGCTGCGAAGGCAGCCATCGGCCCACGCCATTGCCTTCAAATGCTCGACCACCTGAAGCGCCATCTCCGGCGGCATCGTCGTGAGTTCGAGCACGGGATCGGGCGCGGCGTCCGGGTTGATGAACAACTCGTGCACGATCGCGCGCAATCGCCGTCGGCGCGACTCGTCGTCTGCTGCGAGACGATCGGCGAGCTCGAGCGCCATCGCCAGTTCCGAACCGACGAACGCGCCGTCGCTGCGTGCCATCGCGCACACCAGCAGGAGGTGCAGTTCGCGTGGTCGCGCAGCGTTGCGAACGAGCGCATGGGACTCGGCGGCGCGATACACGACGCATGTGGCCACGACGTCCGCCGGGTGCTGGTCGCCGGCCGCGGGGTCCGGGTAGCAGCCGAATCCACGCCGCGCCAACTCGTCCACCGCGCAACCGTACGCGTCTTCGTACCGTCGCTCGCCGGTTGGGTCGACGCTCGTCGCGAGCCGGCGCGGATCGACGAGCCAGCATTCCGAGTCGATTGGCAGGATGCAGTCCTCGGCCGGATCGAACCGGTACGACGTCGAAGACGAGGGACGTGGGCGGCGTGGAGCGTGCACGTTCCGCCAATCGGAGCATGCGGGTCGGCACTTGAGACGCGTGCAGGTTGCAACGGCACAACGGCCTATCGAACCCCCGCTTCGCAGTCCGGATGCACGAGCGCGGGCAGCAGGATCGTCGCGTCGCACGTGTCAATGCGCAGCGTCGAGTCCGGGCAGCGCGCTTGCAGCGATCGCAGCACGCCGGACATCGCCCCGATCGAGATCCAGGTCTCGAGTTCGAGCGGTTCGATGCCGCATCCGTCGAGCGCGGGCAGCGTGCGATCGACGAGTCGATCGAAGTCGCGAACGAGCTCGTCGTCGCAGCGAAGCATCCAATCCGGCACGAACGCGCCGAGCGCGTCCGCGGTCATCACGCTGGTCGGGTGCACGATCGGGTTCTCGCCGCTCTCCACATCGCTCCACGCGGCGACACGACCGGTGAGCGCCGCGGTCAATTCGCGACGATCGACGTCGTCCGCGTTCGCATGTGATCTCGACCATGCGTGCCCTGCCGCGATCGCCGGGGTGAACGCGTGCAGCGGATTCACGTCGAACGAGCAGCTGCGCCCGCCTGGAGCCAGCAGCTCGGCTCGCACTGACATCAGCAGCTCGCCGAACGCCACCTTGGCGAGCTCGCCCACGAGCACCGCCGAATCGCTCACCGCAGCGAATTGCTCCGGCGCCAGCAGTCGGCGAACGCCGTCGCGCACGAGGTAGCGCGAGCATTCGATCGTGATCTCGTCGAGCTCGTCGCGCAGCCGCAGCAGCTTGTGCGGCGTGCCCGCGCCGTGCAACGTCGCGGCGTCCGCGCGATCGGCGAATCGTTTCAGCGAGCGAGCCAGCCGCATGGCGTCGCGCGGGCGTTCGGGATCGTCGAGGCCCGCAACGTGCACGGCGGCGCTGCGCAGCTGCCGCGCATGCGCTGCGATGTCGGCGTGCAGCTCCGCGGCGAGGGCGTGATCGAGGGTCGATTCGGGTCGGATCGTGCGCATTGTTGGCTCCGGTCGCTCGAGGTGAGTGGTTGGAACCATCGTGCCGAAGCAAATGTCACGCGTTGTGCGCACTTCGTCACGAAACACGCACGACTTCGTGACGATTGTGTGACGAATTGGCGCGAGCCGCCCGCTCGGAGGCGGACGGCTCGCAAATTCGACGCTCGGTCTGGGTCGACGATCAGAACGGAATGTCGTCGTCGTCCGCAGTCGGCGTGTTGTCCGGGTAGAAGTCGGTCGTGGGAATCGACGGCATCGACGCCGGGTCCGCCTTGCCGAGATTCTGCTTGAGCGTGACCTCGCGGTTCTCGTACGGCTTGCCCGTCTGCGGGTTCACCTTCGCCGCCAAGCGGATCTTCTGTTCGAACGCGACCTTCGTGCCGACGAACGTGTGCGCATGATCGCCGAGCGCGCTCAGCGCGCCGTCATAGCCGAGCACGTCGGTGATCTGCCACTTCACGTAGCGAACCTTGCCGTCGGAGATCTGCCCGTCGCGACCGGACAGCGGCGCGAGCTCGATGTCGCAGAACGTGGTGCGGCCCTGGAACTCGCCCGCGTCCACCTGCAATCGCAGGCTCAGTTCCTGCTCGACCCACGGTCGGAAGCCGGAGCGCACCTCGGCGCTCACAACGGTTCCGGTGTACTCGCCTGCCGGAAGCAGGCCACCCGCGCGCGGCTCCTCGGTCGGCTCCTCGTTCGAGGCTGTGGCTGCGGCGAATGCGGCGTCAAGTGCGGTGCTCATCGGCTCTTCGATCCCTCGTTGCGTCCTGCTGGTAGCGAAACTGTACCTACCATGGCGGACGCACGCGCGGTGTCGCCGTTAGGCTCCCGCCATGAGGGCACCGCACATCGCGCTGCTGGTGGCGACGACGATCGCCGTCGTGGCCGCTGCTGGATGTTCGGCAGATGACACGGCGACGCCGGGCGTGTCGAATTCGGATCCCGTCGTGGCCGAAGACGCGCCCGCGACGCCAACGCCACCGAGCCACGTCGCCGTAAAGCGGCGCGCCATTTCCCGAGCCAACGCAGTGATCGACCATGTGGTAGATGGCGACACCGTTGCCCTGCGCGGCGGCGCGACGGTGCGACTCGTGCAGATCGACACCCCGGAGGTGTACGGCACGCCGGAGTGCGGCGGGCGCGCAGCCTCCAACGCGCTCAAGACGCAGCTGTCGGCGGGCTCCCGCGTTCGGCTCGTTCGCGAGCCCACGAGCGACGACACCGATCGCTACGGTCGAAAGCTGCGCTATGTCTACAAGGGAGCGCGCAACCTGAACGTGTGGTTGGTCGCACGCGGCCTTGCGGCGCCGTACTTCTACGACGGCAAACGTGGTCGATTCGCCGCGGCGCTCGAACGCGGCGCTCGCTCGGCGAAAGCACGCGGCATCGGACTGTGGGAGGCCTGTCCGAACGCCGTCCTCGATGCGTATCGCGGCGTGTCCACCGGCCCGGTTGGTCGCGGTGCCGCGGCAGGCGCGAGCGATGCTCGCAAAGGCGCGGGTTCGATCAGCGCACGCACGCTGCCCGCCGCGCCGGCGTATCCGCCCGACGTCGACTGCTCCGACCTGCCCGGCCCGGTGCGCGTCCCCCCCGATGATCCGCACCAGCTCGATCGCGATGGCGACGGCATCGGCTGCGACTCGTAGCTGCGCGCGGGATGTGTGTGCGAATTTGCCCGCCCAGCGGGCATAAACGCACGCACATGGGCAGGGCGCTGCTCATGCGACCATCGCGCCGCTCGGCGCGGCTTGCAGCGGCTCGATCCACAACTCGAGCACCGGCAAGATTCCGCTGGCAACGATCTCAGCATCCGTCACGCTGACTTGGATCCAGACGGGTCCCGCAGGCAGCGACATGCGATGCACGAGCAATCCGGGCGCCGGTCCCGCCCCGGCGATCCACATATCGGCGAACGCCACATGCAGCGAAATCGGCGTGGCGGGCGACGCGTTCGCGCGCAGCTGCATCTCGCCGACGCCATCGGGAACGTCGATCCACCAACCGATCGCACCGTCCTCGGCGCGCGCTTTGCCGATCCGATGTTGACGAAACGCAGCCGGTCCGGCGTCCCCCGTTCCGAGCAGCACGCCAACGTCACCGCCCGCCAGCACGGCCGCGATATGCGCCGAGTGGTCGGCACGCCGGTCCGCGCTCGCCGTCCGGGCGGACGCGTCGTCTTCACCGCGCACGAGCGCCATCATCGCCTTGTGCGGCAGCACCAGCCACACGAACACGCCGTCGAGCGACTCGGCTCCGCCGATTCGAACGCCCACGACCACAAGCGCCGCGGCAACGAGCATGCCGAGGACGATGTCGCCCGTTGGGATCGCCATCGCGAGCGACATCGCCACGAACGCGATCAACATCGCCGTCGCGTGGATTCGTCGTGGGCCGATCGCGTGGAGCATGGTGCGTCGTTCATCGGCGTTCGGCGCGAGCATCTTGATCGCTCGGGCTATCCGAACGATCGCTCAAGTCGCGGCGAATCGCCGTCTCAATATGCCTGGTCGACGTCGGTGCGCGTCGCTCCACGTATTCTCCAGCCACGATTTATGGAAAGTTTCGGGCAGCATGTCCAACACGTCGCGAGCAATGGCTCTGTCGTTCGCGCGAATCATGAGCGAGTCAATCGTCGGTCCGGGTTCGGTGCAGCCATTCGCCGAACGCGGATCGCTTCCGGATCGTGATCGTTGCATCGTCCACGCCGGCCCCGGCGAGCGAGTCGGCAAGCGACGCGTTCAGCGCCGCTGCATCCGTGCGAGACAGCGCGCCGCCCTCGTGCGCCACGGTCGCTGCGAGCGATCCATCGGCGACATCCCTGATCGTGACGTTCAATGTGCCGCGATCGTGTCCGGCGCCGTCGCGAACGAGCATTCGCACCGTGGCAGTGATCGACGGCTTGGTGAAGCTGATGCGGGTGGACGCTTCTCGTCCCGGGACGATCGAAACGCTGCCCGGTACCGAGGCACCGACGAGCGTGTCGCTCAATGCCTTCGGGCGCACGATCTCGGGCAGCAGCTGCTCGACGCCGACGCGAGCTTGGGCCATCGCCGCGCGCGATTCGGAGCGTTCGCCAAGCGCGGCCGCGCCGCGCATCGCGTCGTCGACTCCGCTCGGGTTCCTCGACGCGGCGCGCGTGAGCCGCCACCACGGCGTCGTGGCGTCGATCGGTTTCACGCCGGTCCAGTTCGATCCGGCGAGCACGCGCTTGCCGAGATCGGGGATCGCCGCGACTTCCTGCACGGACGTGAGCGTCTCCGCGGTGATCGGCTTGCCCGGCTCGTAAAGCCGCGAGCGCATGCGGTGCAGCTCGATCGGCGAGATTCGTCCCTTTTCGCTGGCATCGCGAAATATGCCTCGAATGGTCTTCGCGGCGTCTCGAACGCGCTCGCCTGGTTCGGACGAGAGTGTCTCGAGCTCGAACCCTTGCTTTGCCCACGGATAGCCGCCCACCGTGTATCCCGCATGCACCTTCGTGCTCTGCACGCCTTCGGCGGCGTACCGTGCGAACGCGGTCTCGTTCAGCCCCGTGGCAAAGCCCGTCCCTTGCGCGTGCGGCGCCAGCCTGAGTTCGTCGTGCAGCACCTGCAGCGTGCCGTCCGGGTGCAGGCTCACGGATCGTTCGATGTTGCCCGCGATCTCGCCCGAACCCGCGCGAACGTCGCCCGCGACGACGGCGTTCGCGATGAACGACTGTTCGCGAATCGTCGCGCCGCTCGCCACGTGCGTGATGTCCGTGTGCAGGCCTGCGCTACCGTGCGCACCTGACCAAGCCGATTCCAACCATGTCGTGCGGAACGTGTTCGGCAGCTCGTCGAGCATGCCGGCCACGATCGCTCTCGTGTCGACGCGTATCATCGGTTTCCCCCAAAACCCCCGTGGCGCGCATGCGCGGCCCTCGTCACGTTGTCGAGCGCGGGGCCGCGCGCGTTGCAGCGGTCAGCTCGCGGAGTCCGCCACGGACCAGTTCACGCGCGACATTCGATCGAGCACGAGCGCGCGCAACTCGCGGACTTGGTCCGGTCGATCGATCACTACGCCGATCTCGCGGGACGATCGTTGCGAGCTCAGCCCGAGGGCTCGATTGGTGAAGTGCGCCGTTCCGACATACGCGCGATCGTCGAAGATCGCGACATTCGCGTGGAACGGCGCGTTCTCCATCGGAATCACGCCGTGCGCGACGTCCGCCGCGTCGAGGATCGCGCTTTCGTCCGCCGCGATCTTGCGCGACGCCACGCGCGTGTCGACGCCGCGCCGCGCGGCCGTCGCGAGCTCGGAGGCAACCTCGCGGGTGCGCCGGAGATTGCCGCTCCCGAGCGTGAGATCTCGCAACAAGCGCGCTGGCGTTCCCGCCAGTTGAACGCCAAGATCGAATCGTCCGCGCGATTCGCCGATCCACGCCGCGGTCGTGATCAACGATTGCTCGCCGTCGACGGTGATGGATTTGCTGTGCACCTTGGCTGGCAGCGGCAACGAATCGAGAAAGCTCACGCCGGCTTCGGCCAACCGATTCGACGACTGGAATTCAGTGCCCGCGAATTCCGGGTCGCGCAACAGGCGAACGTCACGCCCGGACCGTGCCGTGCCCACGAGCGCCTCGACGATCGGTTCGTCCGTGACCTTGAACAGCTCGCCAACCACTTCGGAACGCGCCGAAGCAGCGAACATCGCCACGCGATCGAGCACGGCTGCGCCGCCGACCACGAGGTCGCCACCTGCAAGCGCTGCGACTCCGATCGGCATCGGTTCCCTCATTTCCCCCTTGGCACACCATGGGTCGGCAGCCACGCGGCCAGCCCTGCCCGAGTGTCGCAGGGCGCAGGACGATCGTTGCAGCGAGCGGTCGACGAGGCTCGTGGGCCGAGATCAAATCGAGATCGCGTACCAGACCACGCCGAGCGTGGCGAGCACCGTGACGGCGCTGGCGACGCGCGAGGTTCTGCGCATTCGCTTCGCGCCGGAGATGGAGTGGACGACGGTTCCCACGAGCACGACGCCAACGAGCTCGAGCTTGTGTTGGAGCGCCGGGATGTCGCTGGGCGACATGTTGCGGTCGAGCATCATCCACACGCCGGTGCCGAGCAGCACGAGCAGCGCTGGAACCGAGGCCATGCCGTAGCTGCGCGCCACGCGAACGATCACGTCTCGACGTTGCTCCTCGGGCAGCTTTGCGAGCGCGGGCATGACGACGATCAGCAGTAGTTGGCCGCCCAGCCAGAAGGCCATGCAGACGAGGTGGAGAAACAGGACGAAGTTCATGGCGCGAGCCTAGCGCGATCTCCGGCGTAGCCGTCCGTACGACTCGGCGAGGGCCACGAGATCGTCCGGCGGTTCGTCGCCGTTGTGGCTGGCGAGCTGTTCAACGTGCTCGCGAAAGCGCGCGACCGCCTCGATTGCAGGCACGCCGCAGGCGCGATCGACGAACACGCGCGGCCCGAGCAGCGCATGATGCCCCGCGCCTTCCACGACCGCGAAATCCAGGTCGGGCGTCGTCAGCACGCACCAGCCGCTGCGCGTCTCGGCGACGAGTTCGAGCGAGCGCCTGTCCGCATGCAGCAGCCAGCTGCTACGAAGCCCGTTGCCGGGCACGAGCGCGCGACCGTCGATCGTCCAACGGGGCGCACGTCGAACGCTTGCAAGCACGAGCGACGAAGGACGTGTCGTCAGCGCCGTGATCGCCGAGGCGAGCCGATCGATTTCGCCAGGGTCATCCTCTCCGAGCTGCTCGCCAACTATCGGCACAGCAGCCCAGTCGCGCACCCACGCGGCGCCGAGCAGGCCCGTCACTGGGTGGTGCGCGGCGCCGTGCAGCAGTTCTTCGACGAGGTCGTGATGGGCCTGTGCGCGCGACTCGTCGCCCACGGAGAACGGGGCGAGCGCATGGGATCGAAGCGCGCCCACAGCGCGAGGCAGGTCGCCCTCGCTCGAACCGGTGAGCTGTTCGAACACGAACCCGCGCAGGTTCGCGTGCAGCAGTTGCACCTGTGCTCGCAGCGGACCGACGAGTCGCGGCTCGGGGACGCGCTCGAGCAGCTCGAGCAACGTGCGCAACTCGATTCGGGCAGAGTCGAATGCCGCGAATCGATCGCTCGCCGCCGCCGCGGCCCCGAGCCCGGTGCGCAGCTCCCCGGCGTCGATGAGTTCGCGCTCGGCGGCGTCCAGCGCGCGCAAGATCGAGCACATCTGCACAAGCTGACGACGGATCGCGAGCGTGTCGCCCACGCGCCCCGCGGCGCGAAGCACGTCGCTCACGAGCAGCGCGTCGAGCTGGTCGAGCTGCTCGCCCACGTGCTCGCCCAAGTGCGCGCGATCGCTGCCCGCGCGTGTCAGCACATCCAGCACGTCGAGGGTGGGAAAGGACGCGTCCACCGCTGCAGTGTAGCCGTCGGCGCGAGCTGCGTCCGACGCCCGTGGTACCACGAGGTCAGGGAACGAAGCGCGTCGCCCAGGCGCTGTCGTGCCTCGGAAAGAACGGCATTGCCCGTGCCGACCCTGACATACGCCCCGAAGGAGAAAACGCCATGACACGCTACGCGATCTTGGACTGCGAGACAACTGGCTTGGACGAGCGATCCGGCGACCGAATCATCGAACTCGCCGTGTTGGTGGTCGACGACCACCTCGACGAGATCGATCGTTTCGAGACGCTGCTGTCGATCGACGGTCCCGTCGCCGCCACCAACGTGCACGGTCTTCGCGACGAACACCTCGTCGGCGCGCCGAGCTTCGCGCAGATCGCGCCGCGGCTCGGACTCTTGATGGACGGCGCGGTGGTCGTGGGCCACTACCCGCGCTTCGACCTGCGTTTCGTCGACGCCGAGCTGCAGCGCATCGGACTTGGACTGCCGACCACGAGCGCGATCGACACGCGCGACACCTGCCGCGCCGCTGGGATCGTCGGCCGTCTGCGACTGGTGGATTGCTGCCACGAACTCGGCGTGACGGAAGTCTGCTCGCACGCCGCGATGGGGGACGTGGTCGCCACTCGAGGCCTGCTCGCGCAATGCATCTCCCGTGGCGTGCATCCGCTCGACCACGCACGACGATTCACTGCTCGCTCCACCAACGCTGGCTGGCCGGTGCTGCCGCTCGGGGCCGAGCACGCGCTGGAGGTGCCGCGCGCAGCATGAACGAATTCCTCGTCGCGCTCGTCGTCGTCCTCGTGCTTGTCGTCATGCAGCAACGAGCGAAGCTGGCCGTGCAATTCACGAGCCGGTCGGTGGACGCGATCGACCAGCTCGTGAAGCCCGTCGCGTCCAAGCTCGCGGAAGTCGATCAGAAGCTCGCCGCGTTCGACAAGGCGCGCGAAGGCACGGAGAAGACGCTCACCGCGCACATGGAGCAGCTGCGTCGCAACAACGAGCAGCTTCGCGACGGAACGATCGCGCTCACGCGAGCGCTTCGCCAGCCCCAGGGGCGAGGTCGCTGGGGCGAGATGCAGCTGCGGAGCGTGGTGGAGCTCGCCGGTTTGTCCGAAGCTACGAGGGATTTCACCACGCAGAGATCCGTGACCGGCGACGACGATCGACGCCTTCGTCCCGACATGGTGGTGAACCTGCCGAACGGTCGCTGCGTGGTGATCGATGCGAAAGCGCCGCTGGACGCGTACCTCGACGCCGTCGAGGCCGCGGACGACGACGAGGCGCTGCCGCACCTGCAACGCCACGCCGAGCAGGTGCGCACGCACGTGTCGCAACTGTCGAAGAAGGACTACAGCTCGTATCTCGACGGCGCGCTTCCGGAAATGGTGGTGCTCTTCCTGCCCGCCGAGCATCTGTTCGCGGCCGCAGTGCAACAGCGACCGCAGCTGCTCGAAGAGGCGTTCGGCAAGCGCATCGTCATCGCGTCGCCCACCACGCTGCTCACGCTCTTGCACGCCGTGGCGATGGGGTGGAAGGAAGAACGTCTCGCCGAAGGAGCCGCGCAGATCGCCGAGCTCGGACGCGAGCTGCACAAACGAGTCGCCACGATGGCGGAGCACTTCGACAAGGTGGGTCGCGGCTTGGAGACGGCGATGCGCGCGTACAACCAGGCCGTCGGGTCGCTGGAAACGCAGGTGCTGCCGCAGGCTCGCCGCTTCGAGCAGCTGGATGTCGCTTCCACCAAGGATGTTCCCGAGCTCGAGGAACGAACCGTCGAAGTGCGCCAGCTGCAGGCGCGAGAACTGGTCGCGCAGCTCGAGGAAGTGTCGCCGGATTCGCAGATCACGTCTACCATTGCTGGGTGACGAGTCCCGACACGAAATCGCCTGCCGACGCCGCGCACGCGTTGCTGAAGCTCACCGCACAGCTGTCCGCGGCGTTGTCGGTTGGCGAGGTGACGCGCCTCGTGGCGACCGACGCGGTGGACGTGCTCGACGCGACGAGCGCGTTCGTGGCGATCGCCGAACCGGACGGCAGCGGGTTGCAGATGCACGCGCACGCGCGCGTGGAAGGCAGTGGCCCTGCGCGATTGTGCTTCCTCGACGCATCGGAGCAGCTGCCGGTGATCGACGCGTGGCGTCGTGGCGAGCCATGCTTCGTGTCCGATCGCGACACGATGCGCGAGCAGTATCCCGCGCTGGTGCGCCCTGACCATCCGCGCGCTGCCATCGCCGCGCTCCCGCTGGACGTGGACGGGCATCGGATCGGAGCGATCTGCGTCACATGGCCGCGACCGCAAGCGTTCGAGGATGCGCAGCAAACCGAACTCGTCGCGCTCGCTGCGCTCTGCGCCCAGGCGCTGCGCCGCGCCCGACTTGCCGCGGATGTCGAACGCATGCGCCGCGACTTTGTCGTGACGGCCAGCCACGAGCTGCGCACGCCGCTCACCGCGATCCTCGGCGCGGCCACCACGCTTGTGGAGCCTTTGGATTTGTCGGACGAAGCTCGTTCCGGACTTGCCGCAGTGATCGTCGCCGAATCCCAGCGCATGCGTACCGTGCTGGACGACTTGCGCGTCACCACCGACATCGACTCGGGCGCGTCGATCGACGTGCGCTTGCAACCAGTGGACGTCGAGCCGCTGCTGCGCGAGTTCACCTGCGAGTGGCAGCGACCGGACATCGAGGCGCCGACGATCTGCGTGGACGTGTCCGATCGCGTGGTCGTGCTCGCGGATCAGCTGCGCTTGCGTCAAGTGATCGCGCACCTCGTGGACAACGCCTGCAAGTATGGTCCGCGCAGCGGCACGGTACGGCTGCGAACGATTCGGGTGGACGACGCGTCGGTCGCCATCGAGGTGATCGACGAAGGCCCGGGGATCGACCCGGGCCTTCGCGATCGCGCATTCGAGCGGTTTTGGCGCGGCGACCCCCTCAATCGCCACGGTGCGTCCGGCACAGGCCTTGGATTGCACGTTGCCAAGCTGCTCGTCGAGGCGATGGGCGGGACCATCGCATTCGACGACTTGCAGGGCGCGCGCCCAGGCGCGTGCGTGCGCGTGACGCTCCCGTCTTTCACCGCATGAGCGCGTCTCCGGGATGGTTCTTCGGCTCTGGGATCAGTCCTGGACGAGTCGGGTGCGTGGGGGAGAGCGGGATCGCCGTTTGAATGATGTCGCTGTCTCCGGAAGCAGTGGCGGAAATCGATGGCACGAGCGTCCACCGAGTCGTCTGCCCGTGCTCGTTGCGTGCGCCTTCGAGCGAGCTGCCGAGTTGGCGCTGGTATGCACGCAGCTGTTCGGCGTCCAGCAGCACGACATGGTACGACGTGTTGCCGGCTTCGTCGGTGGCTCGCACGATTCGGGCGGTCGTCTCGGGATCGTACGCGTGCGTTTGGTGCCAGCGACCGAGCCGGGATTGCGCGTCCGCGAGATTGTCGAAACTGCCCATCACGTCTTCGAAGCGAAGGTCGCTCCACGTCGTGGCCGAATCGTGCCTGTTGAGCCGCGACGCGTCGACGAACGTTTCGCCCAGGCGGGGGCCGTCCATGCCAGCGGCGGCGAATGCGCCGATCTTGTGCAGGTTCCCGATCACGCTGGACAAGTCCGGGTAGTCCACCGAAGTGTCGATTCCCGGCCCCGGCGTGAAGCACGTGGTCCACGCGCGATTGTTGATGTCGTCCTGATCGACGTTGCCACCCGCCGCCACGGCCGACGATGCGCCCGTTGCGACGCTGGCTCGTTCCACGGGTGCGAATCCCGTGTTCGTGATCGTGTTCATGGTGTGTCCCCCTTTGGTGGTTGTCGTGATGACACCCGTGTGTCGGGGGTGGCCGATGCCCTCGACCAGCGGTTATGTGATGTTCATCACGCTTGCGGGGCCAAGCTCGCGGCTTCGAACAAGGAGGCCTCGTCGACGATCACGATGTGCTGGCCGTCTCGACGCACGATTCCGGCCGATTCGAATGTTGCGATCTCGCGGGAAACTGCCTCGCGCGAGGCGCCCACGAGGTCGGCGAGCAGGGTGCGGCCGACCCGCTTCGACGCGCGACGACCGGTCGGTGGAGCCGGTGTCCATCCCAGCTGGTCGCCTGTGTGCAGCAGCGCTCGGGCCAAGCGCGCTTCGAGGCGCACCGTCACGTCGTCGAAACGAACGTCCTTCGCGGCGCGAGCCATCGCGCGCGCGATGGCGAGCGCGATGGCGGGGGATCGCGCCGCTTCGGCTTCGAACCAGGCGACCGGAAGGACGCGAACGTTGCACGGACCTAGCGCGACGAACTGTGATGGGTCGGAATCTTCTGGTGTGACCGCCTGCGCAAGTCCGATCGCACATCCAGGCCCGTGCAATCGTTTCGCGCGGCTGTTTCGCCGCTCCACAAGCGGGCCGCTCGCCACCCACGCGATGACCCCTCGTGGGAGTTCCACGCCGCTTGCGAGGGTTCGCGCGACGAGCATCGCTTCGATCGCTTCGCGAACCGTCTCGTCCTCGAGATCGTCGAGCAGGTCGACGTGATGGTCCGCGGGGTCGGAGGAACGAACAGTCGCGTCGCCCGCGGCCGCGTCACGAGCCGCGCGCACAGTCACGATGTCCCGAATCGCGCCGATCGCCACGAGCCTGCGGTGGGCGATGTCGAAGCGTTTGGCCGCGAGTTCGCCGCGTCCCTGCCGAGCGGCAGCGGCCGCCACGCTGGCGGATGCCAAGGCACCTGCGCGCGTGAAGCCGTCGCTCGACCACGCGTCGGCGATCGCCTGCAACGCCGCGAGGTCCACCGCGTCGAGACGACGCGTGAGCGCGCGAGCGTGTTCGATCGCGCGATCCAGGATCGGCGCCGTGCCGTGCGAACAGGAATCGGCCATTCGCCCGAGCAATTCGCGAAGATCGTCTTCGTCCCGTAGTGCGGCGGCGCTCGACAACTCGATCAGCGCGAGTGCGGCGAACGTCGCCTCGGCGGACGAGATGCCGTCGGCGAGGAACTCGAACGTGGTCAGGTCGCGTTCGAGGCGGCATTCGACAAGGTGCAGTTCGAACGCGATCGTGTCGTCGCCGTGGGCGTTTGCGAGCGTGTGCGCACGACCTCGCAACGCTCGATCGGCGTCGTCTTCGCCCGATGCAACTCGTGCGTCGAGCTCGCGCATCGACAGCCACATCTCGTCGAACTCGTCTGCGCGATCGGCGCCGCTGCGGCGCGCTCGATCCAGCTCGCGCAAGGCAGCGCTCGCGCGGTGGGCGTCGCCCACGACCGACGCGATTCCCGTTTCGAGCAACAGCGCCTCGAAGCGCGCCATCGCAACGCCGTGCAGCGTGGCGATCGCCGACAGCTTCTCGACCGCGTCGTTCGCGAGCCTCACGTCGCAGCGATCCAGCGCGAGCCACGCGAGGTTCGCCCATCCGATCGTCGCGGCACGCCATGCGCCGTGCCGGTGCGCCAGCCGCGCGCCACGCTCCTGCAAGCGGATCGCGGTGCGCGCGTCGCCCGCGTGGCCCGTGAGGTTCGCGAGCAGGAGCAGCGAAGATGCTTCCAGCTCTGCATCGCCATCGCGCACCGCCGAAAAAACTGACAACCGGTCGTGGGCCACGGCGCTTGCGGCATCGTCCCCGTCCACCAGCAGCAGCGCTTGCGCGCGATCGCGCCATCGAGTGGCACCACTTGCAACCGATCGCAGAAGCGTGTTTCGCGTGGCGGCATCCACCAAGAACGACTCGCGGTACGCGGCGCGTGCCGCTGATTCCTCGTCCGCGGCGCGCAGCGCGTCGGTGCGCCAACGCTCGATCGCGCCAGCGGCGTCTCGGTCGATCTCCACTGCCAGCTCGGCGGCGAGACGCAGCACGTGTACGAGCGCGCGACCGGGTGTTTGGTCGAGTTGCGCGAGCGCGCGCTCGATGCAGTCGAACGCCCGTTCGGCGTGTCCTGACGCGACCGCGTGCGCGATCGCGTCGCCGAGCACATGATCGTGCTCGGCGATGTCGCCAAGCACGGCATGCCACACGAGATCCGTCAGCACCGTCGTCGGATCGAGCATGCCGGCGCGAATCGCCAGTGCGCATTCGACGTGCACGTCGCGATCTCGAGCCGCGACGCGTCGCACCGCGGTCAGCCGAAGCAGCGACTCCTCGAGCGTCGCGTCCACCTGCTGGGCGACCTTCGCGAGCGGTGGCATCGGCGCGTTGTGCGCGTCGAAGATCGCGCGCACCGATTCCACGTGCGTGCCGTTCGGAGGTCCGAGTTCGATCGCGTCGTGCAGTCGCGCGATTGCGTCGTCGTTTGCACGTGTCGAATCGAAGCCGTCGTCGCCCATCGTGCACGCGAGCATGCACGCGGTGGTCGGACGCACGGCGCGAGTGGATCGGATTCAGCGCATGTCAGCCATTGCGACGCGCGAACATCGCGCCGCCATACGTGCTGTCCGGCAACACTCGCGTTTCCGGTGCGCTCGTCGTGTCCGCCGACGTGTAGCTCGGCGGATACCCGCCGCCGAATCGTGGCCGTCCGGTGACGATCTCCGTCACACCGCGCCGCGCGCCGGTATCGAGGAGATTGGCGATCGCGCGCAGCAGGTCCGCCGTCGAATGGTTGTCGGCGGTAGTTCCCGATCGCTTCAGCTGCGCGATCCCGTCGAGGATCGTCGTGAGCAGCGCAGCGCGATCCGGAGCATCCGATGCGGTTTTCGTCTCGACGACGGGCACGTCGCCGTCGCTCGGGGATTCCGTCGATGGCAGCGACGTGATTTGCGGCAGACGCGGAATCTCAGACGGTATGCGTGGCATCGCGTATATGGTGTTTCCCCCTGGTCGCCGTGCGCGCACCCCCGTGGCGCACGGTCTCATCGGAACATCGAACGACACGCGGTGGTTGTTTCACTGCGTTCGGTCGGTGCTCGATCGTCGCGCGCGTCAACCGCTCTCGACGCGACGGGGGGCGCGTGGTGCAGTTGGTTCAGGTCGCCCGACGCGACACGCGCAGCTGTCGTTGCAACTGCTGCGCGTCGCGAACCGCGATGCCGACGCTGACGACGGCCGGAGCGCCAACCCGTTGGCCGCGAAGCGTGATGCGTCCGTTGCGCACGGCGCACGGCACACGAACAGCTTGCACCGTCGCGCTGCAGGTGGTGTGGGACGCGTCCCACACGCGCGCGGCGACGTTCCACGAGAACCGTCCACCAGCGAGGTGGCGCGCGGTCATCGACGTTACGCGCACGCGCGGGCGCGCGCGGTCGATGCCGGTCGTCGTGAACTTCACGGTGCGCGTGACCGCGCGCGTGCCCTTCGGCGCGTGCGCGCCGACCAGTCGGATGGTCGCGGCGTACGAGGTACCGGTCGCGAGCGGTCTCCCCGCCGCGAACCACGCGGTGCCCGCGGGAATCGGACATTGGTTCGCGCTCAAATGGTTCGCCGCGATCGTGCGCGCGTCGTCCCACCAGCGAACGCTCGGCGTGGATCCGTCCGCGCCCGAGAGCTTGACGCTCGTCACGCGGATCGCTCCGCACCCGTCGCGATTGCCGAATCCGTTTGCGAATACGAGCACATACGGTCCCGTGACGCGTGGGCGCTTCCAGCCCAACAGCTCGTTCGGGTTCGGTGATTCCTCACTCGTGTCTTGCGCCGGCGCCACGCGGCCCGTGCGGGCGTTCGGATACGTGTGGAATGCGTTGCGACCCCGCGACGGATCGAACACGTCGAGCGACGGGCGTCTCGACGAATCGAGGCTCCACATGCATGCCGCGTCTCCATCGATCGCGTAGCCCGAGCGAACCAGTCCGGGGTGCAGCAGCTGCGCCAGGTGCAGCGGCGCGTGCGCGAGCCACGGAATCGTGTCGATCGACGTGATCGGCGCCAGCCCGGTGTGCAGGTGCAGCACAGAATGCCTGCCCGCGTCGTCGCCCGCTGCGGTGTACCCCTCGGATCCAGCTGGCTCGCCGTGCGACGCGATTCGATTCGACTGCATCCACGCGGCGTGGAGCGCGCAATCGCCGGCCAGCGATTCGTCGTTGACGATCGCCGCCACGCCGACCATGGCGCGCAGCGCGTTCACAGCGTCCACCGCGTCGGTGGACGGGGTCGCGACAGCGTTCGACGCGCTTGTCGCGAGCAGCGTCGTCGCCACGGCAAGCAACAGCGCGAGGCCAAGGAGTGGTGATCGCATCCGCGCAATGGTGCCATATCCGCCACGGAGCGCGAGTGCTATCCTCGCCTGACGCCCCCGTCGGCGTGGCCTGCGCCGATCGGGATGTGATGCACGAGGAGGAGCAGGCATGGGAAAGACGCTGATCGTCGCCGAGAAGCCGAGCGTGGGACGCGACCTCGCGGACGCGCTGCCGGGCAAGTTCGACAAGAAGGAGGGCTTCTTCGAGTCGGACGACCACGTGATCACCTGGGCCGTCGGCCACCTGGTGGAGCTCGCCGAGCCGGAGGACTACGATCCCGCGCTCAAGAAGTGGCGCGTGAAGGACCTGCCGATCATTCCAGGCAAGAACGGCGTGGACGAGTTCAAGCTGAAGGCGCGCTCCGGCGACTCCGAGAAGCAGCTCAAGGTGATCCACCGTCTCGCGCGGCGTGACGATGTCGATGGCATCGTCAACGCGTGCGACGCCGGGCGCGAAGGCGAGCTGATCTTCGCGTACACCATGGCGTTGTCGGGCGTCGACAAGCCCGTCGACCGCCTCTGGATCTCGTCGATGACCAAGAAGGCGATCAAGGACGGCTTCGACCACCTGCGCCCCGGTACCGAGATGCGCCACCTCGAGGAGTCCGCGCGATCGCGCTCGGAGGCCGACTGGCTCGTGGGCATGAACGCCACGCGCGCCGCGACGATTCGAGGTCGCAGCGCGTTCGGCGGCGTGGTGTCGATCGGGCGCGTGCAAACGCCCACGCTCGGCATCCTCGCCGCGCGCGAGCAGCTGATCGCCGACTTCGTCCCCACCACCTATTTCCTGATCCAAGCCGAGTTCGCGACCATCGATCCCGACGGCCGCACCTACACGGGCATGTGGTTCGACCCGTCCAAGCCCAAGAGCGACAAGCAGTCCACATGGGTTGGCACCCGCGAAGAAGCCGAGGCGCGCGTGGCGAAGGTGCGCGGCGCTCGCGGCCGAGTGGCGTCTCTCGAGATCAAGAAGCGCTCGGTGCGCCCCGAGCTGCTGTTCGACCTCACCTCGCTGCAACGCGACGCGAACCGCCGCTTCGGCTACTCGGCGCGCCGCACGCTCGGCCTGGCGCAGTCGCTCTACGAGCAGCACAAGGTGCTCACCTATCCGCGTACCAACAGCCGCTTCCTGACTACCGACATGGTGCCGGAGCTGCAGGCGCGCGCCGCGAACTTCGAGGGGCTCGCGCTCTATTCGGAGGCCGCCGCGTACGTGAAGAACCTGACCGAGCTGCCGCTCGAGCGCATCGTCGACGACGCGAAGGTCGACGACCACCACGCCATCATCCCCACCGAGCAGGTGGCGGACCTCGCGAAGCTCAAGGACGACGAGCGTCGCATCTACGACCTCGTCGTGCGCCGCTTCCTTGCCGCGTTCCACCCGATCGCCAAGCACGAGGACACGGTCGTGGTGACCGAAGCCGAGGGCGAGCACTTCCGCACCAAGGGCAGCGTGCTCGTGGAGCCCGGTTGGCGCGCGGTCTACGGTCTCGGCGCCGACGGCCCGGCGGAGGACGCCGAGGAAAGCGCCAAGCCGGACGAGGACGAGAAGGCGCAGCTGCCCAAGCTCACCGAGGGCGAGGCGGTGGACGCGTCGATCGACGACGAACAGCCGCAGGAGAAGCAGACCAAGCCGCCGGCGCGCTACACGGAAGGCACGCTGCTCAGCGCGATGGAGACCGCGGGCAAGCTGGTCGACGACGAGGCGATGCGCGAGGCGATGAAGGAACGCGGCCTCGGCACTCCGGCCACGCGCGCGAGCATCATCGAACTGCTCATCGGGCGCCAGTACGTCCAGCGCGAGGGGCGCGCGCTGCGCGTCACCAGCAAGGGCATGAAGCTGATCGAGATCCTCGAGGGGCATCCGCTGATCTCGCCCGACATGACCGGCAACTGGGAGAAGCAGCTGCGCGACATCGAGCACGGCGACCTCGCCGCGGCCGAGTTCATGAAGGGCATCGTCGACTTCACCGAGCAGACGGTCGAGAAGATCACCGAGATCGACAAGGAGAAGCTGAAGATGGCGCGCGCCGAGCTCGGCCCGTGCCCGCGCTGCCTCGCCGCCGGCACGGTGAACGACGACGGCCAGCCGAACATCATCCGCGAGAACGCGCGCGCCTACGGCTGCACGAGCTGGAAGAGTCGCGAGGAGCCCGGCTGCGGCTTCGTGATCTGGCGCTCGATCGCCGGACGCCAGCTGATGCCCGACGAGGCGAAGGAGCTCATCGAGCAGCGCCACACCACCGAGGAGCTGCAGGGCTTCCGCTCACGCGCCGGCAAGCCGTTCCGCGCGCGCCTGAAACTCGACGACGACGACAAGGTCGTGTTCGATTTCCCCGAGCTGCCCGAAGGCCAGAAACGATGGCAGAAGAAGGACGAGGGCGGTGGCGAGGCGGAGGCCGCAAGCGATGCAGCAAGCGCGGCCGACGCTCCGAAGAAGCGCGCTCCCGCGAAGCGCAAGACCGCGGCCAAGTCGACGGCCAAGTCCAAGGCCTGACGCGACCGACCTGCACTGACTGCATCGCGAACCGGAACCGCCCGGGTAGTATCTCGGTCCCCAATCTGCCCCCTATGGAGAGGTCGAGGTCACGCCATGCAGATCAACTCGTACTATCCGCCGTCGTCCTACTCGCCGCTCACGGATCGGTTCCGCCGCATCGAGCAGCAGTTCTCGGACGTGGATCGCCGGCTCGAGGACAACGTCTACTACCGCCGCTCCGTGGGCTACAACTGGCCGCAGTGGTTCTACTCCGCGTCCAGCGACCTGCGCGACGCGACGCGCGATTTCGACAGCCAGACCTATGGTCGAGCGCGCAACGTCTCGCGAGATCTCGATCGTGCCGTCGACCTGCTGTCGCGAAACGGCGACCGATTGCGCGACCTGAATTGGCGCAACTCGTCGTTCGGTCGTGGCTGGGGCGAAGTGCTCGACGGACCGATCAACTCCGTGCGCAACGCGATCGACGTGCTGTACCGAACCGACGACGGCCGCGGTCGCCCTGGTCAGGGCGGCTACCCGGGTGGTCCCGGCGGCTACCCGGATGGTCCGGGCGGCTACCCCGGCAACGGGCTTCCCCCGCGCGTGGCCTGATCAGCCACCCGCTCGAATTGACGAGGGCCGCGCGACGCCGGATGGCATTGCGCGGCCCTCGTTGATTTCGGATGGTGCGTGCTCAGCCCGTGGTCGTGTACACGGGACCGTTGTCGTCGTCGCTGGAACCAGTGCCACCGGGGTTGTAGCCGCCCGAATTGCCGCCGGTGTCGCCGTACACGGGCCCGTCGTCGGAATTGCCGGGATCGGTGCTGTTGCCGCTGCCGCCGGGGTTGTACACCGGACCGGGGTCGGATCCGTTCGGCTCGCTCGGGTCGTAGACCGGACCCGGATCGGGATCGCGAGGTTCGCTCGGGACATAGACGGGTCCGGGGTCCGGGTTGGTGTACTCCGGCGACCAGACGTCGGTGTACGTCGTGCCTGTGTAGTCCGATCGGTAGTCGACGCGGTCGGCGCCGTACTCGCGCAGGAACTGTTGCTGCTCGCGTGCATCGAGCACGCCGTCCTTCACGCCCTTGCGGTCGGCGGCGTCGTAGGTGCGCACGGCGAAATCGCCGATCTCCTGCCACGACGCCACGGCGTCGTTCCCGCCCGCCGCGCGGACGATCTTGTCGACCGACATCTGCCACGAATCGTGGTAGTGGTTGGAGTACACGCGAACGTAGTACGGATCGATCCGCTGTTGATAGCTCACGGAGCGGTCCTGGCCCCAGCCCCGACGCGATTCGTCGAGGCCGATGCTGCCGTCGCGGTTGGAGTCGTAATCGCCGAACGTGTCCGACGCGAACGTCGTGCCTTCCTTGGCGGGCTGCTGGCTCGTGCACGCGGTGAGCGCAAGGGCTCCGATCCCGAGCGCGCCAAGCCCGACCGCGGTTGCGATCCTGGGATGTTCGGCGATCGTTCGTCCGATCGCGTTGAAGCCCATGCGCAGCTCAGCACCGATGTTCATGCCCGTCCCGTTTCGTCCAAGCGCCGGATCTCGGGATGTCCAGTCCCGACGGCGCGATTGCGTCTTCGTCCGGCTATCGGGAATCGGAAGCGGCCTTGTTGCACCAGGCGGTGGCCACGAGCTGGCCTTTTTCCTGCATCGGCCTCTTCACGGATCGCGAAATCCGGGGCATGCTGGACGCAGAGCGCATCGACGGCTGCGTCGACGCCTGCATGGAATCCGGCGAGCCGGGTATGGCTTCGGCATTCGGAACATCCCGTAGGATTCCATCCAGCGCCGACCGCACGCCGAGGCCGACATGAACATTCAACCCGCATTCAACGCAGGTCCTTCGCAAGGGGCCACGGCAATCTCCTTCCCCACGCAGAGCGGGGGAACGAGTCCGGGCGGGTTGGACGGCGTTCGGGCCGACTGGAACGTGCGCATGAACGTCTCGCACGAGACCGGATTCGTGGGCGGAGCAGGACGGCTGCTGATCCACAACCTCGTTGCCGACGAACGTCGCGAGCTGGTGCTGTTGCTACCGGCCGCGCTCACGGACCGTCCCGGCCGCCTGGAACTCGCCACGGCCGAAGTTTGCTCCGCGAAGCCGGGCATCGCCGCGGCGCCGGGCCAGTCGCTGCCGTTCCGCGTGGAGGGCGCGAAGGTCGTGGTGACGATCCCGGTGCTGCAGCTCAACGACTGGGTGTACATCGACCTCACGTGGACGGGTGGCTTCGCGCAGGGTGGGCTGGCGTACCCGGGTGCGCAGGTGCCCGTCGGCGACTTCCACCCGCAGATCGCGGTGCCAGTGACCACGGAGACGGGACAGGCAGCGCTTGGCCCCGTGCCCGCGCGCTATGACGTGGAACTCGGCAGCGACCTCGGCGCCGTCGTGCGGCTGGAGCGCGACGAGCTCGCCGGCGTGGACAGCCACCCGAACGCCGAGGGCACGATGACGATGCACGACTTCAAGTGCTACGGCTCGGCGCGCATCGACGCACTGCTGGCGCCGCCCGGCACGATGGCCTGAGCGACGTTCGACCGTCAGGAGACCTCGCCAGAGCGCACGTCGAGGATTCGAGCAGACTTGCCGCGCCCCACGGCGATCGCCTCCACGTCCGCGGCGAACTGCCCCGTGATCGAGTCCGCGGAGAGCGACGATCGCAGTTGTTCGCGTGCATGCGCGGACATCGACTTCAGGCCATCGATGGGGACGATCGCGAAGCGACCCACGTCCACGCGAACGAGCGCGTTCATCTGGAACGAATTGCCCCCGCGTGCCACGGAGGACAGGTGTTTCAGCGCGCCGTCGCGATCGCCATCGACCATCGTCACGCCCACGTACGACCTCGCCACGAGCGTGTCGGTCCACGGCGCAACGTGCTTGGAGCCTCGCACCGTCACGTTGGCGAACGGCGTGCCGTTGCGCACGCCGAACGGAACGTCGCCGAAGTCGGCGCGGCTGACGTGCGGGACGAGTCCCTCGAACGCCGCTGCTTGGGCTGCTGCTGCATCCACGTCCGCGGAGGGCGTCGTGCCGTGCACGACGTCGCCGTTGTGCACGACCGCGTCGATCCTGCCAGCGTCCTGTCGGATGCCGGATATTCCCACATGCTCATACCGATGCAAGTTGAGAGCACGATCGACGTTGCTCCCAACATCGCGAACGGGCAGGACTTGCCATCCGCCGTCGGCATGCGGCGCGACGAGGTACCATTCGCCGCCAGCGCTCGACGCGAGTTCGATCGCCTGCTCGCGCGTTGGAACGGGCACTGGTTCACGCGACAGCACCAGCGGCAATTCCACCGCCGATTCGCGTGGTCGTTGGAATTGAAGCGTCGCGACGCGATCACCGATGCGCGGCGTGCCCATCGCGTCGTCGATTCCGGTCACGACCGCGCGCGGACCGGACGGCGCACCGTCGCGATACCGTGGAACCACGCCACCCGTGTGCGCATCAAGGGGTGTGGTCCGACGAAGGTCCGCTGCGCGCGCGTGCAGCCTCGCGATCGTGTTCATCTTCTTGCCGAAGTACGTGTCGATGTCTGCTGGCGTGTCGACCACTTGCATCCACTCGCTGGCCTTGATCTCGGAGTCGAATGCACCACCGGCGCGGCCGCCGGCGAGCAGATGGTCCTCGGCCGTGCGCAGGGCGGCGTTAACCTCGGAGAACAATTCCGAGTGATCGAGGGTCAGGCCGCTGTCGGCAGCGATGTCGTTCACGGTCGCGGCGAGCGCGTCCTCGCGCGGCTGCCATGCACCCGTTGCCGTGGCCGCGCCGAGCGTTGCGTCCTCGCCGGGCAGTGGCCGGGTCGCCTTGTCGGCGATCTCGCCGAGTTGGTATTCGACGACGCGACGCAATCGCGTTTGCACGTCGCCTGCACGGGTGGCGACCTGCGCAGGGTCGGCGTTGGCGCCGGCCGTCTCGATGCTCACGCGCAGGTCGTCGAGCGAACGGGCGATTCCGGGGAGTTCCACGGTGTTCAGCTCCGCGACAGCCTCTGCCGCGGCATGCGTCGTGTTCTGGTGCAGCGACGCGTCGAGTGTTCTGGCAACAGTGTCGAGCTCCCGCGCCGCAGCCGACACGTCGTCGGCGTTCGCCGAAGCGCCCGCAACCATCGGTGCGAGCGCGTCGAGCGCGTGCGCGCCGGCCTCGCGCGCAGACGCGATGTGGCGCACGAAGCCGCCGACGACGCGTGGATCGATGATGGTCATGTACCCCCCCAGCCGTGGAGCAAGCCGAACATCCCCCGATGCAGCCCGCTGCCGGGTTATCGACTCATCCCCCCGACCCTGTTCCATCCCGGTAACTCATCGCCACTTTGGACGACCTATTGGCACGAATTGGCGACGAGTTCGCGGGTTGGGCTGGGTGCGATCGCGGATAGGATGCGTGCATGACGACCGACGCCTCGACTCCGCCACAGAACGCATCCAACGACGCCCCTGCGACCCGTTACGTACCCGGGGACGTGGAGACGAAGTGGATCGCCGCATGGGAGCAGCGCGGCACGTTCCACGCCAACTACTCGCCCGACCACGAGGCGTACACGATCGTCGTGCCGCCGCCAAACGTGACCGGCGCGCTGCACATGGGGCACGCGCTCAACGGCAGCGTGCAGGACTGCTTGATACGTTGGAAGCGCATGCAGGGCTTCAACGCGCTGTGGATCCCGGGCGTTGACCACGCCGGCATCGCCACGCAGGCCGTGGTGGAGAAGGAACTGCGCAAGGAGGGCACCACGCGCCACGAACTGGGTCGGGAGAAGTTCCTCGAGCGCGTGCAGGCATGGAAGGACCAGTACGCCGACACCATCCACGGCCAGTTCCGCCGCCTCGGCGCGTCCATGGACTTTCGCCGCGCGCGCTTCACGATGGACGAGGGCTACGTGCGCGCCGTGCTCGCCGCGTTCGTGGAGCTGTACGACGCCGGGCACGTGTACCGCGCCAACCGCCTCGTGAACTGGGACGCCGGCTCGATGAGCGCGATCTCGGATCTCGAGATCGAGCAGAAGACGCTCGTCGACGAGCTCTACGAGATCGCCTACCCGATCGCCGACGGCTCCGGCGAGCTGATCGTCGCAACCGTGCGCCCGGAGACCCTCGTGGCCGACGTGGCCGTGGCCGTCCACCCCGACGACGAACGCTATCGCGATTTCGTCGGCAAGCAGGTCACCCTCCCGCTCACCGATCGCACGATCCCGGTGATCGCCGACGAGTACGTCGACCGCGAGTTCGGCACGGGCTGCCTGAAGATCACCCCGGGGCACGACCCGAACGACTTCGAGATCGGTGAACGCCACGGCCTCGACCAGCTCTCGGCGATCAACTACGACCGCACGATGAACGAGCTCGCCGGCGAGTTCGCCGGGCTCGACGCCGACTCCGCGCGCGAGGCGATGGCCGCGAAGCTCGACGAGCTCGGACTCCTGCGCGGGCGCGAGGACTACTCCCACAACGTGCCGCACTCCCAGCGCTCGGGCGTGCGCATCGAGCCGCTCATGTCGCTCCAGTGGTTCGCCGACATGCGCGAGCTCGCCGCCCCCGTGATCGACTGGGTCAAGGACGGCACCGTGCGCTTCGTGCCGGACGGCTCCAAGTCGATCTTCTTCGGCTGGATGGAGGACCTCAAGCCGTGGTGCCTCTCGCGCCAGCTGTGGTGGGGCCACCAGCTGCCCGTGTGGTACTGCACGGCCGACGAGTCGCACGTGCACG